>JAYVUU010000229.1:0-5433 GCA_043787635.1 Synechococcales cyanobacterium | reverse complement strand
GAACGGGATCTAGCCGGGTTAGTCGATGCTAACGATGAACTCGATCGGGTAGTCGATCAGCTCCTCGGTCGTCGCCCTGATATTGGAACCCTGTTCTTAGTGGGATCCTGCCCTTCTGAAGTGATTAAGCTGGATTTGGCAAAGGCTGCCGAGCGCCTGAATCATCGGTTCTTCCCTAAGGTTCGGATTCTCAACTATTCCGGCAGTGGCATCGAAACCACCTTTACCCAGGGCGAAGATGCTTGTCTGGGGTCCATGGTTCCCGTGTTGCCCGCCAGCCCAACCGATGAACCACGCCTGATGATTGTTGGCAGCCTTGCCGATGTAGTCGAGGATCAATTTAAACGGCTCTTTGATCAACTGGGGATTGGTCCGGTGTCCTTCTTTCCGCCGCGCCGTGCCGCGAATTTGCCGCCTGTGGGCAAAGGGACAAAGCTGTTGCTCGCTCAGCCATTTCTGAGTGAAACCGTCCGATCGTTGATCAGTCGAGGAGCCGAGCTGTTGCCGTCGCCCTATCCATTTGGCATTGAAGGCACGACCGCATGGTTGCGCACCGCAGCCGATGCCTGGAAGATTGATCCCGATCGGTTTGAAGCGGCGATCGCTCCAGCGGCAACCCGTGCCAAGACTGCTCTAGAGCGATATAAACAACTGCTAAATGGTCGCAAAGCCTTCCTGTTTCCAGATTCCCAACTAGAGATTCCGATTGCCCGATTTCTATCGCGGGAATGCGGCATGGAACTAGTGGAAGTGGGAACCCCCTATATCGATCGCTTGCTCATGGCTCAGGAAATTAAATTATTACCCCAAGGGACGATGATTTCTGAAGGTCAGGATGTAGAGAAACAACTCGATCGCTGTCGTGCAGCCCGTCCCGACATCACCGTGTGTGGACTAGGGTTGGCCAATCCGTTAGAAGCGGAAGGCATGGCGACGAAATGGTCAATCGAACTGGTCTTTTCCCCGCTCCATGGCTACGACCAAGCGGCTGATTTGGCCGAATTGTTCGCCCGTCCCTTCGATCGGCGCAGCAGGCTAACTGTTTAATTTCTAGCTGACTCCCAAACTCAAACCAACCCCTACCCAGACCCTAAACCTATGGAATTGACCCTGTGGACTTACGAAGGACCGCCTCATGTGGGTGCGATGAGGATTGCTACAGCGATGGAGGGCGTGCATTATGTTCTTCATGCGCCCCAGGGTGACACCTACGCAGACTTATTGTTTACGATGATTGAACGGCGCGATCGACGACCTCCTGTCACCTACACCACGTTTCAGGCGAGGGATCTAGGGGGCGACACCGCAGAAATGGTAAAAACGTCTGTTGCAGAAGCCTACGATCGGTTTAAGCCCCAGGTGATGTTAGTTGGAGAAAGCTGCACGGCAGAATTAATCCAAGATCAAGCGGGTGGACTTGCCAAAAGTATGGGACTGCCGATTCCCGTGGTGGGTTTAGAACTGCCTGCCTATTCTAAAAAGGAAAACTGGGGAGCCAGTGAGACGCTGTATCAACTGGTTCGCACCCTACTATTGCCCGCTGTTCCAGCCCCCGGAACCAAACGCCCCGATCGAGATCCTCAAGTCCGTCCCAAAGCCAACATCATTGGACCGACCGCGCTGGGCTTCCGGTGCCGAGACGATATTCGCGAAGTAATTAAGTTGCTAGCGGAAATTGGTGTGGATGTGAATGTGATTGCGCCCATGGGTTCGACCCCCGACGATCTCAAACGTATTCCGGATGGAGATTTTAATATTTGCCTCTATCCCGAAATCGCCCTCACGACCTGCAACTGGTTAAACCGCAGCTTTGGGCAGCCAACGGTGAGAACAGTGCCAATCGGAGTCGGGGCAACCCGTGATTTCATTGCGGAAATTGGCAAAGTAGCCAACATCGATGTCAGTGCGGCCTTGGAACGATCGCAGGCAGACACCTTAGGCGCGTGGGATGCGGCGCGGATTTCATCAGGTGCAGAACCGGGAGCTTCGCGGTTGCCCTGGTATTCCCGGTCGGTAGACTCCACCTATCTGACAGGTAAACGCGTATTTATCTTTGGCGATGGAACTCATGTCTTAGCATCTGCACGGATTGCCACGGAAGAGCTTGGATTTACCCTCGTGGGCATCGGCACCTACAGCCGGGAATTTGCGCGGGAAGTGCGGGAAGTCGCGAAAAAGCACGGTCTCGAAGCGGTGATCAGTGATGATTACCTTGCAGTCGAGGAAAAAGTCGCAGAATGTTCGCCAGAACTGGTCCTAGGAACCCAGATGGAACGCCATATCGCCAAACGTCTGGGGATTCCCTGCGCCGTGATTTCGGCCCCGATTCACGTTCAAGATGTCCCTGCTCGCTATTCCCCTCAAATGGGCTGGGAAGGAGCAAACGTGATTTTTGATAGTTGGGTGCATCCGTTGATGATGGGTCTAGAGGAGCATTTGATCGGCATGTTCCGCGAAGACTTTGAATTTGCAGAAGGTCATATGAGCCATTTGCACACGGCACCCCATACGGATACAAAAACATCCGAAGCCCCGATCGACAATTTGACCTCGGTGGGAGAGCCTTCGATCGTAACGGGATCCCGATCGGAATCAACGGCGGTAGCTGAATTGCCGGGAACGCACTGGACCGTGGATGGGGACGCGGAGTTGAAAAAGATTCCGTTCTTTGTCCGGGGTAAGGTGAAACGAAATACCGAAAAGTTTGCCAGCGATCGGGGCATTACCGCCATTACGATTGACACCCTTTACGAAGCAAAAGCACAGATTGGTCAATAGGCTTAGCAAATCGGCTTTAGTTTATTCAAACCTTGACGGATTCAGAATTCAAAATTAGGAGCTTACAAATGGTAGTTTTAAACGCACATCCCCCTTCAATCACGAAATGCGATGACAGCGACGGCAGCGTGCAGGTGTTTCAAGACCCCGGCATGAAAATTGAAGGGGCATTGGTAATCGCCGTTTATGGTAAGGGCGGCATTGGCAAATCAACCACTTCTTCCAATTTGTCCGCAGCCTTTTCCCACCTAGGTAAGCGCGTCCTACAAATCGGCTGCGACCCTAAGCATGACAGCACCTTCACCCTGACCAAGAAAATGGTTCCCACGGTGATTGATATTCTAGAAACAGTAGATTTCCACTCTGAAGAATTGCAGCCTAACGACTTTATGTTTGAAGGGTACAACGGAGTCATGTGCATTGAAGCGGGTGGTCCTCCTGCGGGAACGGGCTGCGGTGGATATGTCACGGGTCAAACTGTAAAGCTGTTGAAAGAACATCATTTACTTGAAGACACCGACGTTGTGATTTTCGATGTCTTGGGTGATGTCGTGTGCGGTGGATTTGCGGCTCCGTTGCAACATGCGCACTATTGTTTAATTGTCACAGCTAACGATTTTGATTCTATTTTTGCAATGAATCGGATTGTGGCCGCCATTCAATCCAAAGCCAAAAACTACCGCGTTCGCCTAGGGGGCATCATTGCGAATCGTAGTGAAGACACGGATCAAATTGATAAGTTCAACGATCGGGTCGGTCTCAAAACCCTGGCACATTTCCGCACTGTGGATGCAATTCGCAAGAGCCGTTTAAAGAAATGCACGGTGTTTGAAATGGACCCAGAACCGGAAGTTTTGGCAGTACAACAGGAATACCTGAAGCTAGCGAAAGCCATGCTAGATGATGTGACCCCGTTGAGTGTTGAACCCTTAAAGGATCGTGAAATCTTCGACTTGCTGGGGTTTGATTAGGGAATGAAAATTTAACACGATCGGTTAAATTCATTCGATCTTTTCACTAGGTCTGGGACATGACAACCCGTGTCCCCACCAATCCAAATTTCAGAAACCGTAGGGATATGGCTTGCCGTATCCTTTGCCGTATCCCAAACCCAACAAAAAGCCTAAAGTACTCCCCGCTCCTAGTCAGCCAAATGGTGTTCTATCAGCGCCACTAGTTTATCCGTCCATTCATTCACCATCGCCATCGTCTGCGCCTCCACCATTACCCGAATCACAGGCTCCGTCCCTGAAGCTCTGACCAAAATTCGCCCCTCATCCCCCATCGCTGACTCCGCCGCCTCGATCGCGTCCATCACAGGCTGACAACGTTGCCAATTGAGCCGTGTGGTCCGATCGTTTACCCGAACATTGCGCAAAATCTGGGGATAGGTCTGAAAACTCTGATCCACCAAGTCTGACAAACTTCCGCCCGACTGCTGCACCAAATCCGCCACATGCAACGCCGTCATCAACCCATCGCCGCTCACCCCAAAACTCGGACATAAGATGTGACCCGACTGTTCACCACCCAACGCCGCCCCCGTTGACACCATTTCTGCATGGACATATTGATCACCCACTGAAGCCCGAATCAAGGTTCCCCCCAACTTTTTCCAAGCCCGTTCAAACCCCAAATTTGACATCACCGTAGACACAATCGTCGCATCCGGCAATTGCCCCCGCTCCAAAAGCTGTTTTCCCCAAAAATACAAAATATAGTCGCCATCTACCGTCCGGCCCTGACTATCGACACATAGCGCCCGATCGGCATCCCCATCGAATGCCACCCCAAAATCTGCATCATGCAACTTCACCGCATCTCGCAAATTTCCTAAATGGGTCGAGCCGCAATTTACATTAATCCGATCGCCATTCGGACTCTCATGCAGCGCAATCACCTTCGCCCCTAATTTATCAAACACATCCACCGCCGTCCGAGTCGCTGCCCCCCACGCCAAATCCAACACGATTTTCAAGCCCACAAAGGGCGTTGCAGACTCCTGAATTAACGGCGCAACCACATGACTCAAATACCCGTTCAGTAGCTCAGGCCGATAGATATGCTGGCCCCACACATTATCGCCATGGGTTGATTCAATATGCAGTTTGCCTCGAAGGGCTTGCTCGATGCGCTGTTGTAAATCTAGTTCTAGCTTGCTGCCCGTCGCCCCAAAAAACTTAACGCCATTGTCTCCCGGCGGATTGTGACTCGCCGAAATCATCACGCCGCCGATCGCCGCCGTCGTACTCGCCACATGGGCGACGATCGGGGTCGGACACATGCCCAAATCCCACACATCCAGACCCGCTGAGGTCAATCCACTCGATAGCGCTGTCGCTAGCATGTCACTAGAATTCCGAGAATCACGTCCCAACACCACAGGCGCATGATCTCCCGACACTTCCCGTAGCACCTGCCCCGCCCAATAGCCAACCCGCATCGCCAACGCCGCCGTCAGCAAATCCCCCGCCTTTCCGCGAATGCCATCAGTCCCAAACAGTGCACCATCGGGCAACTCAAGCTGTCCCCACAACGAAGTCGTCTGTGATTTTTTCATCGAAATCTCCGTGAAACCCCGCCGTTTTAGGGCGGGGAGGTAGAGGAGCGTCAGCTTTGCTGGCACACCATGTTTACTTAAAACTAAACAGTTAA
>JAYVUU010000228.1:0-16325 GCA_043787635.1 Synechococcales cyanobacterium | reverse complement strand
TTAACTGTTTAGTTTTAAGTAAACATGGTGTGCCAGCAAAGCTGACGCTCCTCTACCTCCCCGCCCTAAAACGGCGGGGTTTCACGGAGATTTCGATGACTGGGATCAGCCGATCGTACAGATCAACCAATCCCAATCCCACACTAACAACCGATAAAATCAGACTTATCGCAATACCGGAGCCGACTCCGCCGAAGCGGTTGTTGCGGCTTTCTGAGCAATTAACACCGGATTACTTCCCCGAATTCGAGCCACAATTTGCGACGTTGTAGTGTCATAAATTTGAGTCAAAAGCTTGGGATAAAAGCCAATTCCAATAATAGGAACTAGCAAACAGGCAATGATAAAGACCTCGCGAGGTTCGGCATCAATTAGCGCTTCGTGAGACGTGAGTTCTTTATTCTCAGGACCGTAGAAAATCTCCCGCAGCATCGATAACAAATAGACCGGGGTTAGAATGACTCCGATCGCCGCTAGGATAACCATGATAATTCGGAACGTCAGCGAATAGGCATCACTGGTTGCAAACCCAATGAAAATCATTAGCTCAGCCACGAAGCCACTCATTCCCGGCAATGCCAACGACGCAAGGGAACAAGCGGTGAACATAGAGAAAATTCGCGGCATCTTCTGCCCAATTCCACCCATTTCATCCAACATCAGGGTATGGGTCCGATCGTAAGTTGACCCGACCAAAAAGAACAAACTCGCCCCAATCAACCCATGGGACACCATTTGCAAAATCGCGCCGCTCATGCCCAAGTCTGTAAATGAAGCCATGCCGATCAAGACAAACCCCATGTGAGAAATAGAGGAATAGGCAATTTTCCGTTTCAGATTTCGCTGGGCAAAAGACGTGAGCGCCGCATAAATAATATTGATCACACCCAAAATAATCAACGCAGGTGCAAACACAGCATGGGCCGCTGGCAACATCTCTACATTCATCCGAATCAAGGCATAACCGCCCATTTTCAGCAGAATTCCCGCAAGCAACATATGCACCGGAGCCGTCGCTTCACCGTGGGCATCCGGTAGCCAAGTGTGCAACGGAATAATCGGTAGCTTAACTCCGTAAGCAACTAGAAAGGCGGCATAAATCCAGAGCTGGAACTGCACCGGATAATCCTTTGCCATCAAGGCTTGCATATCAAAGGTAACGGTATCGCCATAAAAAGCCAACGCCAACGCCCCAACCAAAATAAACAGCGATCCGCCAGCAGTGTAAAGAATGAACTTTGTCGCAGCATAGAGACGCTTTTTACCGCCCCAAATCGACAGCATTAAATACACCGGAAGCAGTTCAAGTTCCCAAGCCAGGAAAAATAACAGCATATCCTGCACTGCAAAGACCATGATCTGGCCGCCGTACATCACTAGCATCAAGAAATAAAACAGCTTTGGCTTGTAGGTGATGGGCCAAGAGGCCAAAATTGCCAAGGTCGAGATAAAGCTGGTCAAAATAATGAGCGGCATCGACAACCCATCCGCTCCAACCGACCAGTTCAGATCAAGCTGCGGCACCCAAGGATAGCGTTCAAAGAGCTGCATTCCAGCATCGTGGAAGTCGAACCCCACACAGAAGGCTGCAACTGTCATCACAAAATTAATTAGCCCGACCGTCAGGGCATACCAGCGAACCGTTTTCCCATCTTTATCAGGAATTATCGGGAGCAAGAGCGACGCTGCGATCGGAAATAGGATGAGCGTCGTCAGCCAGGGAAAGTTAGCTGTCAACATGAGTATCGGGAGGGGAGTGAGGTGAGCAAGCTACAAATAAATTAAATAATTTTTCGCGGATAGGACGATTGTAAACAGTGAGACATGATCCCCCGAAAAATCTCAGGACTTCTTTACCATTCATACATTGCGTTACATTTTCTCGATAGGATGATGTACGGTTTTGAGGTTATGTTGAGGCGCGTCATGCAGTTGGAATTTGTCCCCGTTGAAGATTTTTATTTTGAATTAACCCTGGCCGTCAAGACGTTAGAGGAAATCGAAAATCCTGAACTCGCAAAGCAAATTGGTCAGATTCTCAAGGATCGCTATGGTCAATGTTCGACCGTTGCGGCGGCGAGTCAAAACACCTATAACTATGTCTTCCAAGTTCCTGATGTAGATAATTCTCCGTTTCATCGGTTGGTGGTGTCGATCGCAGATTGGGGAAATAAGCTGCGGCTTTCGTCTGATTATGGCTGGAAATTAAATGAAGAACATCGGGCCGAAAAGAGCGATCGGTTCTCAGGTCGCGACGAGTTTAACCAAGATTTCAAGGCTCATATTGCTGACTTCTTAGGGGTGACGTTCTAGAGGGCTAAGGCTTTAAGAGTTTGATTTGCGATCGGTCTTCCCCTGAGGTCGATCGTAATTTTTCGTTTAACGAATTCAGTTCCTGTTTTTCTTTGTTGAGGACACGAATTCGTTGGGACAAAATTTTAATAATATTGACGGCAATTCCGGGCGTTTCTTCGATCGCCGCAAAAACATGTTGCTGGGTCAATTCAAGGCAAACCGTTTCTTCTAATGTGGTGGCTGAGGCCGATCGCATTTCAGCATCAAATAGAGACATCTCACCAAAAAAACCTTCCCGAGAATGTTCCTGTAAGATCCGCCCGCCTAGATGAATTTTGATCTTGCCCGATGCCACAATAAACATCGATCGACCTTCCTCGTTCTGTAGAAAAATCTGATGTTTAGCCTTAAACGTCCGTTCTTCCATGACAGGCACCAGACGGATTAAGAAATCCTCCCGGAGTTCTCGAAACATATCGACTTTTCGCATTAACAGTAATCGATCAAAAAGGTTCAGCATCTAACTATTTTGTTGCTTAGCTACTTCAAAGGGCGATATCCAAAAATTTCGGTCTGGGGGATATCTCCCACTTCATCTTCAGGGGCTGGGCGAATAGGCTCAACACCCGAAGCCCGAATTTGATACTGTTTCATCCATACGCGAATCTGGCGGCGCAACAGGGGATCAGTATCATTCTGCATTCGTGGAAGAACTTTAAAAAAGGCACCTTTCATTTGACCGCGCTGTTCGGCATTGTAAAGATACAGCATGGCTGCCTCTCGTAACAAACTACTCCCTCCGCGCAATCCTGACAACACTTGTTCCCGGTCTAAGACCCAACCCTCCGATCGCACTAAATGGAAACAACAAGCCACCACCCAATCGGAGAGAAAATGCCGCAAATCTAACACTTGCTTAATTCGATCGAAGGGTTCGAGTGGCTGATAGTCAAGGCTAGAACTTAGGCTTTGGAGTTGAAGTTCTAATCCAATTTGCTCTTGACGGCTGAGTCTCCATCGGGCCGCTTTAGTTTGCGGTAGACCTGCTAATTTGGCATTTTTTTTGCTGCGTCGGCTTTGTTTTTGGCTAGACGGTACTTCTAAAACTTTGTTGTGCACTGCCATACTATTCTCCAAAATCACCAGCAATGCCCGCTTCTGGGGAATATCGACTTTGGTATCTAAAATCTCTAAGCCCTGAGCCATATCGTCTGAGAACCCCGATTTCAGACTGTAGGCCGCCGCCTGAATTGCTTCAGATTCATAGAGAAACTGCATTAATAAGAAAATACGATCGATCGCATCATTTTGAACGCCTTGGAGCGATCGGTACAGCATTTCCTCAAGATCCCGTGACTTGACCTGTCCCATAATGTCCAAAATCGCGGCTGTCACCTGACCAATCAACATCAAATCCTGTTCAAGCAATGCTTCAATTTCAGCCCGACCCAAGGAATCTGCGATCGTATCCGTACCGTTTGTGTTTTGAATTTTGACCAAGGCACGTAGGATATTGGTCCGATCGTTATTCCATCGAATCGGAAGTTGCTGAAGTAAAAAATCAATAGACTCCGACGACCCCACCTGACCAATGATATTCCAAGCAGCTGTACGAACGGCTTCGCTTTCACGCCAGTTTTGAGCTAAAGGTTGTAGCAGAGGCAAAGCTTCATCCTTTAAAATAATAAAAGCCTTAATCGCTGCACTGCGAGTTTCAGGTTGACGCAATCCATCGACTAACGCCGGATAACATTTCTCAAAATGGGTAGCAGCCACGACATCTAAAACTGCACATCGCACATCTAAGTCCGTCTCTTGGTTGACAATTTCTAAGATATAAAGCTGAAGCGCCTGTAAATATTTGAGATTACGAATCGCTGCGCAACTAGCTTGTCTTTCGCCCTGACTGTGATTTGTCAACATCAGTCGAAGCAAATTCGTGGCTTTAGCGCGTTGATCTCGATTCCCAAATTCCAACAGCAATACCGAAGCGGTTGCCCGAACCATGACCGGAGCTTGAGGATTGAGGTAATCGAGTAATTGTTGAAGACTACGATCTGGATCCGCATAATAAATGTATCGCAGGGCCGCAGCGACCACAGGACCGGGTTGCTGTGAGGTAATCAGACGGCTGACGGCGATCGCATACTCAGCATTAGGTTCATGCTGCATCACGCCCAAAATCCGACATTTAGCCACTTCAGGGAGCCGTTGCAACATCGGAACTAAAATATCCAATGCACTTTGGGGATCAACTTGCAGCAACAACTCCACACAGCCCATTTGAGATTCTTCCATCCCCGGCTGGCTCAGCGCACTGATGGCGGCGCGTTTCAACTCTCGAAGCGCCGAGTCACTGGTGGTGCGCCCCGCCACCAGATCTTGCCGCGCACTTAAAATCAAAATTTCAGAATACTGACGACGCAGCGTATAAATTACGCCCAGCCAAATGCCTGCCAGCAGCACTAAAATCATAAAAATTGTGCCCCGCCAATAATTTCCTAGAGTTTGCTGCCACCCAAAGGAAATTAAGCCTAGCAATAAAATTCCGATAATCCCATTCGCGATCGGTTCGGCATAGCCCCGCACACTGGTCTGAACGATATTGCGTAATTTTTGAGGGACGGGCTGAAACAGGACGGGTCCGACACTGGCCAGCAGGGTAAAGTGAAACAACTCGTAGAGAAATTTCAACAGAACAATAGCCCAAAAAATCGTTGCTCCGGAACCAATGCTTTCCACCTTTACAGCAAATGCTGGAAACAAGCTCGGCACCGTGCTAAGCATGGCCACCAATCCACCCACTGCCGCCATCAAAGTCGGCAAGATTCCCGTTGTGCCAAACACCCCCAGTTTCTCAATCACCCATCGCGATGCAAACCATTGAACAACTAATTCAAAAATCCCTAAAACACCTTGGAAGATTCCTAAAAAGCTGGCAATCCGCTCGCCTTGATTTTGAGTCTGGCCCAGCCGATTTAAAAACGCCACCGGCCCCATCAATTCCAGCTCCTTCGAAAACTGGAAATCCAACAGCAGAAAAACCATTTCAGCCAGCACAAAGAAAAGCAATAGCATCCAGCGATAGTTCATCGCCTGTCCTTGTAGCGCTCGACCTGATTCCAGATTTGCTGACTCGCGGCGGCGGAGTGTGGTGTCAAAAAATCGAGACTGCTTCCGGGTGATGTAGAGCAAGATCACCGATCCCAACATCATCATACTGAAGGCCGCCATCGTTACGCCGGACAGCCCGAACCGACTGGACACTAGTGGCAATAAAAAACCACTGGCTGCATCTGCCACCAACACACCGCTGCTAATTAGTGGATAGGTGCGCCGCAGCTCTCGTACATTAAAAAGCTGGTTGGCTGTAATTGTCGTATTTGTATCATTCAGTACATAGACGACCTGAAGCCACAGACGCATACATAACACAACGACCCTAAACGCTGAGAATCCAACGATCGTTACCCCGGCGGGTAACATCAACCCCTGCTGAAAGGCCAACACGGGCAGCGCCATCATCACCGACACCAGAACAATCACCCAGCGCAGCGGAATAATCGATTGCACCAGCCCGTAGAGAAAGCCCAGAAAAATACTGAGAACGGTACTAGATAAATAAATAAACGGTAGATTGTCTGCGCTGTACTGCTCTAAAAACAGTGCGGAGGCGGTCGCTTCTAGCCACAAAACTCCTACCGAAGTTGCCGCATAGGACAAAAACATCCAAAAGGTTCGACCCGACTCTTCCGATCTCAAATTCATGACGCGCAGCGCCCGACTCAATAAACTGTCGCGTTCGAGGTCTGGACTGGTGGTCATAGGGAGAAGTGATGAAGTGCCGAGTAGACCGATCGTCGCAGGACTATCATTAGGGTACCCATGCAGATACTTGGGCACCCATCTAGATGTTTATGATATTAAAAAAGCTGGCGATCGCCAGCTTTTTAACAGATTGACTTCAGGTTAAGCCATGAAGCAACAGATTATGAAAGGGAATTACTCTTCGGAGCCTACTTTTTCGGAGCCATGAGCATCATCATGTTCCGACCTTCTTTTTTGGGAGTCTGCTGAATTTCAGCAACCTCCTGAAGATCTGTTGCCATGCGCTTAAGTAGTACTTCAGCCAAGTCACTGTGCTGAATTTCTCGTCCTCGGAACATGATGGTTGCCTTAACCTTGTCTCCGGCCGCCAAGAAACGTTGAGCCTGAGAAAGGCGCACTTTGTAATCGTGCTCCTCAATTTTGTAGCGCATCTTGACTTCTTTTACGTCAACAGTATGCTGCTTTTTCTTGGCTTCCTTTGCCTTTTTCTCTTGTTCAAACTTGTGTTTACCATGGTCAATAATTTTGCAGACTGGTGGGTCTGCTTTATCGCTAACCAGCACAAGGTCAAGTTCCTTGTCATCTGCAATGGTTTGAGCCTCACGGGAGGTCATGATTCCCAACTGTTCACCGTCAACACCCACAACCCGGACTTTTGGGAAGCGAATACGTTCGTTGATCATGGGGAGATCGCGATTAAATCGTCTGGGTTCTCTTTCCGACACGGGCACCATTTTGTGAATTGGACATAGTGAATAAAACCTGACAGGACTAAAACTAGTTCAACCTGTGCCCTCTATAGTACCCAATTCCTGGGTCTAGGTGTGAGAATAAAGTTATAAGAATTGTAGGATTTTCCCCTAGAGCCTGGGGAGGAGCAAGACATCGTGCATCGAGAATGGATTTGGCGAGGGCATCGCGTCCGATATACCTACACAGCCGCAGCTCCGTCGCGGTCACCATCGCTATCTCTATCACCATTGCTGCTTGTTCATGGATTTGGGGCATCGGTGCGGCATTGGCGATCGAATGTTGGACCGTTGAGTGTCGATCGATCGGTGTATGCGATCGATCTACTGGGGTTTGGCGCATCGGATAAGGACAGTACGGTGTATGGGACGGCGTTGTGGGTGGAGCAGTTGTTTGATTTTGTGAGACAGGTGATTGGGCGAGATGTGGTGGTGGTGGGAAATTCTCTGGGTTCTGTGGTGGGGCTGGGGTTGGCGGCGAAACATCCAGATATGGTGAGGGCGATCGCTTGGTTGAATTTACCGGATTTTTCGGCGGTGTCGTTTCCATCTTCTGTTAAGGCATTGACCCAGCCGATCGGCGAGCTGGTGAAACGGGTGATAACTTGGCCGCCAATTTTTGTGCCATTTTTTCGCTGGATCCGTCAGCCTGCTGTGATTAAGAAGTGGGTCAAGAGCGCATATACGGATGAAACAAGACTAGATGCAGAACTAATTGAGATTTTGTCGGCTCCGGCATTCGATCGGAATGCGGCCCGTGCATTAGCAACCATGGTTATGAGTCAGCGGGAATTGCCGCCGGAATATACCGCCAGGTCTGCGTTGCCGAAGATGACGTTGCCGATGATGCTGATTTGGGGCACGAAGGATCAGTTTGTGCCGCCTAGTATTGCTCAAAAGATTGTGGATTTTAATCCGGCGGTTCAATTACTCTTCCTCGCTGAGGTGGGTCATTGTCCCCATGATGAGGTGCCGGATCAAGTCAATCAGATTTTATTAAGTTGGCTCGCTAAATTGACAGACTAACTTCGGAATCTCCAGCCCGATTAATTAGTCTTTGCGACCATTCCTAGGCGCTGCAATAGTTCCCCATCATGATCGCGACTGGGATTGGGAGCCGTCAACAGCACAGGTCCAGTAAAAATCGAATTCGCACCCGCCACGAAACACATCGCCTGTAATTCGTCACTCATGGCCGATCGTCCCGCCGTCAGACGCACGATCGCGGTTGGAAACAAAATTCGGGTGGTGGCGATCATTCTCACCATATCGATCGGGTCGATGGGGGGCGCATTTTCTAGGGGTGTTCCTGCGATCGGAATTAGGGAGTTAATCGGTATCGATTCAGGAACCGGATCCAATTTCAACAAGGCTTCAAGAAATTCAAGCCGATCGGTTTGTGATTCGCCCATGCCCACAATGCCGCCGCAACAAACCGAAATTCCCGCATCGCTGACCGCCTTAATGGTGTCTAGCCGATCCTGGTAGGTGCGGCTGGTGATAACTTTTTCGTAATAGCTGGGGGAGGTGTCGAGGTTGTGATTGTAAGCGGTCAATCCTGCTTCTTTGAGCTGTTGGGCTTGATGCGGTTTCAGCATTCCCAAGGTGCAGCAAACTTCCATGTCTAGCGCTGCCACATCTCGGACCATATCCAAAACCCGATCGAATTGCGCCCCGTCTTTCACTTCTCGCCATGCGGCACCCATACAAAACCGCGTGGAGCCGGATGCTTTGGCGGCTTGGGCTTCCTGTAAAACGGCTGCGGACTGCATTAATGGTTCGGGAGTGAGACCGGAACTATTGTGGACGCTTTGAGCACAGTAGCCGCAGTCTTCAGGGCAAGCTCCACTTTTGATATTGCCGAGGGTGCAAAGCTGGATGGCGCGCGGGTCGTGATGTTCGCGGTGAATCCGTTGCGCTTCAAAAATTAAATCGGGTAACGGTTGACTATATATCTGACGGATCCGATCGAGGGTTGTAGAGTCGATCGGCATATCAATCGTAGTACCAGTAAGAGTAGAGCTGCTGGTGGTAGTGATTGTCATAGGTCAAAGGCGGCGTGAGTTATTTGAAAAAGCGTAGCAGGTCAAGGCTCAGAACAGCTTCGTTAAAATAGTGTATTTCCCTTTTCCTCACAAATGATTGCGCGTCATTTGGCGCATAATCGTATACCTTAAACTACCTTGATGGAAATTATGTTTGGGTATGGTTGGGGCGTGTGATTACTTTGACGGAGCTATTGTGGGCATTCATTGGATTATTGCTAACGATCGGCGGTAATTTTCTCCATGTCTCCATTGTCGGGGTGCCCTGGTCTTGGACTTCTCAAGCTATTCCCTCTCATTTTATTGGTGTGAATTATCAGATTGGGGCGGTGTTGTTTGTCGGCTGTATGGGCGGACGTAATGCCGGGGTTATTTCTCAATTGGCTTATTTACTGTTGGGATTAGCGGGATTTCCATTTTTTGTACAGGGGGGCGGGTTGGGCTATGTGCAGCAGCCGATGTTTGGATATTTGCTGGGTTTTTTACCGGGGGCTTGGCTATGTGGCTATCTAGCATTCCGATCGAAAGCCCGGTTGGAGTGGTTGGCGTTTTGTGCAGTCAGTGGGTTGGCGGTGATTCATACGATCGGGGCGATTTATTTGTGGGCGACCTATTTGCTTAATAGTGCAGATGGTAGCAAGATGACATTGAATACGGCATTAACGATTTACTCCGTGAGTTTGTTGCCGGGACAGTTGGCGGTCGTCTGTGCGGTGTCGGTGTTGGCATTTATAATGCGAAAAATGCTGTTTTATTAATTTCTGCTTTATTGGTTGAGAATTCTGAATGTTGAATTGTGAATGGATAGAGTGGGTTTTGTGAAGAGTGCTTTAAGAATTAGAAATCGTGGGTTTTGGATTGCGGCGAGTGTTGGGTTAATCCTTGACCGGGCGACGAAACTTTGGATATTGCAGACATTTACACTATATCAATCAGTCCCGGTGATTTCGGGAGTATTACATTGGACTTATGTTGTGAATACTGGGGCGGCATTTAGCCTTTTCAGTGGTGCAATTTGGCTGCGGTGGTTGTCGCTAATTGTGAGTTTAGGACTAGCGATCGGGGCGATTTGGGGTCCGAAATTTACCCGGTGGGAACAAATAGGCTATGGATTAATTTTGAGTGGAGCGTTTGGGAATGGTATCGATCGGTTTGCCTTTGGCCATGTGATTGATTTTATTGATATAAAGCTGATTAATTTTGCAATCTTCAATATGGCTGATGTGTTCATTAACATTGGAATTGCTTGTTTACTAATTGCTACATTCAAACGATCGGATTAGCTCATTGAATTAAACGATCGCTCGAATATCATTCAAGTCAGAAAATCAGAAAAGCTTCGCTAAGCCATTGACTAGGAAAGAACTGTCGAGATCTCTGGGACCACAGACCGATCGTTTTGACAGGTAAGTGCGATAGACGTTCCTCATCTCTAGTATCCTGAGAGATGTTGATTCTAGCCCCGAATTATGAACCCGAACGAGATTCCGAATCTATTGGCGAATATGTTTGGAGATTCCGTCAAGACCTTGGCTCCGGGTTCATATCAAATTGAACAAGAAGGGTTTCGATTGTTGGTGCTGTTGTCAGATGATCAAAATTGGTTGAGGATGTTGGTGCCGATCGGTCCCATTAGTGATGCGATGGCCTTCTTAGAAGAATTTCTGGAAGCAAACTTTGACGAGACCCAAGAAGCGCGCTATGCGGTACATCAAGGCTTGTTGTGGTCAGTGTTTCACCATGGTTGCGAAGGCTTGACCACAGAAGACTGCACGATGGCAGTTCAGCGGTTAGTGGCTATTTTTAAGCAGGGTTTGGATGGTGTATTCAATCGCCATATTGAAAAGCAAATTCGCCAAATTATTAAAGCGGCGAAACTTCAAGGTCAATCTTTAGAAGCCACGATGCAGACATTAGAACGATTTTATTCTGAAGGGGTGATGGGCAGTCTGGATTCAGATAGTGCATCGCAAAAAGGCACGGTTGAGGCATGGCGGTATCAACTTAAGCGGCTTTGGGACGAGGCGGAGTAGGAATGAAGTTGCAGATTGAACCAGGATTTCGACTGGGCTGGAATCCTTTGGCGGTGGACTATGTGGCACTAGTGGGAACTCCTGAGTGGGCGATCGAGTTAAATCGGGCAGAGTTCGTCTCATTCCACCGTTTGGCCTTGGAACTTAGTGGGACGATGGCGATGATGGCTTCTTCCCTAATGGACGGGGAAACGTTATCTTGTGAGTTAGACTGCGATCACCTTTGGATGGAAGTCGAGGGCTATTCCAATGACTACGCCTTGCGATTTATTCTTCATCATGGGCGACGCTGCGAAGGTGAATGGCCGTCTGCTGTGGCATTCGTGGCGGCACTGGTGGAGTTAGACCCTGGGCTATGAGATCTTGGTGTTTATAGTCTTGTCTCACACTGTTGTTAGTGCTATGGTGTGTCCATTGAGAAAAACCTGTCAAAGGCACGGTTCAAGCAAAAAACGGGGCGTGGCGCAGCTTGGTAGCGCGCTACTTTGGGGTAGTAGAGGTCGTGGGTTCAAATCCCGCCGCTCCGATTATATGGAAGCCAGTCAATGACTGGCTTTTTAGATTTAGATAGATAAGCAGTAGGGTTGCAAATGCTGAACATTTGAACTTACTCGCGGAGACCGACGCGGCATCCGGATAGGCACCTCTGGTCCAGACTTCCGACCTCCACATAGCCGTGCAATCTCGTGAAATTTTGCTGCGGACTAACTCATGATATTTTCGTTCAGATTTGTATAAGTCGAGTACCATTCTCTCACCCACGCAAGTCTGTGGAAACTTGGGTAACTAGTTTTTGGTTCAAAATCGGTTCAAAACAAGCGTGAGTCATGGTTTATCAAGCGGACGATCGGTCAGAAGTATCAATGATAGAGTTAGCGCAGGGCGGTCATTTACCATCGCTCAATGTTTGGCTTAATCAGCGTTTAGCCCCTCACCGATTGCAGGCCAAACTTAGCTATGTGCGCCCCGGTTATGTGCGTATTGCGATCGGTCTGCACCCCTCCCCCAACCTCACCGCCAAAAGCCCTGTCTTCCAAAAGCGGCTAACTCGATTTATCTGCCATCAACTTTGGGTTCTCAATTCCGATGTGCTGGACGGGGCTTATGTGGTGGTGTCCTATGTGGGTAAGCCCAGTATTCTTTGGAAACAGTCTGTTCGCATTATCTCTCCTGCCCGCAGCGCGGTAACTGCAACCCATAATGCAGCACAGCATGACGATCGACCGAACCTCACCCGATCGCATCAGCATCTCAACCAGTCATTAGGTCGAGCCACTCAAAAACGCAAGCAATTTCAACTTCTACGATCGATGATGATTAGTGGATCGTCCGCCGCTGCGTTCGCGACGGGCTGTTGGCTGGGCTATGCAGATGCTCCCATAGAGCAAACATCAGCCTCTGCTTCCAACGGCATTGTTCAAGTTGCCAACCCAGCGAGTCGAACCGTTAATACGGCTCTTGAAACGATCGCCATTATCCCGCACAAAACCCAAAACACAGACCCAGCCGTCAATTTAATATTTGGTGGAGACGTGACCTTAGCGGATGCCTATACCGATAAGGTGGGTAAGAACCATCAATGGGCATTTTCTCAACTCGAAGAATTTCGTCAAGCCGATGTCAGTATGGTCAATCTGGAAGCCCCATTCACCAGCGCATCCCAGCCGCTTCCGGGTAAAAAGTTTAACTTCAAAGCACCCACGGAGAATGTCCAAGTTCTGCAAAATGGTGGCATCGATATTGTCAATTTAGCCAATAACCACGCAATGGATTACCAAAGCGCGGGTCTACTGGAAACCACCCAAATTTTGAAAAAAGCTGGAATTCAGTCGATCGGCGCTGGGGAAAATATCAAAGCCGCTCGTCGTCCGGTGGTTATGGATGTGAAGGGCAAAAAAGTTGCCTATCTGGGGTATTACGATGCGGATCTCCATGGGGCAACAGCCCAAGGTGCTGGGACAAATCCACGTCATAACGATCGGGTGGCGGCAGACATTAAAGCGCTTCGTAAGCAAGTGGACTGGATTGTTGTGAACTACCATTGGGGCGAAGAACTGGCAAAATATCCGGGCGATTGGCAGATTGACCTGGCCCGGTTTACGATTGATCAAGGTGCGGATCTAGTGGTTGGTCATCATCCCCATGTGCTTCAGGGCTCTGAAGTTTACAAAGGTCGTCCAATTGTCTATTCGTTGGGCAACTTTATTTTTGGCGGCAATTCGACCAGTGATTATGACACGGCAGCGCTCAAGGTATCGTTGAAAGATCAGCAGATGCGGGTTGAGTTCCTTCCGGTTCAAGTTCGTGGCTATCAGGCCCGTGTCGTGAACGGTCAAGCTGGACAGCAAATTTTGAGTCAAATTACCGAAGTTTCAGATATTTTCCAGCAGCCCATGACCGCCACCATGACGCTGAATACCGCCACCAATCAAGTGGTTCCGATCGAAGCTGCTAAACCTAGGGCGGAAAGTGAAACTAGTCCGACCGCTCCAGCTAAAAATGTAAGCCTAGAATCAAAACCAGAGCCAAAATCAGAGCCAGAACCAGAGGCTAAGCCTGAAGATAAGACGGATACTAAACCTGAGGTTGAGAAAAAAGCTAGTCCTGACAACCCTTGGAGTCAAGATTCATTTATTAATGGGCCGAACAAAGGTGACAAACTATTGACACCCCACCCCACACTACCCTAAGACTTGAAAAGGCATTATGCCAAAGCGACTCACCCGATAGCATTTCAGTTGCGGCCAATCTCGAAAAGACTTCATCATCGACAAATTGAGTCTGGGTCCGGTACTGATAAAATTCAACAAGTCCCATCAGAGATTTTTTGTAAATGTACCAAGTCAACGCTCAACTTCCAGGTGCAAATTCTGCCTATCAAACGCCTGTCTATTGGCTGAAGGATAGTGATGCAGATAGCTCGATCGCAGTGCTACCCGATCGGGGTGGGATTTTGACTGAATGGATCTATCAAGGTAAAAATATTTTTTACCTCGATTGGGAGCGCTATCAAGATCCCAAAATGTCGATTCGGGGTGGAAATCCTATCCTGTTTCCGATTTGTGGCAATCTTCCCGATAACCACTACACCGAAAATGGCGTTACCTACAACCTTGGTCAACATGGGTTTGCGCGCAATATGGCTTGGACCGTCGCTGAAACGGGGACCGAAGATGATGCAAACATTACGTTAAGTCTGGGTCACACGGCTGAAACATTGGCGGTATATCCCTTTGAATTCGATTTGAGATATACCTACAAAATTAAAGGAAATGTTTTAGTAATCGACACTGCATTTACAAATTTGAACGATCGACCCATGCCTTTTAGTGCAGGATTTCATCCGTATTTTCCGGCATCTGACAAATCAAAATTACAGTTTGAGATTCCGGCTACAACTGCGATCGTCGATCAAAAAGCTCAAACTACAAAGCCCTTCAATAATAGTTTTGACTTTGCTATTGATGAAATTGACTGGTGCTTTGATCAACTCACAGGCACCACGGCCATTGTTACCGACTACGCCGCCCAGACGAAACTCACCTTGCAATATGACAAAGAATATTCCACCCTCGTTTTCTGGACTCTCAAGGACAAGGAATTCTATTGCTTAGAGCCGTGGAGTGCGCCCCGTAATGCGATGAATACGGGTAATCATCTGCTGTCCTTAGCTCCCGGCGAAACCCGATCGCTCCGGGTTATTCTAACGATCGAGCCGATCGCGTAACTCACTAAATAGCGCTTAGGCCATATTTCAGCATACAGATTTAAGATAAAAGTACTGTCGTACAGTGCGGCAGCACGCGCCAATTGGGCTGGGAAAGGTTTCATGATTACTGCTTTGATTGTGCTAATTGGAATTGGAATTGTGGGTTGGGGATATTGGAAATCCAGACCCAATGGTGAACTAGGACTCTACACCTGGCTTCAGTCGGTCATGCTTCTGTTGCCTTGGGTGGTCTTTTTTGGACTCTTTTCAGCGGGAATGTATCTAGATTTAGCCGGAACCCTGGTTCTGTTTGTGGCCTCGACCGCAGGCTACGTTGTTTTTGGCAATAAAATTCGGACGATCGCCCCGGAAGAACTCGCACGGCGTGCCGAAGCTTTAATCAAAGCCCGATCTGAGGTTGATGCTCCGAAGGAATCGACAAACGGTTCAGCCAACAGTTCAGAGAATCCGACTTCGCTGACCGTTAATGCCAGTGCCAATGATGTCACAGCGAATAGCGTTGTCCCGATTCCCGATGACGATTTGCAATTGATTCGTGGAATCTTTGGGCTAGATACGTTCTTTGCCACCGAAACCTTACCCTTCCAAGATGGCGTAGTGTTCAATGGCAATCTGCGTGGGGAACTGAACTCCACCTTTGACAAACTCACTGCCAAACTTGCCGAAAAAGTAGACGATCGCTATCGCTTATTCTTAATTGAAAATAGTGAACTTCGGCCCACAGTGGTCGTTCTCCCCAGCAGCAACGATCCAAAACCATTAACGCCGCCGCAACAACTTCTCGCTGTTGTCTTATTTTTTGTCACGATCGTCACCTGCCTAGAAACCGCTGGAATCCTGCAAGGCTTTGACTTTTATGTTTCCCTCAACAGGTATCGGGAAGTCCTGCCCATTGGGTTAGGCATAACCTCCATATTAGTAGCCCATGAACTGGGGCATTGGTTCATGGCTCGTCGGTATGAGGTCAAACTTAGCCTGCCGTTTTTTCTGCCGACTTGGGAAATTGGAGCATTTGGCGCACTGACTAACTTTCAATCTATTCTAAAAAACCGCAATGTCCTGTTTGATATTTCGATTGCAGGTCCAGCGGCAGGGGGAGTATTATCGTTTGGCCTATTGCTCCTTGGATTAATTCTATCGAACGAAACCAGTCAATTTAAAGTACCGACTGAGTTTTTTGAAGGCTCCGTACTGGTGGGAACAATGGCCCGCGTCATCTTGGGCAACGCCGTCCAGAACGAAACAATCAGCGTCAATCCCATAGTTATTCTGGGCTGGCTGGGCTTGGTGATCAATGCCATTAATCTAATGCCTGCGGGTCGTTTGGATGGCGGTCGGATTATCCAAGCCATCTATGGACGTAAAATTGCAAACAGGGCGACCACTGCGACGCTGATTACCTTAACCCTGGTTTCGTTGGTGAATCCCTTGGCGCTGTACTGGGCGATCGTGATCCTATTCCTTCAACGTAATCTAGAACGCCCAAGCCTGAATGAACTCACCGAACCCGACGATACTCGTGCAGCCCTGGGATTATTGAGCTTGTTCCTCATGATTACCGTGCTGTTACCGTTGACTCCAAGTTTGGCAGGGCGACTAGGATTCCACATCTAGCGATCGGATCAGAGATTCACCCTGAGTCCCC
>JAYVUU010000227.1:0-20811 GCA_043787635.1 Synechococcales cyanobacterium | reverse complement strand
ATGGAATTGCAGTAGGAGTCGATCGGACTGGGGGCAATTGCACTGGCACCGTCTTCACGGGGGTGCGGTAGGAAGAAGACGGTTTCTGGGGTTGAATTGGTCGGTATAGGGAGGGTCGTTGTACGGGCGCTTTGACTACGATCGGGGGAACGACCGTCGAGGGAGTTGCAGCTTGCTGAGATCGATTTTGACCAGCGGGCGGACTAGGATTTCCTGGAATTACGATCGGTGGCCTAGCTTTTCCCCCCTTTGCTGCCACAAGACCCGATAGGTTGTTCACTGACTTATTAGGAGCGATCGGAGCAGGAATCTTCAACAGTCCTGAGCCTTGCCCTTGAGTTCCCATCACCACTAGATTTTTTAAACTCAAATCAACCAATTCATTACTATCCGTCGGCACTCCACCATTAAAGCCGATCGCCGTAGGAGTTGTTGTAGGGGGCGGACTCTGGGTCTTATCACCGTTCACAATCCGTGATGCGGTCAAGCCTGCTGTCGCCAAGGTCGATGGATTCATCGCCAAATAACCAACCATACTGCTGACGGTGAGCATCAACATCATTGACCCAATTCCCAAAGGCGTAAGCAAACCTTCAATGCTGCGGCGCTCTCGTTCCGCTCCTGCTTCTTCTTGAGCAAGATTCCGAAGCAGTTCTTCCGATGATTCTAAATAGTCATTCGGCAAATGATTGGGAACGTATAAGGATCGATCACCTAAATGCTCCACCTCGGAGTTCACCATTAAGTCATCTGAAGAAAAGCGCCGTTCTGAATCCGCCCCGACGTATGGAGTCACCACGAACCCCAAATCCGTCTGTTCTACCGTCACATTATTTTGTTTTGGCAATGCGTCGATCGGAACAGGCTGTGTCATTTCAACCCATGCAGGAGTTTTTGAACTGTCTGACGATCGCATCGCTCTGGCTGACGAGGGCGTGACTTCAGAACCCGATCGGGCACGACGGTATCGCAACAACTCATCCTCTAGATGACAATCTAAATAAGCTAGCGCCAGCTTCACCTGAGGATGGAGTACTGCTGCAGAGACCATTGTCTTTTGACTAGAAATTTGATCCATGGTCGGTTTGAGGGTGTTGACGGGCGGGTTGGAAGAGCTTTCAAGAACCATTAACTAACAGGTGTAGAGGTGCAACTCAACGACCGTCACCCGACTCCAGCGCTGTAAGATACAACAAGAGGATACCTCTAAAAACGCTATATCTGGTAGTAGTTAGTTTTTCACTCTCCGTTACCACTGTATGCCAGCTTCTCAAAAATGAACGCAAAAGTTTGATTTTTAACGTTCGTGTTGATCTTTTGGAAACTTAGGTCACCTTAGATGGGGAATACAAACTAAATTTATTTTCCAACTGAATATTTAGAGGCAAAACAATGACATCATTAACACCCGATCAACTGCAAACCTTACGCAAACAAGGAAGCGATCGCCTACTCCAAGTCCTAACCAATTGGGGCGATCGGGAACTAGAGACGGCAGACTACCAAGTCGATGAAGTCATTCGTAAACTCAATGGCCAACCCGCTCGTCCGCAGGATAAATTACCCTATGCGTCGCTGTATCCGGGAATCGCTTTAGGTGAAGCTCGAAAAAAAGCAGCGCGACTAATTCAACAAAAAATCATAGGGCTACCCACCACACTCAGTCCAGAAGATAACTGGATCGACCAGATGTTACGGGTGACCCTTGGAAAGAGCGATCGGGGTAATGATGTGCCGCCCTATGCAGATTTATTTGAATCCAACCCTAAAAAAGCCAATGCCAGAACGCCCAACGTCGATAGCAGTGGCATCAACTTCACCATCAATCAGCTTTTCGACATTGTGACTAGCGCAGAACCCGATACGGTGACATTGCTTTATCCTCACGTTGTCGAAACTCTAGCTGAATTTGACCTCACCACGCCCTTACGTCAAGCACATTTTCTGGCCCAGCTCTGCCACGAGTCCGGATCATTCAACTATCTCGAAGAACTTGCATCCGGCGAAGACTACGAAGGACGTGAGGATCTGGGTAATGTCGAAGACGGCGACGGCGTTCGTTTCAAGGGCCGGGGCTTAATCCAAATTACGGGACGCGCAAACTATGGAGACTGCGGGGATGCGCTAGGGGTAGACCTGATTACAAATCCTGAGCGATTGAGTGACCCGGACCTGGCCTGTCGCAGTGCTGGGTGGTTCTGGAATACCCGCAACCTCAGTGACTTTGCCGATCGGGATGATGTTGATAGCATCACCTATCGGATTAACGGCGGCTACAACGGTTATGAGGATCGCCTTCACTACCTTGAGGTTGCTAGAGGCGTGCTGGGAGCCTAAATTCAGCGGTTTCGGTAACGCCTAAATTGAGGTAAATTGAGGTAAATCAACATAACCACACGTTTAGACAAACACCCCATAAGAAAAGTTAACAAAACTGTCAGGTTCTGGCAGTTAGCAACTCATTCTTATGGGGCATCATACGTACAAGAAGACCGTTACCGTGCGAAGGAGAAAAACGCGTTATGTTGAGTCAAATGGATCGATTGAGTTTTGAGATACAAGGTCGATATGCGACTGATGAGGAATTGCGGTTCATTCCTGAATACCTCAAGACCTACGAACTAAGGCTTCAAATTTACCAGAAGCTCCAAGAAATTGAGCAACTGGTTATTGGACAAATCCTAGAAAAAATACAGGTTCAAGACCCCAACATTCTACGGAGCGGCACTACAGACCTAACCTCCAAGTGGAAACGCGACACCACCCTAGTTTGGCGGTACTCGGCAGCCGCAGTTCTTATGGATGATGGGGATATGCTACGCGATCGTTTACTGCTTTGGTTTGAGACTGTTGTTCGTGCACTTAGTGTTCAAAAAGCTTGCTACTGTACCTATACAGGTGTGCAAGATGTGCTTAAACAACACCTAACGCCTCAGCAATACACCTTATTCCTTCCCATTCTAGAACTCGACCGTCGTTTACTCGGTAATGTTCAATAGGCTAGACTTAGGAATCGCTCCCTTATTTAGTCACTGTATTTGGATATTTTGTCTTAATGCTCGTGAGTCCCAATTCCATTATTCTGAACTAGTATCCTATGAAACTGATTCTTGACCATCAAACTCCTGCTAAAACTCGCAATCCTAAGAAGCATAATCACTACAGCTTCAAAGATTTTTTTCAATTTGAAGCTGATAAGGGCACTATTGTTGATTGGAATGGTGCTCAAAATATTCTTGCGACCGAAGACTTTATTATTGGCTTAGTTGAAGGACTCGAAGAAGAAGTTGGGGAAGCTTCCGCCGCTATTATGTATACCATTGGTTGCGAATGGGGGCAGAAGGACGCTTTCTTTTTTGAAAAATGGTTTGAAAAAGAGTTCGATCGTCCCGTTCGCCAAGCTAGTTTAATGTTTTTGCTTGAAACTTGGTGGTGGCCGTTTACGGCGCAAGGCTGGGGGCGTTGGGAAGTAGATATGAGCGACCGTCAGCAGGGTTTTATGTTCATTAACTTATTTGATTCTGCCCTAGCGCGCACTCTAGGTGATATCGGCAAGCCTGTCTGTCATTTGTATGCTGGATTGTTTTCTGGATTCTTTACTGAAATGGTGAAGAAGCAATTGGGTTGTATTGAAATTCAATGCTATTCAATGGGAGAAACCTACTGTAAATTTCTGCTAGGCGGTCAAGAGCGGATTGATGCGGCATCTTTTTGGTTAAATGAAGGCGCAACCGCCAAAGACATTGAAAAACGTCTTCGTTCAGGAGAACTAAAATGAATCGAGAACCTGTGACTCTGCATTCCGATCGCCCCCTCTGGGTTCAGACCTCTGTTCAGCAATTTTTGGGTAGTGTAAATTGGGATGGCATCGCTCAAAAGCCAAACTTTCAGTCCACTAACCCGACCAATTTTGATAGTTCCGATTTCCAGCGCCCTGATCCAAATGCACCGCTGTCCTTGTCATTAACGATCGGACAATTTATGACCGCCGTGAACTGGGATGGAGTCGCCATGATAGAGGTTCCATCTCAGCCTGCCGTTGTTTCAAAACCTCGTGAAACAGCATTGACGCTAAATGATTTCTCTGATTTTTTTGACTAACAGACTGGAATAACAAATTCCTAGGAGATACACCATGAATCCCGTTATTGAATCCCTCTTTCACGATGCTGAAAGTTGTTATCTAAAATCTGAGGGAGTCGCGGAGGTTAGTCAATACATGACATCATTGAAGGAACGCACCCGCCTTTATCGCACCATTCGCGATGAGGAAATCACTTGGATGCAACCGATTGCCGACGACCTAGAACAATGCTTTCCCACAGAGCAGCTCGACCGTCTTGAAACTAGTTTGCGTAATGCGATGTTATCGCTGCGTCATTGTGCAATGGCTATGTTGATGGATGATCCAACCTACTTAAAAGTTCACTTTCTAACTTGGTTTCAAGAATCCATAAAAATTCACGACACCCTCGACCTCGACAGCCACATACACAGTGGTCTACGCGAACAGCTTTCCCAAGTCCTGAATACGTCCCAGATGAGATTGCTCACCCCCTTCCTGAGTGAAATCGAATCTAGCTTTAAACCCGAGGCTGTGGTCAATGATGACTCTCTTCTCACCGTCGCGGGTCTGTTTTAACACTATTTCAATTCTCAATTTCCCCTAGGAGCAAACTATGATTTCCATTGCTGATTTACTCGTTCAGCCACGTCTGCCCGGTTACTACTACTCTAGTCAAGCCTACGTCCAAGGTGATCTAGAAATGGGGCTATTGGAAAATCGTCGAGGCGATCGGCTGTTAGCGATTCCATCTCCATTAATTGAGGCAATTTACTCAGGTCTGATACGTGAAACAGGCCAAGCGGCAGGAATGGTACTGTTTAACTGCGGACGTTGGTGGGGAAAAAATTTCTATATTCGCTTTCGTGATGAAGTGAGCGACCATTACGAGCGACCACTCGTTGACATGAGCATGGCTGAGTTTCTACACTGCCTCAAAGACTGCTGGGCGACCTATGGCTGGGGCAAGCTAGAGTTTGATCAAACGCACCATCAACGGGGTTTCATTATTCTTCGCACCACCAATTCAGCTTTTGCAAACGGTGCCCCAGCGGACTATCAGGTTTCAGCTTGTTCTCTTGAGTCGGGGGTGTTGTCGGCGTTCTTTAGCCAATTGGTCGGACGCGATTTACATACCATTCAAACTACTTGTGAATCATTAGGGAACCCCTGTAATACATTCATTGTGGGTACCCGAAGTCGCCTGGATGCTGTAGAACCGATGGTTGAAAAACGCGACTCCCATGACTCTATTATGAAGATACTTTGTACCTAGAGAACTGCTGTGAGTGCTGACCGGAATTTGAAACAGTCTCGTCTCACGATCCGCCGATCGCAATATCGGTTGTTGGGATTAGTGGGGCGGGGTCAGTATGGCAAAGTGTTTCTTGCGGTTCATCGAGCCACGGGATCACTTTTTGCTTTAAAAGAACTCGATCAAGACAAGTTCCCAACGAATCAGTTCCTGCGAGAATTACGATTTTTGGTAACATTACAGCATCCGAACATTGTCACCTGTTGGGCCTGTGATTATTGGATGAACCACCGCTATTTAGTGATGGATTATTCTGCGGGTGGTACCTTACGGCAGTTAATCGAAAGCCGTGCCAGTTTGAGTCTGGGTCAAACTGATTACTCATCGCATCATTTACTCACTGCATTGTCATTAATTGAGGGCATTTTATCTGGGTTAGCCCATGCCCATGATCAAAATATTATTCATTGCGATATTAAACCAGAAAATATTTTGCTTGATGTTCGCTCTCAGAGTATGGTGCCACGGATTGCCGATTTTGGCATTTCACGACTTGTTCAAAACTTAACTCAATCGTCACAGACCTTTGGCACTGGAATGAGCGGGTCTCCCGCTTATATGGCCCCAGAGCGGTTTTATGGGCAGCATTCGGTGAGTGCTGATTTGTATGCAACGGGGGTGTTGATGTATGAATTGATTATGGGCGATCGGCCATTTTCAGGCACTCCAGGAGCGTTAATGCAGGCTCATCTGAACAACATTGTTTGGCTCCCAGAATCACTCCCAGAATCGTTGAAGGTGATATTACTACGATCGTTGGCAAAGGTGCCGGGTCAACGCTATCGCAATGCAACTGAAATGCAAAAGGGGGTGATGGATGCGGCCCAAGAAATTAGAAAGCACGGGACATTTTATGATTCTGTTTTAACTAAAATTCCTGAAGCTTTACCCATGTTGCGGTTAAAGTGTTGCGGGAGTGAATCGATACCACATTCTCTTAACCAGCTATTAGTTCAACAGCGATCGAATGGAGAGTCTAATTCGATCGATACAATTTTATATCGAATTGAATCAACTAAGGTCCGGTTTGGTCGAGTGAACTCGTCTGCGATCGGGGCTGGGGATCTATTGAAATTACATCATTTTTCAGACGAAATTCATCAAGCTTGGGAAAATACGACGGGGTGCTACATTGCTACAGCATCTCATTTATATTACTGCGATGAAGAATGGCTGAAACCGTGTTTGACCGATATTAATACGGCTTTTACCTGCATTGATCCGATGGGCTATTGGTTTGTTCAATTGACTTCGATCGAGAAATCGCGGACTGAATTCCAGCTTCAGTTATTTTTTCCTGAACAGCGGCGATCCCGATGGACTCGATCACTAACGCTACCCGTGGGGCAAAAAATCCGGCAGATTCAGGCGATCGATTCTCGGCATTTTGCTGTGATTTCTCAACCCGGCTCGCAGGATGAATTTCTAGATGCACCTGCAAACCTTTGTCTTGAGATTTGGAATCGGCGAGGCCATAGGCTCGGTCAGATGTCGCTCCAGGTTGCAGTTCAACGTTTTTGGCCAACGTCCCGCTCCCGACATTTGATCGCAACGGAGCAACATTCTCCCCGATCGTTGCTGTTCATTTCACTTCAACCGTTACAAGTGCGCCGTGTGGAATTACCCTTTGAACCCAAGGTCATTGCAGTGATGAAGCGCGGCTATTTGGTCATCGATCAGTTCGGCAAAGGAATTCTATTGACCAATGATGGAGAAGCCACAGCTCAAGTTAGACTGCCAGCAAATCCTACAGCTGTAGCAGTGATCGACAATCGGATTCTAGTAATTTCTACTTGGTCAAACGGGATGGGACAGTTAATGGAATTTGATATTGAACCCTTGAAAGATTTGATTTAGTTTAATGGAGGATAGGCAGCGCAAAGAAATAACGATTAGATTTGCCTTGTATAATTCCCCAACAGGCACGAATAGCCATTAGGACTTGTCCGATCGCAAGTATCAAGATCAACAGTCCTAGGCTCCAAGTAATCCAAATAGGACTTTCAGCCGGGGGAATTAGTCGATCGAGCCATTCGACTAGCACAATGCTCATGGTTAACCAAATGATGCAGGAGATTAACCAATTAAAGGCATTAATTCCACTTCGATAAACGAGTTTGTTGGGATGGCGCATCAGGTCGGCAGTCGGATTGAGATGGAGTAGAACGATCGCTAAGGGTATCCAAATAATTAGCAAAATTGAGATAAGAACAATAGCGGTCAGCCATGCCATGCCTGTAAAATTTGCAGAATGATTCCAGTCGGCGGCGATCGCCAAGCTCCCCATAAACATAATGTTGCCTAGGTGAGAGTTGCCAACCCCTAGCATTAGACCCAATGAGATTGGAATCCACAATAGCGCCACAAGATGACAGGCAACAGCGTTGAGTTGAAGATTTAGAGGCATCTCAAGGTTAACGGGGCTGAGTGTCCGGGATACAATTTAGAATACATCTAGAATTTGGACCCCATGGCTAGGATTCCTACTTTAACTTACGATCGCGGCACCTTGATTCTACATCCACCGCCTAAAGGTAAAGCCTGGGTGGACTTTGCGACGTGGGATGATCGGATAGAAAAGTTCAGAATTCCGGCGATGCGGTATCGAGAATTGATTGAGACATTGAGCCGATCGGGGACGGAAATTATCGATAAAGCCCGAAACTATCAAGAATTCCAGCTAATCCCCACAACCGAACGTCAGCCCTATCCGCACCAAGCTGAAGCGCTAGCGGCATGGAAAGCAGCAGAAAAAACAGGTGTAGTGGTATTGCCAACCGCCGCAGGTAAGACCTATTTGGCTCAACTGGCCCTGCAAACCACAGAGTGCAGCACCTTGATTTTGGTCCCTACCCTAGACCTGATGCACCAGTGGTATGCGACATTACTCGCCGCATTTCCAGAGGGCGACATTGGTCTATTGGGGGGTGGATCTCGCGATCGGACCCGTATTTTAGTCTCGACCTATGACAGTGCGGCGATTCATGCAGAGACGTTGGGCAATCTGTATGGGTTGCTGGTGTTTGATGAATGCCATCATTTACCAACGGATTTTAGCCGCGTCATTGCTGAATTTTCGATCGCACCCTTTCGTCTTGGACTCTCTGCAACGCCTGAGCGCAGTGATGGGAAACATGCAGATTTAGCTTGTTTAATTGGTCCAGAAGTCTATCGTAAAACAGCGGAAGAATTAGCGGGCAATACATTAGCGGAGTATGAACTGTTACAAATTCGAGTGACGCTATCTGATGCAGAACGCGATCGGTATGATGAGTTAATTAAAATACGAAATGAATTCCTTCAGCAATCCAAAATTTTCTTAGGAACCTTGAAGGGCTGGCAGCGATTTGTGAGTTCTAGTGCCCGATCGAAAGCTGGACGACGAGCCATGTTAGCCCACCGAGAAGCGCGGGGAATTGCGTTTGGGACGGAAGGAAAACTGCGGGTTTTGGAGACATTGCTGGCGAAGCATTATGGCGATCGGTCGTTGATATTTACCGATGACAATGCCATGGTGTATCGAATTTCCCAAACCCTATTGATTCCTGCAATCACGCATCAAACTCCCGTCAAAGAGCGTCATGAAATTTTAGCCAAGTTCCGATCGGGGGACTACGGAACCGTTGTCGCCTCGCGGGTTTTAAATGAAGGCGTTGATGTCCCGGAAGCGAGTGTTGCGATCGTGCTTTCAGGTACCGGATCAACGCGGGAACATATTCAACGATTGGGTCGAATTCTACGGAAGGGATCAGTGCCGGGAAAAGTTGCAAAATTGTATGAAGTGATTGCAGAAGAAACCAGTGAAGAAGGCGTTTCTAAACGACGAGGGGGCGATCGATCGGTTCAACCCACTCAACTCACAGTTCTGCATGGTGCCAAAGACTCCGACGTAAAAGCAACCCCCAAGCCAGATCGATCGACCTATCCAAACACTCGTCCTAGAGTCCCAAAGGTTGCCGAACCATTAGGCGATTGGGATTGAAGTCAGGTTATGATCGGGCGAAATTTTGGGCATGGGTGATACTAATTTTGCCTTGAGGTGTGACATAAGCCACTTCAGGAAGAAATTGGGTCGGGACATTGGAAGGACCACTAGCCACAAAGTCTGCAATCCGAATTTGGGAAGGCTGCATCTGGGTCGCCATGACGATCGAACCCGCATTTCCTGCCGCTCCCGCATGAACCATGCCTCGAAGCTTGCCCCACACTAAGACATCCCCATCGGCAATCACAACACTCCCCGGATTCATGTCCCCCATCACAATAACGGATCCATCATGGCGAATTTCTGTCCCCGATCGGAGTGTCATTTGAACATACATGGGGTCCGCGACAAGGCTGTGGGTGCTGAGTTCGGGGAGTAGCGCTTGGTGGGTTTGCTGCTCGACGGAAAATCCACAGGTGGCAACAGCAACAGCAGTTTGACGGCGCTTGGTGTAGAACCGCTTGAGACTGAGATTCGCTTGGATCAGGAGGTCGGCGAGTTCTTGGATTTGTGTGGAGTCCAGCAGCCGATCGTTAGCCAGGATTCGCACGGGAGTATGGGGATCCCACGATCGGGAATCGCCGCTGAGTCGCTGCTGAATCTGCTGAATAATTTCTTTCCAAGCGTAGCTAATAATCGAGCCTTCTTTTTTCAGTTCCCCCGGCAGAGAAATCCAGAGGCTGCCTTTTTCGGTTTTAATCCGAACCTGGAGATTGGGGTCAATGGGCGGGAGTTCCTCCGGTGGACGGGGTTCTACGACCTGACTTTCGTTAGGGTTTACCGCTACTGGCGTGGGGGTTGGGTCGTCGGAAGCCATGATTTGCTGGGGAATTGGGAATCGGTCTAAATTGAACTATTGACTTGGAACATTGACGATCGGTCAAAAAAGACTGGGCCTAAGAACTTTAGCGTTCCATTGGGTGCCAGACAAGACAAAATGAGAGAAAGAACGATCGTGCGTGTTTGTCGCGCTTGCAAATCTGTCTCACCCTTTATTCCTGTGATTTTTATGAGTATTTCAGATGTCAACCAATCAACATTTTTAGCCGAGGTCTTAGAAAAGTCTCGTCAAACCCCAGTGGTGGTGGACTTTTTTGCAACTTGGTGCGGTCCTTGCCAAATGTTGAAGCCATTGCTGGAAAAACTAGTGCCGGAGTATGGTCTGGTATTAGCAAAAGTGGACATTGACGAGAATCCCGACCTGGCTAAGGAGTATGGAGTTTCTGGGGTGCCGGATGTTCGTATTGTCGTGGGTGGCATCGTGCAGCCTGGATTCGTGGGCATGTTACCAGAGTCAAAATTGCGGGAAATGTTAGAGCGCCTCAAATTAAAGTCGGGATTAAATGCAAGTCTCGATCGGCTCTATGCCTTGGCTGAATCCGGGGATATTGTGGGGGCTGAACTTCAGATTCAAGCCTTGTTGACCGAACATCCGAATGACCCAGGATTGATATTAGAAGCCGGAAATTTTTATTTAGAATCGGGCAATCTAGAGAGGGCAGAAACCTTAGCGGGTCGAATTCCACAGCATGAGAAAGAATTAGCGGCACGAGCACGGGGGCTTCAGGCCTTAATTGGGTTTAAACGGGCGATCGGATCTGAAGTAATGAGTGAACTGGACCAACAGTACAAAGATGCCGCTCAAGCCTCCTTAGAACAACGCTATGATGACTCGCTGTCAGGCTTTTTGGCGATCGTGGAACGCGATCGGCTCTATCGCAACGATGCCGCACGACGATCGATGTTAGCCGTGTTTGATTTATTGGGAAACGAAAATCCCTTGACCAATATCTATCGTAAAAAACTAATGATGGCCATTTACTAGAACTGAGTACGAGGATTTGGTATCGGGAATTTATTATGGATTTGATGCGATCGTTGCCGTTGGGCTTGTACCTAGAAACGCCTTCAACGTGGCTACACCGACTCGATTCACGGGTTAAACTAGCGTGGCTCACAAGCTTTTTAGTCGTGCCATTGTTAGCGACGGTGGAATGGAGGCTAGGCATTGCAGCTTCACTGATTGTATTGACCATCCTATCGGGAATTCCATTTCGGGTATGGCGACAGCAAATGGGCTGGCTCTTGGGATTGTCACTCTATGTTTGCAGTCTAATTTCGATCGCGCCTGATGGGTTGAACGCTGAACATCAACTGCGATTGCCCGCTGATGAATTTAAATTTTCACAGCAATCGGGCACATTACCCGCCGCCCCGATCGGTCGCCCTTGGTACAAAAGCTTTAATCCATCAACGCCTGCCGACCCAATGGGATTACGCACGTCGCCCAATCTGCCACAGCCGACAACCTATCGCTATGTCTTGTTTCAGCGTGGTCCCATTACCGTAACAGAACGGTCGTTGTCCCTAGCGCTACGGTTCAGCACATTGTTGTTTACGCTGATCTACAGCACAGCTATTTTCTTGTTGACCACATCCTCTGAAGAGATTACTACAGGGTTGGAAGCGTTGATGGCTCCGTTGCGGCGGCTAAATGTTCCCGTGACCGAAATTGCCTTGACGTTGACGTTGGCGTTACGGTTTATTCCGTTGGTTTTGGAGGAGTTCCAAAATTTGGTCCGATCGGTGCGGACCAGAGCCATCGACTGGAAAAAGTTAGGCATTAAGGGAGGTATTCGCATTTGGTTAACAGTGGCCGAGCGACTCGTGGACAATCTACTCCTGCGGGCTGAACAGATTGCCAGTGCTATGACTGTGCGGGGGTTCACGAGTCCCAATGAACACAAAGTTGAATGGCATCAGCTCAGACTGGGGAAACGGGATGCGGCGGCTTTAATTGTTCTGGGTGTTATTTGGTTTTCCCGAATTGCATTTGGCGGCGCGGTAAGTTGATTCCAGGCTCTAATTTGATTACCCTTGACACGTAGTACTTCTTCTACAATAATTTTAAGTTGGCAATTTACACCGCTCGGATCAGGTTTTCCCAAAGCAACGCATTTTAAATAATTATGTTTGCTACCTGTACGGCACTTATCGAGAACTAACTAAAATGGCATACGCAATTATTGAGACGGGTGGAAAGCAGATGCGGGTTGAGCCGGGTCGTTTTTACGACGTTGAGCGCTTGATCGGCGATCCTGAAACCTCTGTCACCATTGATAAAGTCTTTTTCTTCAGCGAAAATGACGATGTAACAATTGGTCAACCGCTAATCGTCGGCGCAACAGTTCAGGGCAAAATCCTGAAGCAATACCGGGCCAAAAAAGTCATCGTCTACAAAATGCAGCCGAAGAAAAAAACCCGTAAAAAGCGTGGTCATCGTCAAGAACAAACGCGTTTCTTGGTTGAGTCCATCACGATCGGCGACCAGACCTTCACGGCACCCGCCAGCGCATAGTTCACCCTAGAAACAGTTGTTGAGAGGAATTTTCCATGGCTTCTAAAAAAGGTACAGGTAGTACTAGGAACGGGCGCGATTCAAATTCTAAGCGCCTAGGTGTTAAAAAGTATGGCGGTCAAGTGGTCAAGGCCGGCAACATTTTGATCCGTCAGCGTGGCACCAAAGTCCATCCTGGCAACAATGTCGGTCGTGGCAGTGATGACACTTTATTTGCATTGATTCCCGGAATTGTAACCTTTGAACGTTATGGTAAGAATCGCAAAAAAATCAGTGTGTATCCGGCTGTAGCTGAAACAGTTGTCGTGGCGGCCTAGCTTTAAACAGGTTCCTCCTCCGCAATTCGTTGAGGAGGAACTTAGGCTAGCTATTGATTCCAGACGGAAAGCTGTACAAAATTCATTTTGGCTGCTAGCATAACTAAAGCCCTATGCGGATATGGCGGAATTGGCAGACGCGCTAGGTTTAGGTTCTAGTTTCTTCGGAAGTGAAGGTTCAAGTCCTTTTATCCGCATCATTCAACAAAAGGATTCTTGATTTGTTTCAAGGGTCCTTTTTTAAGGGAATTATTTAAAAAAAGCTCAAATACATAGGTTATGAGACATAAAATGATCAGCGAAAATACTCAATTTTCCGTATTAGAAAGCAATTTTTTAAGGGTTTCGATTCCTTTTTTAACCCGTCGAGAAACGGTAACTGAACTAATACCAAGACGTGCAGCGGTTTCCTTTTGAGTTAAGTCATGCAGGAATACAAACTCTAGAACTTGACGCGTTAGATTTTCGACTTGTTGGAGTGCCTGTTGAATTCGGATTTGATCCTCTTGGGCAAGCTGAAAACTTCGATACTTCTGGTCGGGCATCGTATCTCCAAACGATACAGATCGCTGCTCTTCGTCATCAGACATGGGCGTATCCAAGCTGACTAGGGCACGATTTTTGAGGGAGAATTTGATCTCTTGCCACTCACTCATTTCTATTTCAAGGGCGCTCGCAATTTCGGCATCAGTCGGCGGGCGATGTAAGTCATTTTGCAGTTGACGAATGACCCCGATCGCTTGACCTTGAAGTACTTGCCAACGCCGTGGGATTTTTAGGGTCGGGCTTTTATCTCGTAAGTAATGCTGAATTTCACCGCGAATATAGGGCAGTGCAAAGGAACTAAAAGCGTAGCCTCGACCAACATCGAAACGCTCGATCGCCCGAATTAATCCCAGACACCCGACCTGTACTAAGTCTTCATAATGCTCTTGGCATTGGTTTACCCAGTGATGGGCTTCCTTGTGCACCAACCCCAAGTTCAACTCTACGATTTGATTCCGCAGTCGAGCAGTCGGATTTTTTTGATATATTCTCAGAAGAATAAGGCTGTCATTTTTAACGTCAAGATCAATTGATTCAGACATTGGTATAGCCAAGGTAGAGCAAATCACATAAATAGATGAGTCAATTTCAACTCTCCTCTAGTTAAAAACGGAGTCAGAATCTCCTCAAGCGCGTTTCCACTGAATTCAACTAAAAATTTCTTGCGTCTCCATCTGAATTGTACTGGGAATACTCAAATGTATTCAATCTCTGATGAATAGCGTCTAAATTTTGATAAAAATATTGAAAAGGAGTGAAAAATTTGGATTGCCCCAAGCTCTTCACTCCTTTTGTATTTCCTCTTCAGAACTAGTTAAACCGACTAGGCTGGTGAGACTCTGCCATAAAACAAACCGCGAACGCGAACATCACTAGGTTCTTTAGAACCCATATCGCTTTCGGACGGCTGTAAGCTTTCAAAGTTTCCAGTAACTTCTCCAGTTTCAGGGTTAACGTTTGTAACCTGAAGGGAGATGTTGCCCTTCGCACTCAAAAACCGTTTGTTGTTTTCACGGACAAGTTCTTCAGCATCGGTGCTGCCAGGTAAACCAACTGCGCTTTCGTAGCCAGTCGTCAAACCGCGACCTTTTGGATCAAGAAAATTGGATGTTCGGTACGAAGGAACACGAAATTCGCCTTTAAGATCCGTGGATGAATTAATACCATTCACGCCGGGTTGACTGGTAGCCACTAGCCCCTTAATGGTGAACAGCATTGGGAATTGCTCCCCACCCGGTAGCTGAATAGTGACCGCTTGGAAATCGAAGCCGTCTTCCTCTTTAAAGGTCAAGCTGCCATCTTCGTTAACCGACAGATCACCGCTTACGGAGTCGATCGATGACGTGTAGCGGGTCATGACCTTGCCTGGAACAAATTGAGACCCTTGGCGCTTATTCTCACCTTCGACCTTAACGGCAAAATTAGTGGGTTGAAGGCAAAAGTTCTGAAGGGAATAGGACTCGCCTGCGGTAAACGTAATCGCCCCGCGAGCAGTCGCTTCAATGGTGGGGCAGCTATTTGCTAGACCCGTATTCACAATCTCCTCGTAGGTTTTTCCCTCTTTCGTATCAGGAGCTTCACTACAAGCGGCGATGAATACACTGAGGCACAGTGCCAACAGTGATGCGATGAATGCGCGGTACCTCATGGTCAACCTCAAAAAGTCAAGTGTCAAATAGCTCAGTCAAACATACCCGAACGACGCATTAAGCGCGAGGTATTGTAAACCTTTGATTGCATTGTACATGGCTTGATCCCGGTTCCCTGGTTTGATGAGTCGATCGTCCTTAAATGTGAAGTATCGTTACAAAGAATGGACCGATCGTCCTCACGATTAAAGGCTTGTGGGCGATGACAGCTCAGCGGTAGGGTGGAGTGCAGTAGGTGCTCAATAGCAGACAGGACTGAGGGATGTGATGGATAGTGGAATCGATCAAGAACAGCAAGCAAAGCGTGAGGCTTTGCTGGTGTCACTTTCGGACTTAGTGGGCAGCCTGGTTGAGGACAATCAAGATAATGCGATCGCTCTAGTGGAATTGTTAAGAGTACTGGAGCGACTCCATCGAGGAATTACTGAGGGAGTCTTTCAACGGGCATTACCTCAAAACCGTCAGGAGCTTTATAAACTCATGCGGGTGATTGAGGAAGAAGGGGGCTGGCCCCATATTCCAAAAATGCGTTTACAGATGCTCTACGCCCATTTAATCGATCCACAGGAGTCTGATTTGGCCCAATAGCATTACGGCAAGAAATGGACAGATCTAAAAACACTCTGGTCTCCAATAAGCAGTTAGCCACGGTGACGCAGAGTGTTTGGGGGGAGACTTAATGCGATGATGAAGCCTAGCTTTTCGTTGTTAGCTTTGCTTACTCGCGGTTTGGATGTAAAGAATAATCAGAAAAATAGAGGGAACAAAAACGAACAAAATAGTTGCGATGAAACCGAGGTCATTAACTTGCATAGCGCTGGGTCCATTCTTTAGGATTGACGAACAAAATGTGATTAGTTTTAACAGTACCATTGGGACTAGAAGCAGGACTCAGATATGAAGAATTGTTTCTAAGCTGGCTTCAGGTTGCAAACGGGCATCGTTCCTAGATGATAGCCATTATTTCTTGGCTTTAGCATTAGGCTTGGTGCCGACTCGAATCCGACCATTTACAGTTGCTTGGCAAGCCAGACGATAGTTGTCCGGTTTATTCTTGAAACGTTTTTCTTCTATGGCTGTCCGGGGGGAGAGGGCTTCTAAGCCTTCCAGAATTTCAACCACGCAGGTTCCACACTGTCCGTATCCACCACAGTTCATCATCTTACCCATCATGGTGTAGAGATCTATTTGATTTTCTACAGCCTTGGTGCGGAGGTTGGCTCCGCTGGATGCCACCACGTCTTTACCTTCATTCTCGAAGTAGATGGAGGTGGGTTGAAAGGCGGGCAGGGTGGATTCGGTCATGAAATTTTCCTTAAGTTAGTCTATCCAAAATACTATGGAGCTGCGTCCACAGTGTAACTAATTGTTGCAGATTTTACGGGAAAGGCGCGATCGTTCCTGCCTTTCTTGCAAAGCGTTCTCACACTAGTTACACTTCTTTATACACAGAACTAAAGTTTTCAATGCAATGTGTCAGTCTATCGGCTCAAGTCTTTGGGTCGGTGCGGAGCCAGTTAAAAGTGAGTGGGCAATCGTTTACGATCGCTTGTGTCTGGTACATTTATAGTACCTAGCACTTTGAACAAAAGGCTCTAGATTAAGCATCGCAGTCGTTATTAATAGGAGAAGCGTAGTTACATGGGACTACCTTGGTACCGTGTTCACACCGTCCTGATCAATGATCCAGGTCGGCTTATTGCCACTCACCTGATGCACACTGCTTTGGTTGCTGGCTGGGCTGGTTCGATGGCGCTTTATGAATTAGCGATCTTCGACCCAAGCGATCCAGTTTTGAACCCGATGTGGCGGCAAGGCATGTTCGTAATGCCCTTCATGGCTCGCTTGGGCGTGACAGGGTCTTGGAGCGGCTGGAGCATTACGGGTGAATCTGGCGTTGATCCAGGCTTTTGGTCGTTTGAAGGTGTTGCGCTGGCGCACATCGTTCTATCCGGCTTGCTGTTTTTAGCAGCAGTTTGGCATTGGGTTTATTGGGATTTGGAACTTTTCCGCGATCCACGGACAGGCGAGCCTGCTCTGGATTTGCCGAAGATGTTTGGGATTCATTTGTTCTTGTCGGGGCTACTCTGCTTTGGGTATGGAGCCTTCCATTTAACGGGTCTGTGGGGGCCTGGAATGTGGGTTTCTGATGCTTACGGAATCACTGGAAGTGTCCAGCCCGTTGCACCAGAGTGGGGGCCATCTGGGTTTAACCCGTTCAATCCGGGCGGCGTTGTGGCTCACCACATTGCGGCTGGAATCGTTGGGATTATTGCTGGATTATTTCACCTGACGGTGCGTCCACCTGAGCGTCTGTACAAGGCTCTCAGAATGGGTAACATCGAAACCGTATTGGCAAGCAGTATTGCGGCAGTGTTCTTTGCGGCGTTTATCGTTGCCGGGACTATGTGGTACGGAAATGCGACTACTCCGATCGAATTGTTTGGACCCACTCGCTATCAATGGGATAGCGGATTCTTCAAGCAGGAGATTCAGCGCCGAGTCCAGACGACGATCGCCGATGGCGGAACGATCGAAGATGCCTATCACAATATTCCTGAAAAGCTTGCATTCTATGACTATGTTGGCAACAGCCCCGCAAAAGGTGGTTTGTTCCGTACAGGTCAAATGAACAAAGGCGACGGAATTGCGCAAGGCTGGCTGGGTCATCCGGTCTTCACGGATGCAACCGGACGCGAGCTGTTTGTTCGTCGTTTGCCTAACTTCTTTGAGAACTTCCCAACGGTGTTGATCGACGCGAATGGTGTCGTTCGGGCTGACATTCCGTTCCGTAAAGCTGAATCTAAACTCAGTTTTGAGCAGACGGGTGTAACCGTCACCTTCCGGGGTGGTCAGTTAGATGGTCAAAGTTTCACAGATGCCGCCATCGTTAAGAAGTACGCACGTTCTTCTCAACTGGGTGAGCCATTTGTCTTCGATCGTGAAACCTTGCAGTCTGATGGAACGTTCAGAACTAGCCCTCGCGGTTGGTTTACGTTTGGTCATGCTGTATTTGCACTTCTGTTCTTCTTTGGTCACATCTGGCACGGTTCCCGGACTATCTTCCGCGACGTGTTCGCTGGGATTGATCCGGAGCTAAGCGAAGAGCAGCTAGAGTGGGGCTTCTATCAGAAGCTGGGCGACAAAGCTACGCCTTCTGAGCGCGCTGAAGGTCGAGTCTAGTTATGGATGAGAGAATTTAGGGATAGGGTCTGATACCATCGGCTTTATCTCTAGATGTCTCTCATTTGTTCACATAACCTTTTAGGAAGAATATCCATATGGAAAGTGTTGCTTACATCTTGATTTTGTCTTTGGCCATTGGTGTTCTGTTTTTTGCAATTGCATTTCGCGAACCCCCCCGTATTGGTAAATAAAACTCAATTTTTGGGTTTGAGTCTGCCCTTTTATTTCACTTCCCTTCAAGGGTTTAACGAAATAAGGGGGCAGATTTTTAATGGAATGATGGCTAAAATAACGTAACTTAGGGCTGTGAGAGTCGAGCCTAAACCTATGACCAGTAGTGCTTCTCGGTTTAATTTAGATCAACAGCAGAAGAAACATCCTGCGCCTGTTGCTGTCCGATCGGCACAAATCACTGATATTGGTGGCATGGCAAAGGTGTTGGTTCAAGGGTTTAATCTGGTTCCCTACGGTTGGATGCATCCGATCGCGCAGGCGGGTGTTCAAGCGGATTTAAAAGTGCGGATGGAGCGCAAGGGTCGATACCAAGCGTTTGTAGCCATTGACTCAGACGGCGATTCAACCTCCACTCTCGGCGCTGTTGTGGGTACTGTCGAAATAACGCTTCAGAAACCGAGTCTCTGGTGTCAGCCTACTTCCTATGCCTATTTAGCCAGTTTGACGGTGGCCCGTGACTATCGTCGCTTTGGAATCGCTCAACAGCTTATTCGAGCCTGTGAACGACAGGTGGGCTTATGGAATCAATCAGACTTGTATCTCCATGTTTTGGCAGAAAATACTGCGGCTCGACGCTTATATTTACAGCTAGGATATGGAATTCATCGGAGGATCCGATCGTGGAATTCATCATCATGGCATTCTGAAGAGCAAATGATGCTCCATCGATATATCCAAGGGGTGCAGAATTAAAATTGCGAGGAAATTCCTAAACCCCACCATCCAACTTCACAATGAGGTTATGATCGAGATCACAATTGTTTTGGAAGCCACAGCCCATTTGAGTTTTTGAGATAGGATGCCACAATCTAGATATAAGTGGCAATATTCAAGATTTTATCGGCGAGTCATCCCCGTGCCCGAGATTTTAGAGAGACTTCATCAGGGGCAGTTGATGATGATCAACAGCCGCAAGCGCAATGGTTTGATTCTGATCAAGCCGTTTCATGCTGAATTTGCGGGTCCGGGTTCTGCGATCGGTGGGCAGTTCGATCGCAGTTGTCAGCGGGTGGTTGCGGTCGGCGATCTGTCTATAGGTGAGCCGTCTTCCCAGGAAGAACGGCAGAAAGCATTCCTTATTCGTCGGCAATGGATTCGATTGGCTCAGCAAATAACAGACAACCCCGAACCGGGCGATCGGGTCAGGATGATACTGAAGCAATTTGAAAATTATTTTACCTCGACCACTGTAACGGCCATACCTGATGAAGCATTTGCCCTGTTGGTTGGTGTTTTGCCTCGGACAGTAGCGAAAATTCGAGCTGAGGTGACTAGGTAGCTAGACACTCCAACTCGAATTGGATTAGGGTTGTTTTAGGCTGGGTAGATTCTCAGCCGTCGATTGGGTTCATCGCCAAAGCTCTGAGATTTCAGATGGTAGTGCTCGATTAGCTCGTGTTGCATTTTACGAATCAGGGCCGACCGGGGCAGCAGCTCGACGGGTTGCCCTTTGGGAATGACAATCTGTTCCACCGCCAGTCGAGTTTCTTCTAGGGCTTCGATTTCGTCGTTGTCCTCTGTTCGGGTAAAGGCGGTGAGATCCAGGGAGTCTGGGTCGTGCAGGTCTTCCATGGACAACAAGCGCCGCAATGCGATTGCAATTTGGGGAATGCTGCTGGATTTAAGGGTGTGAATTGGGATTTGCCGCGCTTTGGCGACATGACGGAGTTTGGAATGATTTTTGATGTGCGATCGTAGGGCCAAGACCGCATCGGCATCATCCATATCTTTGGTGAGATAAATAGGTAGATTCAAGGTTGAAATCAATTGGTCTAGCTGATGTCGTCCGATGCCGTAGGGATAAACTTTTAGCGGTAGCTCCTCGCCGTTGGGTCCGAAGGAGGTTTCGGTGATGTCCAAATCGTCAAAGCTATTGCCAATTTTGGATTCTAGGAGGGATTCAAATTCCCGTCGTTCCGGGCTGGCATTTGACATGGGAGTCATGCGGCCATTCGATCGCCACCCAAAAGGCTGTTCGGGAACAACGACATGGCTGCTGGAAATCCGCGAACTCCCGTAGCCGCCACTGCCATAGCGTCCGCCACTGGATTTTCCACCATTTGCCCCGAAATTACCGCTACTGGCGCTCATGCCGTAGCTGCTGTTGTTTGGGCTTGCATTATTCGGATTCGCATAGTCACCGCCTTGACCGCCCAAG
>JAYVUU010000226.1:0-3147 GCA_043787635.1 Synechococcales cyanobacterium | reverse complement strand
AGCAGTTGGGCAGTCATGGGACACACGCTTTTGGGATAGACAAACTATAGTCTCTCAGATCTGGTCTGCTGCGATCGTAAATCCCGAAAAAATTTAGATGATTTGGTTCAAAGAATTAGAGTTGCGCGATACACTCTGGTTCCTACTGGGAAAACAAATTCCTGGCACTCAAACGTTTTAGCGCTTCAAATACAAGGTGGTTACGAACGCCATGACACTGTTCAATCGTGAATTGAATTACAAATTCTCAAATACACCGTTGAAGATTGTGGTGCTATTAGGCACGATCGCTCTAAGCAGTTGCACTTCCACGGTTCCCATATTGACTATCCAAACCCAGCCCATCGATCAACAAGTACAAGTAAAGGGCAAAGTCATTACCATTGCGCCGATGATCAATCAAGTCGCTTACGAAGTTGAGGATAGCGGCGGACTAATTTGGGTGATGAGTCAAAAACAGCCTCCCAAGCTAGACAGCGAAATTAGCATCGCAGGCAAAGTGAAATTTGAATCCATCCAAGTAGACGGTCAGGAAATCGCAGAGCGCTACATATTGGCAGACTAGATTGACAGGTCGGGGGGCGCAATTAAATTAGTCTTTGCAGCCCAAACTCTCGCGAGTATCTGCGCCAGTCGTCGGGTTGGTCCCGGATGCAACTTTGCATAAAAGGCTAATGGTGAACCGATCGATTAGGGCATCGGTGAAATCTACATTAGTGATATCTGTTTCCTGAATCACGGTACTAGTAAGCGTCGCACCCGTGAGATTCGCATCGCGAAGATTCGCCTTGTACAGCGTCACCCGATCGATCAAAGCATCCGTCAAGTCCGTTTCGCTCAAATTTGCGCCGTAGAGATTGGCTTTCGTAAACATCGCGCCCTTGAGATTGGCTCCTTGCAAATTGGCATCACGCATTTCCGCCGCCACAAACACCCCACCATTTAGGTCTTCACCTGAAAAATTGCGTCCAGTCAGGTCCGTGTTTGTGTAGTTGATGGTGTTGCTTTGCGCTGCGGCACTTGGAACAAACGAGAGCGATCCCACTCCGAGCATAAAACTGAGGCAACAGACCCACAGCCCAGCCACCCTCACGATTTGCACCAATCTCGTAAAAATTCCCATGGATAGCGCCCGCATCTTTTGCGTCCCCATTGTATCAATTTGAGTATCCATTGCTGTTGGGAACTCTCTCATAAATAGGGTACTGGGTCGATCGGCTCTCCATTCTGGCGGACTTCAAAGTGTAAGTGGGGTCCGGTGGAAAGTCCGGTGGATCCGACTGCCGCGATCGGTTGCCCTTTTTGTACCGTCGCACCTTCCGCCACGTAGAAGCCCTCAGTATGACCATATAGTGTCGTAATTCCGCCGCCATGGTCCACAATTACCGCGTTGCCGTAGCCGCCATACCACTGGGCATAAATCACCACGCCCGCTGCCGCCGATCGGATGGTGCTCCCGGAATCTGCGCCGAAATCGAGACCGGAGTGGAATTTTTGATAACCCAAAATTGGATGCATTCGATAGCCAAACTCGCTAGTAATTTCTGCATCCACCGGAACTGTCATAACTCCGCGTCCGGTGATGATGATGCCGCGACTATCGCCAACGCTTCGCTGTCGAATGATTTGACCGATGCTGGTGGAGTCGCGTTCTAGCTGGACCATGGCAGACTCTAAGGCTTCGCGGTTGGTTTTGAGGTGTTTAATGAACTCTTTTTGATAGGACGATTGGGCGCTAAGTTCGTTTTTCTGAGCCAAAAGTTGCTGCATGATCAAGGAAATTTCATTTTTTTTCATCTCTACCTGCAATCTTTGAGCATTGAGCTTTACCGTTTGATCTTGAAGTGTAGTTAGGGACTTCCGATCGGAATCAAACAGTTTTTTCAGGCGATAACGTTTATCAAGGAGGTCATTTAAGTCATTGCTTTTGAGTAGAAGTGAAAGCCCTTGCCGATCGCGTTGTCGTTGTAGAAATTGCAGCCGACCCACCATGGCTGTTTGCTGTTGACGGTAACTGGCTTCAGTTTCTATTAGAAATAGTTCGAGCGATCGGAGTGCTTTTCTGGATTTATCCAGTTCTATTTCTTGAGACTGTAGGGTTGTCTCTGTCGATTTCAGCCGTTTCTGGAGGACCGATCGTTCTTTTTCGGCATCGGTCTCTAATTTTTTGAGTTGATCGCGTTGCTGTTCAACCTGCTGGCGTTGTTGTTCAACCTGTTGGCGTTGCTGTTGCAGAATATCGACTTCACTCTGTGCAAAAATTGCAGATGTACTCATGAAGATAGAACACAGCAGCGAAATAATCAAAATAATCCCGAACCGTAACAAATTTACCATCCTTAGTTTTGATCCTTATCCCAACGTGACGTGAGCCTTTCTCAACCATCAAGATTTGGCTGTTTTTGGTTCTCGTGCAAAGGCTATCTTGAGAACATTCTAGCTAAGACCTCCATTAAAAAACCCTCAGAAAATTCGAGGGTCTTTTCATCACAAGTATGGTTCTTACTTCTTTTTCTTTTTAAATAACCCCGTCACGGCTTCCGACATGTTGCTCACGATCGCATTCACAGCACCTTGAACACCGGGTGCAGGTTTGACCGCAACTTGAATGGGTTCTTCCTTAAATTCCTTATCTCGATAGCCATATTCCAGATTTTGAGCAGCCTTTTTCAGTACAGGGAAAATTCGGAATGCACCTTGACGGAGACTTTGTTCATTCGCATAAATTGCCGCACTCACTTGATTGGTACGCTGTACCGTAATTGCGCCCACTGGGAACCACGTCTTTTGGTCCTTGATTCGGAGATAGATCTCAAATTCAGGCAACCCCTTAGCCTTCATTTCATCCATCTGCTTCGAGGCTTCCACACGCTGTTTACTGCTTTCAGAAGGCGGTTTTTTAACTTCTTTCTGCGGCCCGAATCCCTTAGTCATGAGTTTTTTGGTGAAGGAGTATTAAATGAAATGAACAATATTCCTACTAAGAGTATCAGGATTGTGACCTGAAGCACAGGTAAAGCCTTATTGACACTCTCAGCACTAAAGTGACTGAGATTCTTAGTTCAGCGATCGGACTTAAATTAAGAGCGTTTCCGCACCCAATCCAGAGACCCAATCTCCCTAAGCGTTTACGTTGTCTAGCAACGA
>JAYVUU010000225.1:0-10962 GCA_043787635.1 Synechococcales cyanobacterium | reverse complement strand
TCGTTGCTAGACAACGTAAACGCTTAGGGAGATTGGGTCTCTGGATTGGGTGCGGAAACGCTCTTAATTTAAGTCCGATCGCTGAACTAAGAATCTCAGCCACTTTAGTGCTGAGAGTGTCAACACTTCAATATAGTCTCTTCTTCTCTATGAATCCTGACTCAGACATCCCTACAAAAAGGGCATCCCATTCTAACGATGTGGTGCAGTGGCTTAGCGAGATCAAAATCCTTCAGCAGCAAGTTCGAGACCTGAGTGCGGAACTCTCCGCTGCTCAAGAGAACGTAAACTCCTGGCGATCGCGCTATGAAGTAGAAGCCCAACAACGCCGTAACGATGTCACTACGCGCCAAGATCAAATCAATAAACTTCAGAGCGAGATAGCCCAACTCCGTACTCAACCCGAATTCTCAACCACCCTAAGCGATGATACGATCGCCCTTCAAATCAACAGCATCACCAGCATGTCAGCCCTCCAGAGCAACCTCTTTGAAGTCTGGACAGATCGAGACAACGCAGTGGCCAGTCTTAAAAGAGAGCAACTGGCTCATGAAAAAACAAAAAAAGATCTGACCATGGCCCTAGCTGATGCAATGGATGTTCTCACCTCTAAAAAGCATGAGTAAACGTCGCTCAGCCCGAAAGATGAAAACCATGCTAGATGGACTGAGCCACAACAGAAGGATTTAAGCGAACCCCATTACCTTCGCGACCGCGACCAGCTCAGGATCCACCCCTTGATGGAATTGATTGTCACTGTGCTTAATTGCTGAATCAGGATCTTTCAAGCCATTTCCCGTCAGAACACAGACCACCGTCGCCCCTGTTGGGACTTGGTCCTTCACCTTCAAAAGCCCCGCCACCGATGCTGCACTGGCTGGTTCGCAGAAAATGCCTTCGTTGCCCCCGAGCTTCCGGTATGCCGCGATAATTTCCTCATCCGTTACCGCATTAAACTGACCACCACTCGCCGCTTGAACATCCAAAGCTTTCTGCCAATTTACCGGATTACCAATCCGAATTGCTGTCGCCAAGGTTTCAGGATCTTTGACCCGCTCCCCGGACACCAACGGCGCAGACCCAGAAGCCTGGAACCCCATCATCTTCGGTAACTTAGTGCAGCGCTTCTCCGCATAGTATTCATTAAACCCCATCCAGTAGGCGCTGATATTTCCCGCATTCCCCACCGGGATACACAACCAATCAGGAGCCTCACCCAACACATCCACAACCTCGAATGCCGCTGTTTTCTGGCCCTGAAGACGATAGGGATTGACTGAATTTACCAGCGTAATCGGGTAGTTATCAGACATTTCGCGAACGATTTCTAAGGCTCGATCGAAGTTCCCCTTAATCGCTAAAATCTCAGCACCATAGACCAACGCTTGAGCTAATTTTCCCAGCGCAACGTAGCCATCGGGGATCAGAACAAACGCCCGCAGCCCGCCCCGACAAGCATAGGCCGCCGCCGCCGCTGAGGTGTTGCCCGTACTCGCACAAATAATCGCTTCTGCTCCGGCTTCCTTGGCCTTCGTGATCGCCATCGTCATGCCTCGATCCTTGAAGCTACCCGTCGGATTGAGACCGTCGTACTTGACATAGACCTGAACGCCACGACCGATTTCTGCCGCGATCGAAGGTACTGGAATCAGTGGCGTATTTCCTTCACACAAAGAGATAATAGGTGTTGAATCCGTCACTGGGAGGTAAGGACGATAGGCATCAATCAACCCATTCCATCGTTTTGTGACGGGCAGACGGTGGTTGATAGCATCGTTAGCAGCAGAAAGGCTAGTGGTCACAGTCGATAGGGGATTTTCTGAAGGTTAATTAATACGCATTTTACCCTGCTCCGGTTCGCTTGGGGTGAATCAGCCGAAGATAGCCCTTGGAGATGTCACAGAATTGATGGGATTAGACAATCTACAGCCTTGGAACTTCCGTACAGTTCACCTCGTCACCCAATACTGAAAGCTTATCAACGATACCCACCTGAGAATTATGTTTTAACTTTTGAATAGAAAGTTGTAGGATTGCCATCGTATGGTTCACTTGCATCTGGCTTACTCCGAATCATCCATTTTCTTCAGGATGGTTAAACAAAGACCAATTTTGGTTGCTCCTTCAGGCAAACTTCTGCCACTTGGAACAGTGCCTCAAGTTCTCCAAAGCTTGGAAGCGTGAGTGAATCCAAGAAAAACAAAAGACAGCTAATATAATGCGGTGTGAAAATAAACATGAGTAATCAAATGATGTCGTCTACCCAACTAGACCCGGTTCATGCCCAGGTCGCTGAGCGTATGAAGGTGCTGTATCATGCGGACCATCAAGAGCGCCTTCTATCGATACAGGCTGAAACAGAACGGCTTCTTCATCAGCTTCGTGCCCGGAAAGCAGCCCAGTTGGAAATCCCTGCTTTAGAACCCTGCCCTCAATCTTAGGCAATCTACACCACACACAGACTGCATCGTTTCCTCACTCTTTGCGAACGGTTCGATCGTCTAGTTTAGGGAGAATTTTTGATGGTTTCTGTCGTTGCTTGTACATCATCATCACCCGGATAGCGCTACCATTGCAAGGAGGTCTCAATCCAATACTTTCCGGGTTGCAAAACATAGTCATGACCAGTTTTTCCAATCAGAATTCTGAGTTTTCCGAGAAAACGTCTTGGGAAGGGTTAAAAAAAGTTGTTTCTGAAAGTTCCGGATTCAAGAGCTGGAAATTAGAACGATCGGATGTCGAAGTTCTTCAAGGCTTAAATCTAGATAGATTGGTCCATGCATACCTGCGAGAAACCCTCGAAACGCTTGCCTATTAGGAGATAGTTTGTCCCAGGAGTGAGCGTACCGATCGTCGAATATTGCAGTTGAATACCTTCAGTTCAGTCAGTTGAGTTATATTCCTGATGAACGTATCCATTGAGAGAGCCGTATGAATATTCAGGGTAAACCCATTATCGAAACCTTCTGCTTAGCCACGACCCTACTCATTGGCATGACCGGACCTACGATCGCAATCCCTCTTGTTATTCCCGCCACCCGATCGTCAGCCATCCAAATCGCTCAGGTTGGCTCTATGGTGCTGTACGTTAATGGCACATCAGGTCAAGATTCTGCGACGGCGGGTAAGACCGACGCATCACCGCTAAAAACCATTACCTATGCACTACAGCAAGCTCAACCCGGCACCACGATCCAAGTATCACCGGGGAACTATAGTGCTGCTTCTGGCGAAGTTTTCCCACTGATTCTCAAACCCGGCATCACCTTGCGCGGAGACGAAGCCGCTAGAGGTCAAACCACAATAATCAACGGCGGTGGTCAAGTTAATACGGTCTCCCTAGCCCGACAAAATGTCACTATTTTTGCCATGCAGGATAGCGCTATTCGTGGTCTGAGCATTACGAATCCCCTATCCCGTGGTACTGGAGTCTGGGTTGAGTCTACTAACCCAACTATTGCTAATAACACGTTTGCCAATAGTCAACGTGAAGGCATTTTCATGACCGGTTTGGCCACGGCTTTGATTGAAAATAACTTATTTTTTAAAAATGAAGGCAATGGAATCTCGGTAGCTCGAGCGGCGGCTGGCGTTATCCGAAACAATGTCATGCAGGAAACTGGATTCGGCATTGCGATCGGTGGGACCGCCACAACCTTAATCGAGCGGAACCAAATCATCTCAAATACTGATGGTCTCTACATCAACGAGCGGGCACAGCCTGTTTTGCGGGGCAACACCATTAAAAATAATCGACGCGACGGCATCGTCATCACGATGGATGGTAAACCTGACATCGGAATCGCCAGCCAGAATGGGAACAACCTTGTTAAAGACAATGGCGCACTGGCCGTTAATAATTCTGGTAGTCAAGCGATTTCTGCGATTGGCAATGACCTAGACCTCAAAAAAATCTTTGGCAATGTCGCTGTAACCATCAAGGAGATCCCAGAGCCGGGCGGCGTTATCGCGTCATCATTCAAGGACGTAAGAGCGCATTGGGCCGAAGCTTACATCACGCAGCTTGCAACGAGAGGTGTGATCACTGGATTCCCAGATGGAACCTTCAAGCCTGAAGCTCCCGTCACCCGCGCCCAGTTTGCCACAATTATCAACAAAGCCTTTGCTCCGACCCCAAAACGGGACGCGATCGTATTTGGTGATGTGGCTCAGAAATTCTGGGGATTTGACCAAATTACTGCGGCCTCTCGCGGAGGCTTTATGTCCGGCTATCCCGGCAACGTGTTTAAACCGGAACAAAGTATTCCTCGTGTACAAGTCCTAGTTGCGCTGGCTAATGGTCTACAGTTTGGGGAAGGAAATGTTTCGATTTTGGCAACTTACAAAGACGGGGCGGCTATTCCAACCTATGCAGCCGGGTTTGTCTCGGCGGCGACCCAACGGCGGATTGTTGTCAATTATCCCTCTCTAACTCAGCTCAACCCCAACCGGGATGCCACCCGAGCAGAAGTAGCGGCAATTGTCTATCAGGCGTTGGTCAATGCTGGAAAAGCCAACCCAGTTCCATCAAACTATATCGTCACGCCATAAGCCCTAGCTCTAACCCTCTTCTTCGTCGGGAGAGGCTAGAGCTGAGCAAACCTAAGCGTTTAACACCTGAATCATGAGGCCGTCCTTTGGCAAACTCGACTTAGAAACGTCGATCGTGCTGCCTGACTTCCGCACTGACGCGCCACTCATCAAACTGATAAATGCATCTACGTTGTTGAGTTCGCATTCACCTTTGGCCGCGCTGGTTTTATACTGCATTGGAATCACTAGTTTAGGATTCAATACCTGAATCGCGGCTCTGGCTTCCTCTGCGCCATAGGCCTTAGGACCGCCACCCACCGGAATAAACACTACATCGGGGCTACCCATCAAAATTTTTTGCTCTAGGGTAATCGCTGCCGCCGCCCCACCCAAATGGAGCATGGTCACGCCGCCCTGTGTCCAGCGCCACGCCACATTTGTCCCAAAGCGCCTACCGCCATTGCGATCGTGGTCGATCGCAATCCCCTGAAACTTAATTCCTTTGACATCATAGGCACCTGCTTCATAGAGCAACTGAGGATTTCCTGGAACCAAGTCCACGGCTCCTTCATCCAAAAGCTGACTGCTAATCAGGACCAAATCCGTCGAAACCTTCGGAGCCGGATAGCCCGCTGTACAGCCGATCGGATTGAAGGGGTTCACCAAGATTCGTTGACCGCTGCCTGTCAGCAAAAAGCTCATGTGTCCTAACGATCGCACCGAGACCCCTCCCGATTGAAGTGCTGTTTGTCCCACCGATTTTTCTGCCGTTAGACTGGTGCATAGCCCTGCGACCACACTCATTCCCACGTATCCCAATAGCTGCCTACGTCGCATATACTGCTCTCCTCATCACACACACTAAGTTAGTTCTATTAGCCATTCTTGAATCCAAAACTTAGACTCATCCGCTATGACCCATAGCATCCCGCAAAAAGTTCCGCAGTAACTGTTTTCCAGATTTCGTCAGCACGCTTTCTGGATGAAACTGCACGCCTTGAAGATTGGGGTAGTCTCGGTGTCGTAGCCCCATGATCAAATCATCCACCCAAGCTGTAATTTCCAACACCTCAGGACAGCTCGATCGCTCGACAATCAAGCTGTGATACCGCGTCGCGATGGTCGGATTTTCTAAATCAGCAAAAACCCCAACATTTTTATGGGACACCGCTGACACCTTGCCATGCATTAGCTCCGGGGCGCAAATCACCTGCCCACCGTACACCTGCCCAATACTCTGATGGCCAAGACATACGCCGAGTAGGGGGATGGTGGGGCCAAATTTCTCAATTACGCTCAGGGAAACCCCCGCATCATCAGGCGTTCCTGGACCCGGAGAAATCACTATGGCATCAGGGCGCAACTCACCAATTTGGTCTAGGGTAATTTCATCATTACGAACGACTTTGATGTCCTGAGCGATCGTAAATTCGCTACCCAACTCCCCCAAATATTGCACCAAGTTATAGGTGAAACTATCGTAGTTATCAATAACCAAGATCATAGAGTTGCTTTTCCATCAAAACCAGTGGTGAGATCATACTACGAGCCTCTTAAAATACCTCATGTCATAAGAGCCACGACAACAATCCACAGCCTGGGCAAAATCAGCACGCACCCTACTACCAATGCAACGATCGCCGACACCAACACCGCTGCCGCTGCACAGTCCTTAGCGATCTTAGCTAAATCGTGATAGGTCTGCTTCACCGTCAAATCCACCACGGCTTCAAGCGCCGTATTCAACAGCTCCATCGACAGCACTGAACCGCAGACCAGCCCAATCACCGCAAGCTCTACCAGGGTTAGATGCAGTAGCACTCCCAAGCTGATAGACGTAAGCCCGAGCATTGTGTGAATGCGGAAATTTCGTTGAGTCTGGAAGGCGTAAGTCAATCCCATCCCTGCATAGCGAAAGCTACTCCACAAGGTCGGAGCTACTTGCCATGCTGAATCACGTTTGAACTGCGTCTTCTTTGGATCAGTCTTCAAATCAGGATGTTTGGATTGGGTGGATAGATCTTGCGACATAGGAATTCTACACAGAATAAACGTCAAAATCAGTTGAACCCTGCACCAAAGTTGGAGATTCGTGATGGGGTTAGTAGTCCACCTGAATCTCAACTCCGATCGCTTCAAGCAAATCGCGCTGCTGGTTTAACATCTCCAATAAACTTGGCTCATCCGGATGATCCCAGCCGAGTAAATGCAGAAGTCCATGGGAGGCTAACCACGTCAGCTCGGTTTCAATAGAATGCCCCTGCGTGTCGGCTTGTTTTGCTGCGGTTTCGACAGAAATGACGATATCGCCCAAATACAGCGGCTCTTCGACAGGTAAGTCATACTGACAGTCTACTTCTAGCGCTGCAAAGGACAACACATCGGTTGGCTGATCTTTGTTACGATACTCACGATTGAGGCTCTGAAGTTCTGCGTCATCCGTTAGACGCAAACTCATTTCATACAAGTCGTTCGGGTGCAGCGCCTCACCCTCAGAATTAGCCGGCTCTAGCTCTTGAAGCCACAGGGTCATCCAATCTTGCCAAGGCGGGGAGTAATTATCGGCAAATTTTCCTTGAACGCTAACGTCTACCTGCATTCCAGTAGTCCCGATAGTTGAGAGAGCTGAGTCTGAGATCTGTTGGCCACATAGATATTGACCAGGGTACTTCGGCTAACGAGTGACATAGGCGAGGCCCACAAGAACAGCTAAGAGACCTACGATCGTCAGCCCGAAGTGAAATAATGATTTTCCGCCCTTGCGAACCATGTTACGCATTGCGAGCTTTACAAATGTTGGTTCTTTTTCAGGTTTTTTAGCTTGAGAGGGTTGAGCCGAGTCTTCGATCGGGGTGGAATGCTCCGTCTCACGATCGTTGGGGGTATTGGGAGATAAGGCCATGGGTATTAAGAATGTATTTTTCCTGTGATTCTATCTAAAAGTTGTTCATGCAGTGCGGGAAACCTTAATCAAACTATAGTTTCTAACGCGTTCACACTCAATCTTAAATGCTTCTATAATTAGGCGGAACAAGCCTCATGCAAAGACTTTTGGCGAATACCGAAACGGAGATTAATGATGACAAAACTTAATTGGCGAACTAACTGGCGTAAGGGCGTTATGGCTCTTGTGTTGTGCACGACCTTGGTGATTGCTGGTTGTCAGACCAAGGCCCCATCGCAATTTGACCAAGTCCAAAAGGACAGCACCGCTCGTAATGCCATGCCTGCTGTTGCAAAGGACGCGACCAAAGGCGGTGAATTTAATAAGTTTTTCCCTAAGGGTCAAGATGGTTACGAGCGAGTCTACACTCAAGAGAAAAAGGGATTTGCGGAAGCTAAGTTAAAGAAAGATGGCAAAGAGTTGGCCATGCTAGCGGTGACCGACACCAAGAGCCTTCCAGCCGCTGCCGCCAAATTTGCCAACTCAAAGGCTCGTATATCGGGGTACCCATCGGTAGAGACGGGCACAACGCAGACCAGTGTGTTGGTCAGCGATCGCTACCAGGTTAAAGTCATTTCCAAAGCGCTGACCTTTGACAAAGAAGACCGGACAGAATGGATTCAAAAATTTGACCTTGCTGGACTCTCAAAACTAAAGTGAGCAAGCTCAGTCTCGAAACTGTCTAAGGTGTTAACACTCTTAGGAACGAGAATGTGAATAGACTCTACGATTTATTCACATTCTTTTAGTTAGGCTTGGGGCACGGCGAGCCATGCCCCTACTTGGAACCCCAGGGCTGATTGGTCAACGGGGGGTATCAAGATTTGTCCGTCTCCAAGGCATCAGCCCATCTTTAGCAATACGCTGGGCTACTGCATAGGCTCCGTAGCGATTTAGGTGGCTAGGGTCGGAGAATAACGCATTTTGCTGGTCCAGCGCTCTGGATAGATCGCGGTAGGTGAACTTCAACTCAGTGGAAGCTTCAGACATCGATCGGGAAAATTCGGTTTCATGCTCCGATCGTCGGGGGTCCAAATATTCATGGGTGAGCGGTAGATTAACAAATACAAGGGAAATCTTGCGAGCTTGGGTAAAGCCTGCAATCGTGCGGAGTGCGTCCTGTTGCTTGCCCTGCAGACCAAACGAGTCGTAGTCGCTGTCGAATGTGCCCGGAACTTTGCTGTATTTCTGATAGTAAGTAGCAGGATTAAATTGGTTGGAAAGTGACAGAAAGCCATTGATATCGGTCATACCTTCGTTGCCTACAGGGCTGGTTTCATCGGTAGATTTTGGTTGTACGATCGAACTGCCCAGAATTTTTTCCCGAGCTAGTTTCGTTACGCTGTCCCGATCGCGGCCGGTTGCCGAGAGTCCATTGACCCAAGTTTGTAGAACTTCATCTAAGGCTCGGTAGCGATCGCTGAGGGATTTTGGAGCTTCCGGCTGGGCTTCCGTTTGGGTTTTGTCTGCAATCGGCTGTTCGGGAAGTTTTCGGTATCCCACAGAAGTTGCGATCGCATTGTAGGTAATGTCGGTGCGCCCGCTATTGAAGGCCCGTGCGCCATCTGCCCAGACTATGGTTTTTGGCAGTTGATCCGGGGCGATTAACCGTCGCAGAATGAGGTCAACCACTTGGGCAGTGGCTCCATTCACCCCAAAATTGAAAACCCGTAGACGACCATTCCCCTGTCGGGTTGCCTCTCCCTGTAGCGCCAAAGGATCGATGCCCCGCAACGCCCGTGAACTGCCGACAATCAGCACATCGGGGATGCCGTAGTCTGAGATATATTGTTGATAGAGGGCCAGTCGTTCGTCGAGTTGGGGTGAGTTCAAGCTGGGGTAGGGCGATCGGGTCAAGTCTACGGCCGCTTTGGATTGTAGGGGGGATGAGGGTAGGTTTGCGTCTAGACCGGGATCGATGATCGGCTGTGTCTTAGGAGATTGGGCAGATTTGGAGGAAACTTTGAACGGTACCGCTCTGAGCAGTGCTACTTTTTGACCCTGGTCAATACTCTTTTCGTTGATAAATCCTGATGAATTGAATGCGTTGCTGTCTGAGTTATTGGTCGATCGGCTCAAGGGTTGTAATGGCGATGATCTCGGGGCTGGCTTGAGATCGGACTTCTCTGTTAACTCTCGGCGAGCAAAATTCCCTTCTCCCTGCGATTTCAACATCAGCCCGATCGACCAGTCTCCCGATATCATCAAACACAACCCCAATAATCCCCAGACCACGGCAACGGGAGCGTCAAGCTTTTCGTCGGCAGTTGCAGCGATGCGTTGGTTGACCCGGACTGGGGTAAAAAATGGAGTTTTGAGTAAGATCCATTGCACACCATTACGGATTTTTTCGACCTGGTTGCCCCAGTTTCGATCGGGCTGACGGGGCACAAATACGATGCTTCCCGGCGATGACATCAGGTCTTCCACGTAGCTGTCGGATGCCGTGAATTCGGGAACAGATTCGGGGACTAGGCGCTGTTGGCTGACCAAGTGACCCAGAATTATTTCTTGCCGCCAGTTGGGTTGGGGTTGTCCGGCCTGTCTGCCGTAGATGCAGAATTGGGTAATCCCTTCAATACCTATGGGAGTTAAATAGTTTTTGACCCGTTCGACAACTTTGTCTTGAGATGGAGTTTTTAAGGCATCGGTCATGATGTGCAAAACGGTTTCCCGTTGGCGCACCTGTACCCGAATTCCACCTGTAGCGAGCTGTTGGTCGAGGTCAGGATTCAGGTGTTGGGTGAGTAACTGCCCGATCGCCGTGAGACTGCCCCGTTTGATTAGGTCTTTAGGGGTGGCTGATAGGTCAATACGATCGGCTGCCGGGAGATCGAGCCAGTGGGTCCACTGTGTGATGGGTTGGGGTTGGGATTTCTCGGGGTCAGCTGGATCGGTTCCGCGATCCATTACGCCGTAAATGCTGGTTCCGGTGATCCCTTGAGGTGCAATTTCACCTAGAAAATCAGAAATCTGTTTTACAACCTGGGCTTGCGGTACCATCCCCCGATCGTGACGACAAGCAATATGCAGGGTGCTGGCTTCTAGGGTGACCGTGACAGTCTGGCAGCAATCCTTTAACAGCGAATGCAGCAAACGTTCCATCGCCGCGACATCGCCCCACTGGGATCGCGATCGCAGTATCTGGTCTGCGGGGGTTAAGTCTATCCGTAGCATCCAGTCTGGTTTGCTTTCGCCCTTCACCTGGCCGGAGACAATGGCCTCTTGGCAGTCTCGGAGGGGTATCGATCGCAAACATTGGGCGAGAGGTTCGGCGATTATGTTGGGATCGGGACTGTAGACCGATTCACAAATGACTTGGAGGCGGTAAGCCGTTTCGCCAATCGGTTTGCGTTTTACGCGGACGGCAATGTTGTATTGACTCAGTTGGCGGCTTAGCCGATGGCTCAGTTGGTGACTGAGTTGCTGGGCGATGCTCTCATTGCCATCGTCAGCTAGGTCTAGCTCAAAGGTTTCTCCCCAGC
>JAYVUU010000224.1:0-11192 GCA_043787635.1 Synechococcales cyanobacterium | reverse complement strand
ATCGCAGCTTATTCTTCAGAACTCCGATCGCAATTCGCGGACACCAATTTACGCGGTGTTACCTGCGGTGACAAAGTTCTCGGCTGGATTGGCTTCGACAGTACGAAACAACTCAATCCGACTCAACCGACAATCATTATTCAAAGCAATGCCGAATTTGCAAGCGCTCATTTTGATTCAACCGATTTACCGACGATCGCCCAACAATTATGCGATCGGGCCGCTGAGGTTTTAAATTTTCCCGCGATCGCAACTCCCGAATTACTACAAATTCAACGTTGGAAATATGCCTTTGCCGTCAATCCAATCAATGCCCCAGTCCTAGCCGCCACAACCACGGCACCGCTGTTTTGTATTGGCGACTGGTGCGGTGGGAATCGAGTCGAAAACGCTTATTTGTCTGGGTTAGCGATGGCAGAGCAATTAAACTAGGCTGAGGTATGGATTATTTCATTGGGTTTAGGACACGGCAAGCCATGTCCCTACAGATCTGGCTGATGTGTACATACACAAGTCTGAGAACTGTTATCAGCTAGACCCGATCCCCCTAAATCCCCCTTGAAAAGGGGGACTATGAAATAAGGTTTGCTCTTGTTCCCCCTTTTTAAGGGGGCTAGGGGGATCGGGTTTCAATCTTAACAAGAGCAGCAATCAATGCCCTTAAATCAAAAAATCACAAAACTGTCCGATCGCCTCCTTAAGCAACCGATCGTATTCCTTCTTCTTCACCACCACCGCCCCAAAACGTTCTAAATGCGGATTCATCATTTGCACATCAAACAGCTTAAATTCCTGATGCCGCAAATGTTCCACCAGCTTCACCATCGCCACCTTCGAGCCTTCAGGAATATTAAAAAACATCGACTCCCCAATAAACATTCCCCGAATCGACAACCCCAAAATCCCACCCGCCAGCTTATCCCCCTGCCAACTCTCAAAACTATGCGCCCAGCCCTCCTTATGCAACCGCCGATAAATTCCCTTCAGCTCATCTGAAATCCAAGTCTCTGGCCGATCGGCACACCCTTCTACTACCGCTTCAAAGGCCGTATTAATCCGAATTTCAAATCGATTTTGATTCAAGGCACGGCGCAACGAGATCGGAAAACGAAAGCGATCGTCCAAGGGAATTAACGTTCGTTCACGGCTGCTATACCAATTCAGACCAATATCAGGATCGTTCTCCATCAAAAAATATCCCTGAGCATAGTTCTCAACGATCGATCGGACATCCATGTTTAAAGGAGAAGCCATGGGGAAATGTAGGTAAAATCTTTAAGCTTCGTAATTTATCACCATTCCTCCATAAAGGTTGATTGTATAGTTTGAGAAGCAATGCTAACGAAGGAGAGGGAGGACAAATGTCGGACTTGAAGCTGGATTCCCCGATGGACCCAATTCCGTCAATTACGCTAGAAATGGCAGAAAATCCCGAGCAGGAAGGGCTATGGCTCCAGGAACGGCTTCAGCATTTTTTGGATGAGCAATTTATTCCCGAAGCAATCAATGCCGAAATTGCCAAACGTGCCACTCAAATTTTTGTACGGCAGCGGATGGAAGGGGAGAATGATCTGATCACACTAGTGTTAGCTCTGGTGATGGAACTTGAAGCCTACGATTTTTCTCAGAGCTTTTTTGGCAATTTTTCAGTTGCTAATGCCGTTGGAGAATTGGTCTTGGAAAGTTTGGGCATTAGCGATCGGTGCTGTGGTCAATAGTGAAACGAGTTCATACAAAATAAGAGTCTAGACTGAAGTGAACATGTCTAGACTCTTATTTTGTATCTCGAATCAGTAAACTAGGTCTCTACTACCAGCTTGATTTGACAACACCGGGCAACAAGCCTTGGTGAGCCATTTCGCGTAGAACGTTACGGGATAGACCAAAATCACGATAAAAACCGTGGGGACGACCTGTCATCCAACAGCGATTTTTCACACGCACACGGGCGCTGTTACGAGGAAGCTGTTGAATCTTGCGATGGATTTCAATCTTCTCGTCAAGGTCAGTTGCTTTTTTGAATGCGTCCTTAAGTGCAGTACGCTCAACCGCGTATTTTGCAACTATCCGTTTGCGCTTCTCTTCGCGCTCAATCATTGCCTTCTTAGCCATGAGACCTTGTTGCCCTGTAAAAAATTTATATCATTTAGAAGTATAGCTCAAGGAAGGACGTTTATGAACTAGGTCAGCCTGGTTACTTCCGATCGTATAGTCTCAGTCTTAGCTTTAGCTTTGGTCTTGGCTCTGGCCTTAGTTGCGGCGTTTCGGGCGGCTTTCTGAGTAGTACTAAGCTTACGATCGAGTTCTTTTTTACGATCGACCGTCCCCGCAGACGGACAAAGTGGCGTGAGTTCACAAATCTCGCACAATGGTTTGCGGGCATCACAGACTTGGCGACCATGGTAAATCAAATGAATCGACGTATTCTCCCATTCATCCTGAGGAAAAAGCTTCATCAAATCGCGCTCAATTTTTACCGCATCTTGGTGCTTGGTAAATCCAAGACGATTAGCAAGACGGGTGACATGGGTATCGACGGTAAAGCCAAGATTAAGACCATAGCCATTAGACGAAACAACATTGGCGGTTTTTCGGGCAACTCCAGGCAAACTAGTCAGGTCTTCCATGGTGCGTGGAACTTCACCGCCGAAAACTTCGATAATTCGCTGACAGGCGGCTCGAATATTTTTCGCTTTGTTGTGATAAAACCCAGTGGATCTGACGTAGGTTTCGAGTTCGAGCAGGTCAGCTCTAGCAAAGGCGGTGACATCGGGATAACGATCGAACAGAGCCGGGGTGACTTTATTAACGCGCTCGTCCGTACATTGGGCGGCTAGAATCGTAGCAATCATCAGTTGCAGCGGCCCATCGAAGTTGAGGGAGCATTCAGCATTGGGATACAGCCATTTGATGGTTTCGAGGGTGACGATCGCACGTTGTTTCTTGGTGAGTTTTCGGGCTGGGCTAGCGATGCTTTGGATTTCGGGCATAGGGTTTTAAGTCAAATTCTCTTGTCCGCTCTTAGAGGAAGTTTAAATTTCTTAGGTTGGTACCGAAAGACCCGATCCCCCTAAATCCCCCTTAAAAAGGGGGACTATGAAATAAGGCTTGTTCATGTTCCCCCTTTTCAAGGGGGCTAGGGGTATCGAGTCTCAATCGTCACAGCCTCAAACTTCTCAAATACATTCTTATTCACGAGAACAGGAGTTAGAACTAGAGGGACGATCGTGACTCGTAAGTTACTGTTGAATCCAGTTAGCCGTATCGCGAATAATCAGAATTACGCCAAGACTAAGCAACAAGACCAACCCAGTTTGCATGAAGCTTTCCTCAATGCGTTTTGGCATGGGCTTACCACGAATCGCCTCTAGAATAATGAACAGCAATTGACCACCATCAAGGGCAGGCAGCGGAAGAATGTTCATCACGGCCAGATTTACGCTGATTAATGTCGTGAATCCAAACAGATTTTTCCAATCGCGCTGGGCAATCTTCGCCCCTTGACGGACAATTTCTACAGGTCCAGCGACTTGCTTTGAGGTGGCAGAAAAATTAGTGATTAATTTCCCAAACCCTTCAACGGTCTGGCTGACATTACGATTAAGTTCTTTCCCCGCTAGGACTAGACCCGCGATCGGATCACTAGGATGCTGAACTTCAATTTTGGCATTCGGAGCAAGCATGATGCCAATGCGACCTTTGCCATCCTTATTAGTCGGCGTAACGCTCATGTCTAGGGTTTCAGTTCCCCGTTGAATATTGAAGGCGATCGGTTTTTCGGGGCTGCTCTCGATTTGATTGCGAAGAATTTCCACGACAGTTTGGTTGCCGGGAAGCTCTATGCCATTCACCCGAAGCACAATATCACCTTCCTTTAAGCCCGCTGTCTGCGCCACTGAATCCTTGACGATTTCCGGTAACACTACACCCGGTGCAAACGTAAGCTGGGGTATGCCGACGGTGAAAACTTGGGTAGTGAGGACAAAATAGGCGAATAAAAGGTTAGCAATTACGCCTGCGCTGATGACGATCGCGCGATCCATCACTGGGCGATTGCGCAGAAGATTGGGATCGTTCGGGTCAATATCGCTGTCTGGATCGTCATCGGGAAATCCAACAAATCCGCCTAATGGCAACGCCCGCAACGCATATTCAGTTTGCGGACCTTGGTATTTCCAAATTATGGGACCGAACCCGATGGAAAAACGGTTGGCATAAATTCCTTGAAGTCGTGCTGCTAGAAAATGTCCCAGCTCATGCACAAAAATCAAAAGTGCGAGAATCAGAATTATCTGCAATACGGGCATAGGATCTAGGGGTTGGCGCAATAGTTCTCTTATTCTAAACGACGTTGAGGTGCTAGGGAGTGCGATAATACTGAGCCGCTGATCTATGATCAGTCGTAGATTATTGCGCCCTTGGAGTCATCTGATCATGTCGAAGCCCTTACCCAAAGTTATTCTACGCAACGAAAAAGCCGAAGCGGTAAAGCGGTTTCATCCATGGATTTTTTCGGGGGCGATCGCAAATGCCGATCGGGATATTAGTGACGGCGATTTGGTCCAAGTTGAAGATCAACGGGGAAATTTTCTAGCGATCGGACATTTCAATTCCAATAATATTGCTGTAAAGGTTCTATCATTTCAGAAATTCAAAGACGTTGAAAGTTGCTTCTTACGCAAAGTTAAAGCAGCCTATGCCATGCGGCAGACGATCGGCTTAGCGGAAAGTACGGAGACTAATTGCTATCGATTAATCAATGCTGAAGGCGACGGTCTACCGGGATTGGTGATTGATTGGTATAACGGAACGGCGGTGGTGTTGGCTTATTCCATTGCCATGTACCGATCGCGGGAATTGCTCGTTGATTGTTTAAAGGAAGTGTATGGCGATCGCTTGCACGCGGTCTATGACAAAAGTGCATCGGTTCTGCCGAAAAATTTCACCGCAAATTCAACCATGCGGAATGAATATATTTATGGCGATCGGCGGATGGAAACGGTTCTTGAATATGGTCATGAATTCATTGTCGATTGGGAAACGGGGCAAAAAACGGGATTCTTTATCGATCAACGCGAACATCGTCATCAGCTTGCCCAATATGTAAAAGACAAATCAGTATTGAATACCTTTTGTTATTCGGGCGGATTTTCAGTCTATGCCGCAAAAGCAGGTGCTTCCATGGTTCATTCCTTAGATTCATCCGTGAAGGCGATGGATTGGACCACTCAAAACGTGGCTTTAAATAATCCCCACAATGTTGAACATAAAAGTATCACAGGCGATGTATTTGATTATTTGATTGGCTGTGAACAAGAGTATGACGTAATCATTCTAGATCCGCCTGCATTTGCAAAAAATCAATCCGCTAGACATGCTGCTGTTATGGCTTACAAGCGCCTGAACTATGAAGCGATCGCTCAGGTAAAACCGGGCGGGATTGTTATGACATTCTCTTGTTCTCAAGTGGTTACGCCTGATTTGTTTAAGGGTGCCGTGGTTGCCGGGGCAATTGAATCGGGACGATCGGTGCAAATCCTAGATCATTTAACCCAACCAGCGGACCATCCCACAAGTTTGTATCACCCAGAAGGATTGTATTTAAAAGGTTTAGTATTGCGGGTCAACTGATCGCCCTCAGCCAAGACCGCGTACTCGTGAAGACTCCACAATAAAAAAGCTCCCCATTTCTGAGGAGCTTTTCATTTAACAACTAGTGAGCAATCACTAACCATTCAGCCTGAAAAATCTAGACCAACAATGCTTTTGCACGGTTGTAGACATTCTCGACCGTAAAGCCGAATTCCTTCATCAACACGCCGCCCGGAGCCGATGCGCCGAAGGTATCAATGCCCACGACATCGCCTTCAGTTCCAGCATATTTATGCCAGCCGAAGGTTGTCCCAGCTTCCACAACCAGGCGCTTAGTAACCGCCTTAGGAAGAACTGCATTTTTGTAAGCGGTGTCTTGCTCTTCAAACAATTCCACACAGGGCATGGAGACGACACAAACTTTGTGACCATCCGCGCGGAGTTTAGCCGCAGTCTCAACACAAAGGCTAACTTCGCTACCTGTGCCAATCAGGATGATGTCAGACAGGTCGCCGTCGTTGGACAGAATGTATCCACCGCGTGCAACCGCTTCAATGCTGGAACCCACCAACTGAGGCAAGGCTTGACGAGTCATGGCCATAACGGAAGACGTTGTACGACGTTCCATTGCAACCTTGTAAGACCCAGAAGTCTCGTTACCATCGGCGGGACGGAAAACCAAGAGGTTCGGGATGACGCGGAGGGATGCGATCGTTTCTACAGGTTGGTGGGTGGGTCCATCTTCACCAAGGGCAATAGAATCGTGGGTTAAGACGTAGATGACTTGGGTTTCAGCCAATGCCGACAACCGAACTGCGCCGCGCATGTAGTCCACGAAGACTAGGAACGTTGCACCGAAAGGCACTAATCCAGTTTTGTGGAGGTAAATACCATTACAGATAGCCGCCATCCCGTGTTCACGAACCCCAAAGCGAAGATTCCGTCCGGCGTAGCTGCCCTTTTGGAAATCAGCGAATCCCTTGAGTTGGGTCAAGTTGGAATGGGTTAAATCAGCAGAACCACCGATCAGTTCAGGGACTGCATTCGCGATCGCGTTTAGGGTCTTTTCAGAAGTCTGACGGGTTGCAAGCGCTTTGTCTTCAGGAGTGTAAGTCGGTAGGCACTTTTCCCAACCCGAAGGCAATTGATAGCTAGTCTGACGCTCGATGCGGGCTGTTTCTTCAGGATACTTAGCCTTGTAAGTTTCCCAAGTCTTGTTCCACTCCGCTTCGGCTTCAGCACCACGTTCTACAGCTTTTGCGTAGTGCGCTTTTGCTTCTTCAGGAACGACAAATGGCTCGTAGTTCCAGTTCAAGGCTTCGCGGGTGAGTTTGATTTCATCGCCGCCCAATGCTGCGCCATGAATGCCTGCGGTACCGCCTTTATTTGGAGACCCAAAGCCGATCGTCGTGCGGACTTTGATCATAGTTGGCTTAGTGGTTTCAGCCTTAGCTTCTTCGATCGCCTTTGCAATGGCTTCCGTGTTGGTATCACCATCGGGTACAACCAGAACTTGCCAGCCATAGGCTTCAAAGCGCTTGCCCACGTCTTCAGTAAAGGAAACTTCGGTATCGCCATCGATCGAAATGTGGTTGTCGTCGTAGAGCGCAATCAATTTGCCAAGGCCCAAGTGACCCGCCAAGGAACACGCTTCACCCGAAACGCCTTCCATATTACAGCCGTCGCCCAGAATGACGTAGGTGTATTGGTCAAAGATGGTGCAGTCGGGCTTGTTGAACGTAGCGGCCATGTGTGCTTCAGCCATGGCCAAACCGACACCGTTACAAATCCCTTGACCCAATGGACCTGTGGTGACTTCAATTCCGGCGGTCATGAAGTTTTCAGGATGTCCGGGCGTTTTGGATCCCCACTGACGGAACTGGGTAATATCTTCGATGCTCACGCTGTCGTAACCGAAGAGGTGCATCAATGCATATTGCAGCATGGAGCCATGTCCAGCCGAGAGCACGAACCGATCGCGGTTTAACCAAGTGGGGTTCTTGGGGTTGAATTTGAGGAATTTATCCCACAGGGTAAACGCCATGGGCGCTGCCCCCATCGGTAGGCCGGGGTGCCCGGATTTTGCCTTTTCAACGGCATCGATCGCCAAAAAGCGAATCGAGTTAATACAAAGCTGTTCTACGGACTGGGTTGCAACGACCATGATGGATATTGTGTTTTGGGTGGGCTAACGGGGATTCTTAAAGCTGAACGGAAGCAGACGGTGAGCCTCTAGGTGAGTAGATACACTCGGGCTGATTTGTCCAATCAATATGTCAGATCATGAGAGGCATTCCTAAAGCTCTGATCAAACCGTTCCTATTATTCAGGAAAATGGTATCGAGTAAAATATTATTGACAAACATTTATGGATATTGTCTTTCAAGGGAAACTTTAATACCGGGTTCTAATAATATTCGCGATAATTTAGAATGGTAAGACAAATTCTCTAAATATTCGGCTAAGCGCGAAACTGAGCAAAACTATGGATCTCGTCAAACTCCAGGGTTTACTGGACAACACATCTTTCGCGGTGCTGTTCGCCACCATGATGATCTATTGGGTGGGTGCTGCGTTTCCAGCCATTCCCGCACTTTCAACCCTCGGCACCACTGGGATGGCGATCGCAAACCTTACAACGGCGGCATTGCTTGCTTCTCGGTGGATTGAAGCGGGCTATTTCCCTTTAAGCAATCTCTATGAATCTTTATTTTTCTTGGTGTGGGGAATCACCACTATGCACCTTGTCGCTGAACAAATGAGTCAAAGTCGGTTGGTTGGAACTGTCACAGCGCCCGTCGCCACTTGTATTACTGCGTTTGCTGCGATCGTTCTCACTGACGATATGCAGATGTCAGCCCCGTTGGTTCCTGCGCTTAAATCAAATTGGTTAATGATGCACGTTAGCGTCATGATGTTCAGCTATTCGACGTTGATGGTGGGTTGCGTATTGGCGATCGCATTCTTGATCGTCACCCAAGGTCAAGCCGTCGAGCTTAAGGGTAGCTCCATTGGTGCAGGAGCCTATCGGTTGAAAAAGTCGGGGCAACCTGTCCTAGAATTCAATCCATCTGAGCCACAACTCGCGACATCATCGGGCGGTGTTGCTGTGCTAGAACAACCCTCAACCGCCACGATTGTCCTATCTCCCCAACGTCTTAGCCTTGCCGATACTTTGGACAATATTAGTTATCGAATTATTGGGTTAGGCTTTCCGTTATTGACGATCGGGATTATCTCCGGCGGTGTTTGGGCCAATGAAGCGTGGGGTTCTTACTGGAGCTGGGATCCAAAGGAAACCTGGGCCTTGATCACTTGGCTTGTTTTTGCCGCCTATCTCCATTCCCGTATAACTAAAGGCTGGCAGGGTCGTCGTCCAGCAATTTTGGCCTCCATTGGGTTTGTCGTCGTTTGGATTTGCTACTTGGGTGTGAACCTTCTGGGGAAAGGGCTGCACAGCTACGGCTGGTTCTTGTAAGTTCTTGTAAATTGATTCGCATCTACTAAATGGCTTATTCATGACTCACGATCGCAGCTTTACCCCGCTTGATGACGATGAAGTGCTTTATGTTCCTTCTGGCGGGATTTTAATGTCGAATCCAACGTTTAAAGTTGCCGAATTTCTGGATTCCTTAGCGCAACTGGTCAGCGATCGTGAGGCGGAATGGTCTGAAGATCATGAAGGCTGGTTTGCTGATGGTGTGGACTGTCAGGTGATGCGATTGACGGGATCCGGATGGCAACAGGGCAATGTACGCATCCGGTTAGAATTCATGCCATCAAAAGAGCCAGATCGCTTACCCGAACGATCGACCAGTCGCGATCGGGTTCGTCTACGGGCCAAGACTGTAAGTCCAGATACAGACGAGTACATCGACCTATAGAATCTACCCAATACCTTTTATGTCAAACCACAACACATCAGAAATAGAATTGTTACGTGCCGCGTATGTCGCTTTCAACGCACGAGACATTAATGCAGCCCTGGCACTCATGACTGCTGACGTGGCTTGGCCGCGAGCCTTTAAAGGCGGTTTTGTGTGTGGATACGAAGAAATCCGTGCGTACTGGACAGAGCAATGGAGCGAAATTGATCCGCATGTAGAGCCGAGTGCCTTTCACTCAGAGGCAGACGGTCGAATTTTGGTCGATGTGCATCAAGTCGTTCGAGATCTCAATGGAAGCGTGGTTGCTGATGAGCATGTTGGTCATTGCTTTACAATCGATCGTGGCTTAATTAAAATCATGGAAGTCTGTTCACTTTCATTGTCGAGCAAGATCGCCTAACTTTGCGCTCCGATCGCTAAGCTTCAATCTATTATGCTGCTAGTACTTACAGCAAGTTTTAGCGATCGCCCTAAGCAATAGAAAGTCTCAAATAGGTTGCATCAATCTTGTGATTACAAAACATTGCAAAAATGCCTTGGACCCCTTTTCACGCACAACTTCACCAAACCCTGCGCGATCGTAAACTGCTCCCCCCTAGCGCAAAAATCCTGATTGCTGTATCTGGCGGTCAGGATTCGTTGTGTTTGGCCCAGTTACTTTTGGATCTGCAACCGCTGTGGTCATGGGATTTATCGATCGTCCATTGTGATCATCGTTGGCGATCGGACTCAGCAGACAACGCTCATCATGTGCGATCGATGGCCCAGACTTGGGGATTGCCCTATTACGAAGTCGTCGCAGAACTTGATGTGTCCACAGAACTAAAAGCTCGAAACTGGCGCTATGAAAGCTTCACGACGATCGCAGACGCTCAAAATTGTACTCACATCGCCGTTGGACACACCGCAACCGATCGCGCTGAAACGTTAATTTATAATCTTGCACGGGGCAGTGGGGCTGAGGGAATGCAAGCGTTGGGGTGGAGCAGGCTTGCCCACGAAGATTCATCCATTCAAATAATTCGTCCATTGCTCGCTGTGACCCGAACTCAGACGGGTAATTTCTGTCACGATCGGCAGCTTCCAATTTGGCATGACACCACCAACGACGACCTAACCTACTCGCGCAATCGCATCCGTCAGCAAATCATTCCCTTACTTCAAGATGCCCTGAATCCCCAAGCCGATCGGCACCTGGCCCAAACCGCAGAACTCCTAACCGACGACGTGCTATTCCTTCAAGAGCAAGCTCAAATTTTGTATGGTCAAGTTGTAGAAGATTCTAGCCTGGGTCATGATCGTAAAATTCATCGTCACAAACTCGCGGCAGCACCCCTAGCGCTTCAACGAAGAGTGCTACGTCTCTTCTGTAAATCGGTATTAAAATTCAATCCAACCTTTGACCAAATTGAAGATTTACTGATGCTCCTGACCGCACCATCCCGATCGCAGAGTTCTACCTTTAAAGGCGGGGCGATCGGAATCGTAATGGGAGATTATTTAGCTTGGAACCAACACCAACCTGGAGACTAAGCCGCAAGCTGTGACTCTTGAAGCAAGCTGGCAAACGATTCATGCACTTGAGCCAGTGCTTGACGCTGATCGTGACCGGACTGATTAAATTCAGATAAGCTACTGGTGATGAACTCCACACGTCCCTTAAGATCCGTAAGTTTATCTTGAAATGGCTGAAGCATTTCGTCGTACAGCGCA
>JAYVUU010000223.1:0-15551 GCA_043787635.1 Synechococcales cyanobacterium | reverse complement strand
ACTGCCAGAGAATTGAGCTGAAAGACTGGGCGAAATGGGAAAAGCAGAAGTCCAAGCATTCTCGACTTATCCAGCCGTTGAAAGAAAATTCTCAGGTTTTGCCTTTATATACAAAGTCCGATATGATGCCAGACTAAAACCGTTTTCAAACCTCATCTCCCATGCAATTCATCGACCAAGCTGAAATCCAAGTAATCGCAGGCAACGGCGGCGACGGCATGGTGTCCTTCCGGCGTGAAAAATATGTGCCAACAGGCGGACCCAGCGGCGGCAATGGCGGATGGGGCGGCGATGTCATCCTGCAAGCCAACGAAAATCTTCAAACCCTACTAGACTTCCGCTACCAACGCATCATCAAAGGTGAAGACGGCACCAAAGGCGGAATCAAAGATTGCACCGGACCATCGGGAAACGATCGAATTGTAGAAGTTCCCTGTGGCACCATGATTTTTGATGCCGAAACCGGAGAACTCATCGGTGACTTAACCGAACACGGAGAACTGCTTCCAGTCGCGAAAGGCGGCAAAGGAGGACTCGGAAATGCAGCCTTCCTAACCAACAGCAACCGCGCCCCAGAACGATCGCAACCCGGCCAAGAAGGAACCTCACGTCAACTTCGACTCGAACTCAAGCTTTTAGCCGAAGTCGGCATCATCGGTCTCCCCAACGCGGGCAAATCCACCCTAATTTCCGCCCTCTCCTCCGCCCGTCCCAAAGTCGCAGACTATCCCTTCACCACCCTCGTCCCCAACCTCGGCGTAGTCCGTAAGCCCTCCGGTGACGGAACCGTATTTGCAGACATTCCCGGACTCGTGGAAGGCGCACACATGGGCATCGGACTAGGTCACGACTTCTTGCGTCACGTCGAACGGACCCGCGTATTGCTCCACTTAGTAGACATCACCAGCGAAGATCCGATCGGAGCCTACACCACCATTCAGCATGAGTTAACCGCCTACCGCCCTGAACTTGCCCAGCGTCCACAAATCGTCGCCTTTAATAAACTGGATGCACTAGATCCAGACGACCCAATCATTGCAGAACTCACAGAACAGCTCGAAGCCGCTAGCAAAAGTCAGGTATTTCTGATTTCTGGCGTGAGTCGATTGGGACTAGATGTTTTGATGCGTAAGGTTTGGAGCGTGCTGGACTTCGACAATGAGAATGCGTTGGATGACTACGGCATTCCACTCAACCTGCCGAACTCGACTCACTGAACTAGGCTGCTGTGTGCACACAAGTAACTAGAATCTAAACGAAGTCTCTGGCGAACCGCCCCCTAGCCCCCAATTCTGGGGGGACAAGAACAAATCTTATTTTATAGTCCCCCTTTTTAAGGGGGATCTAGGGGGATCGGGTCTAGCGGATGACGGGTTTCAGACTTGTGTGTATACAGCCACTGAACCAGGGTTGAGCAGTTCACGGTCGTCCGAGAGTTTCATCTTTGGGAGCATTTTTAAGGATCGGCGGCACAGCCACAGACGGGGTTTGCTGGTTAAAGGCTTGGTAACTCAATTTGGAGATCTGTTGGATCAATCCATTTGCGCGGTCATCATCACGGGGACGTTTCACCAGCACCGCCGCCACATAACGCCGTCCTGTGGTCGTATCCACCAAACCCACATCGGCCAACAGCGTCCCGATCGTCCCGGTTTTGTGGGCAATTGTTGCCCCTTCCCCCAATCCCTGGGGCAACAGACTATTATTTTCAACCCGTCGCATAATATCGAGAACCCGATCGCGAGACTTGAACGACATCAACTTACCTCGGCTTAGCAAACTCAACATCATCCCCATATCCTTTGCCGTCGTCGTATTGGTGCCCTTCACATCTGGCAATAGATTAAGAATCGTCGTCCCCGTGAGTCCCCAAGACTGAAAGCGCTGATTGAGAGCATCAGCACCGCCGAGCAAATCAATCAACATATTAGTAGCAGTATTGTCGCTCACTGTCATCATGTCCGTCGCTGTTTTAAGCGCTCCAAACTTAGTCCCGATCGCCTGGTACTGCATTTCACCCGATTCAGTCGCCACTAGATCTTTTCGCATTGCGATCGGTTGACTAAGCTGAACCTTACCTTGATCGACATCCTGAAAAAATGCGATCAAAATTGGTAACTTGATCGTGCTCGCCGCTGGAACAACTTCCTCAGCGCCAAAATCAACATAGGTATGACTATCCAAATCCACCAGCATCACACTGGCAGAAAGTTTGGCATTCTGAGTGATCAGGGTTTGAATTTGCGCTTTTAGAGGGGCGAGTTCTTGACCCAGCGGCAACGCTTTGGAATCTTCTTGAACCATAGCGGTCGTATCGGTCGTCGCATCGGGCGCATTGGTTCCCGCAGTCAAACGCGTGCTGGGATCCCAAATTGATAAGACGGTGCCCAAAATAACGCCCAGTCCCACGCCCAAAATCAACAGCCGAATTATATAAACTAATGCTGACTGGAGAGGGTTGCGAGGGCAGGGAAGACGAATTGGATTATCGGGCGGAGAAAAAAGCGCATGTCTGCGGGGAGCACGATCACGGCGTTTCGATCGTAGTTCTTCTAAGTTAGGACGCTGTGGTGCTCTGGGGAATTCAACGACCTGAGGTATTTTGGAGATGGGACGGGGCGCGACTTTGACCAGACGTTTTTTTCCAAACTTGGGCAGAAAGCTTAAAAACCCTTTTGATGGGCTGTCTTTGGGTCTGCTCCGATCGCGCTGGGCACGACGATCGGCAAGAGAGCGTTTTGCTACAGAATCCGGTAAAGGGGGTGGCATCGGACGAAATTCAGGGACCGTATTGGGGGTTTGCGCAGAACGACGAGGCTTGCGCGGTTTCCCTGACGAAGGCTTAGACGATGACGATGATGATCCACCTGATTTCTTCATGGGGCTATCCAGATTGACGTGAGAGCGGCGCGATCGTCGGAAAGTAAGCTAGGTATCAAGAATTCTATCGTGAAGGCATTTTTTGTGATGGCTTTCGTTTCGAGTCCATAGTGTCACACGGATCGGACCGAGTTTCAACAGTGGATCGGTTGTCCTTTTGTTGGATGGCCCATCGCATCTGTCGCAGAATTCCCATTAACATCGTTATTTCATGAACCGAGGGCACCGCCCGATCGAGCAGCAACCGAAACCGCCGCATCCGACTTTCAGCCGTGTGCTCGTGGAGATAGCCGATCGTTAGCAACAGTGCTTCTAGTCCCAAATAAAACGCATTGACCAACTGAAACGGAGCTGCGATCGGAGCATCCAGACTCACCCCATCCTCAATCAAATAATGCTGATGCAATTCATAACAACAGATCCCTACAGCTTGGGCAAGATTCAGAGATGGATAATCAGGGTTCGATGGAATGGTAATCAACCGCTGCGCATACTTCAGCTCAAAGCGCCCAAGTCCATGGTCTTCGCGCCCGAAAATAATCGCGCTTTGAAATTGAGAATTAGAGAATGAAGAATCGGGAGCTAATGAGTTGGGGGGAAGTAGCCAAGGGACAACCGATCTAAGGGATTCGGCCTGGGTTTCTTCGCGACCCACAGTGGCGGCAATCCGATGACACCCCTCTAGAGCCGAGGCCAAATCTGGGACGATAAGAACGCTTTCCAGGATCTCCGCTGCCCAAACGGCCATCCGCCGCGCATCCTCCGATCGCACATCACACTGCGGATTCACCACCACCAACTGCTGTAAGCCCATGTTCTTCATCACCCGCGCTATCGATCCGAGATTTCGTTCCCCAGCAGGCTCAACCAGTACAATACGGATAGACTCTAATCCCATCAATTCAACGCTCTAATTCTTGAATCCTCAACCCAACACTATGCCACGTCAACGTAAAAAATCTGATCTCCCCAGTAAAACATGTGTCGTTTGTGGGCTTCCCTTCACCTGGCGAAAAAAATGGGAGAAGTGTTGGGATGAGGTAAAGTACTGCTCCGATCGATGCCGAAATCGACGATCGGAGGTCAAATAAACACTCGTTGCCCCCTAAGACTTCTTCCAGTTTGGCTTCACTACTTGACGGGCACGGGCGATCGCCAAACAATCATCGGGGAGATGTTCTACGATCGTGGACCCTGCCGCAGTCGTCACATCATCGCCGATCGTCAACGGTGCAACTAGGGAATTGTTTGCCCCAATTTTGGTCCGATCGCCAATAGTCGTGCGATGTTTAGTCTGTCCGTCGTAATTAACCGTGATGGTTCCAGCCCCGATATTGACCTGATTGCCCAAGGTTGCATCTCCGAGATAGGTCAAGTGAGCGGCATTGGTGTCGGACCCAATTTGAGCATTTTTTAGTTCGACAAAATTACCAATCCGGCAGTTTTCGCCCACTACCGCCGCCGATCGTAAATGAGCATAAGGTCCAACGATCGCACCTGAATTGACGGTGCTATCCGTGACCACAGAAAACAAAATCGTCGTGTTTTCACCGATCGTACTATTCTCAATCAAGCTCCCAGGACCAATCCGGCTACCCGCCCCGATCGTAGTGGTGCCACGCAGGTGAGTTTGCGGTTCGATGATGGCATTGGGCGCGATCGTTACGGTGTCGTCGATCGTCACACTGCCTGGATCTACGATCGTCACCCCCTTCAGGAGCCATTCAGTCTTAATTCGGTCTTGCAGCATTGCGTAGGCATCGGCCAACTGTTTGCGATCGTTAATGCCCGTAATTTCTGCCTCATCCGGCACATCCATCACCATCACAGGGTTGAGAAAATTCACCGCATCGGTTAGGTAATATTCTTTCTGGTCATTTTCTGCTGTCAACTTTGGCAACACTCGCTCTAGATCGGACCAGCGAAAACAATAGATACCCGCATTGACGCGACGATTTTCCCGTTGTTCTATTGTGCAGTCCCGGTCTTCAATAATTTCAGTTAGATAGCCCTTGGAATCACAAAACACGCGGCCATAGCCCTTGGGATTGGTCAATTGGGCGGTCAGAATCGTGGCGGAATTGCCATTTTCTTGATGAACGTTGAGCAGTTTTTCTAAGGTACTCGGACGGATTAAAGGCGCATCGCCATTCAGAATAATCAGATCACCTGTAAAGCCTGCCAACGCTGGCAACAATTGCTGAGCGGCATGTCCCGTCCCAAACTGCTCTGTCTGTTCCACAAATTCAAGGCTGTGGTCAGCCAACATCCGATCGGCCAACACCTGACGCACGGTATCGGCCTGATAGCCAACAATCACCAGTTGTCGTTCGGGTTTCAGCCCCTGAGCCGTATCCAGAACCCGCTCTACTAGGGTTTTTTGCCCCAAGGTATGGACGACCTTTGGAAGGGTCGATTTCATTCTTGTGCCTTTTCCGGCTGCCAAAACTGCGATCGCGACCATAATCGATTCTTCACCCAATACCATCAAGGGCAGTATACCCTGCCGATCAATTCGATCGGCATTAGTCCCTAACTAATATGTAATCCCTCGTTCTGTTCGCTTCACATAGCGATCGAGCCAAACATCACGATTCGGTTTTTCGATTTCAGTCGCGTAAATAAATTCCATAAAGGACTTCATCAACACCGGATTTCGCCAGTTCCGATCGGTTTCGTCCTGCATGATCGCAATAGACTCTTGAGGCGTAAAGTTTTTTTTATAGGGTCGTTCGCTGGATAGCGCATCGTAGATGTCAATAATCTGAAACACCTGCGCCAAATAGGGAATATCGTCGCCCTTCAGCCCATCAGGGTAGCCCGACCCATCCCAACGCTCGTGGTGATGGCGAATAATTGGCGTGACACCGCGCATGATCCGCAATGGTTGACAAATGCATTCGCCGATCGTCACATGGGTTTTCATAATCTCAAACTCTTCAGGAGTAAATTTTCCAGGCTTCAGCAAAATGGCATCTGGAATCCCGACTTTACCAATATCGTGTAAATAACCACCCCACATCAAATCTCGGATATCAGTACGAGACAGGCCTAAAAACTCGCCAAATGCCTTGCCCCAATTTACCAATCGTTCGCAGTGATCGCCCGTGTTTGGATCGCGACTTTCCACAGTGCGGGCGATCGAAAACAGAACCTTTTCGGCATGATCTAGATCTTGATTTAGCCGCTTTTGGCGAACAAGCGACTTAACTCGGGCCGATAGCTCAAGCTGATCAAAGGGCTTAATCAAAAAGTCATCGCCGCCTGCTTGAATGCCCCAAAGCCGAGCCTGCCGATCGTCTAATCCCGTGACGAAAACAACTGGAGTCAAGCGAGTGCGATCGTCTGCTTTAAGACGGCGACAGACTTCATAGCCATCCATCCCCGGCATCATCACATCCAGCAAAATCAAATCTGGATCTTCAGCTAGAACGATATCGATAGCCGATGGACCATTTTCCGCTTCCAACACACTGTAGCCCTCCATCACAAGGAGTTCAGATGCCACCATACGACTAAATATATGGTCATCCACCACTAATACTTTGGCAAAATTCAGATCAAGGTTATCCACGGTAGCCAACGCCTATCCTTGATGGACGATCAGGGAAGGTGGAGTATGAGTCCAGTTCCATTGTGTGAAGTACGGGCAGTGATCGAGTGTCACTCAGGTGTAAAGCCTACAGAAAAATAAGTTGGCTCCAATATTAGTTCTTGAGTTCAAAGTATACGGCAAGCCTAGTCAGTTCGAGACAATTGGTAACAGTATCTATGCGACCCGGTGTGCCGGAAAGACTTACCCTTGAATTCTCTTCACCCTTAGATAAATGCACCACTGAATTTCAGAGCTTGAACCCCGTTCCAAATTTGGAATTAAGGGTCTATGACGGTTTCAACAACCCCGTTTCGCGGAGGAATTCCTTCGCGACATCCGCAGGCTCACGTTGTTTTCCACTTACCTCATAATTTAGCCGTCGCATTACCTCATCCGTGATTTTAGGAGCCAGTCCATTCAAAGCATCACGCAGAGTAGGCTGGGCTTCTAACACAGCAGCTCGAACCACAGGGGCGACATGATAGGGCGGATAGAATGCTTTATCGTCTTCTAAAAGAACGAGGTTCAAAGTCGTCAACTCGCCATCCGTGCCAAAAGCCAATACAACATCCGCTTGACCACTGGCGATCGCCTTGTATCGCAGACCTGGATCTGTGGGAATCAGCTTTTTAAAGTTGAAGTCACCGTAGAGCTTCTTGAGACCGGGCAGGCCATCCTCTCGCCCTTGGAACTCAGGTGGAGCAATGATGGTCAGTTTGCTGGAATTAGCAACCATGTCTGAGATGGTCTTGATGCCATACTTTTTGGCCGTAGCTTGGGGCATTGCCAGGACGGTTTTGTTGTCCATCGGCGAGGGAGTCAGCCAAGCCAGTTTGAATTGTTCCTGATAGGCTTTGGCAACGGTTTCAAATACCTGCTGGGGATTGTGATTAATAGGCAACTTCAACACGGTCAGCAGTCCTGTACCTGTATATTCTGGGTATAGATCAATCTGACCACTGAGTAATGCTGCATGAGCAACGGGCGTACCACCCAGATTGAACTTCCGCTGTACCTTCAGCCCCCTGTTTTCCAGCATCGAAGCGTACATTTCACCCAAAATGAAGGACTCCGTAAAGTCTTTCGACCCCACAGTGATTACCTCACTTGCAGTATTGCGAGGAGTGCTACAGCCGATCGTCATAATCCCTAGCAGCAATGGCAAGACGAGCAAAACCAGTAATCGACTAATTCTTCTCATGGTCTGTGTTCCCCGCGATCGTACTCTTATCGTCTGTGGCAATGTGATGGGCATAAATCATTAGTGCAGCGATTTTGATGGTTTTAATCTTTATGGTCTACCATCCCCAAGTTCCGGGTTCACCTTTGAACGGTCCAACGACATCCGCTGTAATCCATCCTCCATAGAAATCACCCGACTGGGGAGTGATTTGCTCATCATTGACAAAACAAGCATCCATTAAAGTAGCAACAAACCCATAGCATTCTTGAATAGACACAAAATTCGGTGTCGGATCAAAATACCGCCAAGCAGCGGCAGGAATAGTTTGATTGCTAATGCTGATATCGTAATACTCGTATCGTCCTTTCCATTCACATACCCCTCTTTTAGTCGCTTTGATTAGGTGTTCCAACTTGATGTCTGCGGCAGGGAAATAATAGGTCGGAGGATGGCTTGTTTCTAAGACCCTTTTGCCTCTGATGGTTTCCGCTAAAGTGATGTCCTGACAAATTACTTTTAGACGTTTATCTGTATCCTCTACGATCGCAGGACGCGGGTAATCCCAAGCGGATTCTTGACCAGGTTTTGGAGGGATTGGGTTAATTCGCATGGTTGATGTTTCTCGATTAAGTGGACTGAATAGGTATGTTTCAAGACGAGGAGCTAGCCTCTAAGCTTGGCAAAGAATTAATCCAAACCATTGTTGTGGATCGGTCCAAGTTTGAATGGGTTTCAGTCCGTGTGATTCAAGCTGAATTTGTAGGGCGACCAAATCAAACTTACGGGAAATTTCAGTCAGAATACTTTCTCCGGCTTGAAAGGATACGTTTAAGTCCAAATCATTCAACAATACTTGATGGTCCTTGTGGCACTGGAGATACATTTCAATCTGAGCCTCAACTGGATTGTAAATGGCTTGATGGGTAAATAGGTCGAGGTCAAAGTTGCCCTGAAACCTCCAGTTTAAATGAGAGAGCATATTCAAATTGAATGCAGCCGTTACCTGTTTGCGATCGTTGTAAGCAGGTTCTAAAATGTCTATAGTTTTTTGTAAGTCAATTCCCAGCAAAAAATAATCGCCCGGAGCCAATACCGTCGCGATTTTGGCCATAAATTTATCACAGGCCGCTGGGGTGAAGTTGCCCAGGCTACTGCCCAGGAAGAAAAGCATCCGTTGGCTTAATGTGACCGCTGGTAATTTCGCCAGAGCTTGCTCATAGGTGCCGACCCATCCTTGCACCTTTAAAGTCGGATAATCGGTCAATAGTTGTTCGGCACTCTCCGTCAGAATTCCGGCACTCACGTCAATGGGTTGATAGTGCAGGGGATGACCTTGTTGCTGGTATGCATCGAGGAGTAAGCGGGTTTTTGTGGAACTGCCACTGCCCAATTCAACCAGTTCACAACTACCAGTACATTGCGCGATCGCCGATGCATAATGTTGTAGAATCCACGCCTCCGTGCGGGTTGGATAATATTCTGGCAGGGCGCAGATTTGCTCAAACAGTTGGGATCCTCGATCGTCATAAAAGTACTGCGGGGGCAATGCTTTAGGCGATCGGGTGAGTCCCTGAATTACATCTTCCCCGACTGCGATCGGAGAATGTTCAGAGGGGCGAAAATGTTGAATTTGCAACCGAGATTGTAATAAATCCGGTGCTTTCCAGGGAGCGGTTGATGTGATTTGCATCGTTAGAGTTCAATCTAAGGTGGATAAATTGGTCTAGCTGATGACGAATTTCAGGGTTGTGTGTGCACAGAAGCACTGAATTGGGGCTTCCGGCATATCCAGTGTGGAGAATCGCCTAGGGAGACAGATTCAGTAATTCCTTAGCAGAAGCGAGTAAGTCAATGGCAACAAAGAAAATCTTGTTCTCTGGATTGAGGAGGAAGCGCCATGCAACATTCATGCCCACATCCTTACCAAACCAAGGGGTTTGCACTTTGCCCGTGACCTTGATCTGGGTGTAGCCATCTTCGACAGATTCCATGATGCCTCGTTCGGGCAACAATTTTAAGTTCTGGCAATCTTCTCGGAAGAAGCGAAGCAGGGCATCCTTTCCAACGACCGGACGCTGGAAGGGCGGCTGCAAAGCTCCATCTAGAGCAAAGAGTTGCACCAGAGCATCAAAATCATTGGCATTTAGGTTGTCCATGTACTCCAGAATCACTGGGTTTTCTACACCAAGGATAGGCGTAACCGGGGTCCTATCGGCTTGATCTTCGGGGGGCGCTAACGGCTCTGCTACCGAGCTGTAGGTGCCCAACTGCGCTGGGTCAAATCCCATATCCACCACGGCATTGCGGAGAATCATAATTTGTTGACCCGGATCGGCAACAACCCGAATTGCTTGTAGGACGGCTGAGGTATTGGCTGAAAGTTTGTAGCTCTGGGGAATTGGGGTCACAATCCCTTCTTCCATCCACTTACCCATTTGGTACCAAAAGCCGAGCTTGATATTCACTGACCAAGTGGCATAAATTCGGCAGATGGGTCGATCGGTCCGACTTGCCAGATCATGCATTAATTGCGACTGCTCGCTGAAACTCATCAGCTTGATTTGGCTGAGTGTACTGCTAGCAAATTGCATATTCACAGGGTCGGGGATCGCCATTGAGAGCGTCGCTCCCATTTCCAGATAGGCGAACCAGATCAATGCCAATTTGTCTTCGCCCTCCAATTTATTAAATCGGACGATCGTGGCGGGTACCACGTCCGCAGACAGCGTTTCAGGGAAGATGTTGCGAGCTGAATCAATGGTAAAGGACATTCCTTTAGACTCTATGAATGGACCATATAGCGCCCAATTTTACACTGCTTTACCTCTTAGATTTCGCACATTTTTTTAGCAGGTTGATTCGTCAATCTGCTTTTTTACAACCGAGTACTGAATGAAAAAAGACGATCGCTCCTTAAAACGATCGTCTTTTTTGTTTGATTAAATCAATGTAACAGATTCGCCAAACAGGTTAGTCTGACGACTTATTCGCCAAGATCCGACGCTTTGTAATCATCCGATAGGTCTCGATAATGTCACCTTCAGCCCAAGAGTTGAAGTTATCGATGCCCACACCACATTCATATCCAGCGTTGACTTCTTTTGCATCTTCCTTCATCCGCTTCAGCGAATCCAGGCTGCCCTCAAAGACCTTGTTGTTACCACGATGGACGCGAACCTTACAGTTACGAATCGCCTTACCATTCTGGACATAACAGCCCGCAACCGCGCCTTTACCCACAGAGAACACAACCCGAACCTCCACTTGACCCAACGGTTCTTCAACCAGCTCGGGTTCAAGCAGACCTTCCATTGCCGCTTGGATATCATCCAAAAGTCCGTAGATAATGTTGTACTCTCGGACATCCACACCAGCCCGATCGGCAGCCTGACGCGCACCCGTGGCTAGCGTTGTATTGAAGCCAATCAAGACCGCTTCAGATGCCGCCGCGAGATCCACATCCGTTTCGGAAATTTCACCCGGTGCTGCAAACAAGACCCGAACCTGGACTTCACCTTGAGGCAATTGCTTCAGGGAACCCAAAATTGCCTCGACGGACCCTTGAACGTCGGCTTTAAGGACAATATTCAATTCCTTCAGCTCACCTTCTTGCGCACGTCCAGAGATAGTGTTCAAGCTAACCCGGCGTGACGACATCGCTGCCATCAAACGAGATTGACGTTTTTCATCCGCTCGGCTATCAGCAACCGCACGCGCTTCTTTCTCATCTTGATAGATTTGGAACTCGTCTCCGGCGGCTGGAACTTCGCCCAAGCCCAAGACCTCAACGGCAAAGGATGGAGTCGCTGCTTTTACGCGCTGACCCCGATCGTCTACCATCGCCCGAACCTTACCCAAGGACGAACCTGCAACAATAATGTCGCCAACTCGAAGCGTTCCGTTCTGGACCAGAAGCGTTGCTACGGAGCCTTTTCCTTTATCCAGATGGGCTTCAATCACTGTTCCACGAGCCGGACGATCGGGGTTGGCCGTCAAGTCTTCCACTTCAGCCACCAACAGCAGCATTTCTAGCAACTTGTCAAGGTTGTATCCAGTCGTCGCACTGACCGGAACCATAACGGTCTGACCACCCCAGTCTTCCGCCAACAAATCATACTGGGTCAGCTCTTGCTTAACCCGATCGGGTTGAGCGGCTTCTTTATCAACTTTATTGATGGCGACCACAAGCGGAACGCCTGCTGCTTTCGCATGGCTAATCGCCTCAATCGTTTGGGGCTGCACCCCGTCATCGGCTGCAACAACCAAAATCGCAATATCCGTCACCCGTGCGCCCCGTGCCCGCATTGCCGTGAAGGCTTCGTGACCAGGAGTATCTAGGAAGACAACTTGCTGCATTACATTGTTGTGCATAACATCAACGTGGTACGCGCCAATGTGCTGAGTAATCCCACCCGCTTCACCCGCCGCGACCTTGGTCTTACGGATGGCATCAAGTAGGGAGGTTTTACCATGGTCAACGTGTCCCATGATGGTAATGACAGGCGGACGGCGGATGAGGCTATTGGCATCGCTGAGTTCCACCATTTCGGTGACTTTGATTGCTTCGGATTGCTTCTCAGCCTTGTCAACTAGGATTCCCATGTCTTCGCAAACTTGGGTCGCAGTCTTGACATCCAAAGTCTGAGTTACGGTAGCCGCGATTCCCTTCATGAAGAGATTACGGATGATTTCGGTATCAGAAACAGACATCATTTGCGACAGTTCTTGCACCGTCACGCTACCTGTAAGGGTAATGATTTCTGGCTTCTCCAACTTGACCGCATTCTGTTCACGCCGATCGCGGTTACGGGTAAAGCGATTGCTGCGTCCACGTCCGCCAGAGGGCACCACTTTGCTAGTAGGCGTTGGGGCACTGGTTGTGCTGGTTGTACTTTTCGGTTTAGCAGGACGAGCCAAGGAAATGGTGACCTGTTCTGCTGACACGATCGCGTCGTCATCATCAGAAATATCAACATCGTCATCGTCGTCATCTTCAACCTTAACGGTTCGGCGTTTGCCTTTGGCTGCGGCTGCTTTTGCCTTCTCAGGAAACTCGCTGGTCTCTTCGTCTTCCCAAACCTTTTTGCGGGCTTTCGGCGGAGTCGGCTTCGCAATCAACTCGACCGCAGCGGATGGCGCAGTGGGACGACTTGGGCGGCTTTTCAACCCGACGGGTGCAGAACTATCTGCCGAGATCACATCATCATCCATGTCGCTGTCGTCAACGGCCTTCGGACGGCGAAGCTCGACAATCTGAGGACGATTACCCTGAGAGCTTTCAGTAGGACGACCGTCTAGCCGCCGTTCACCGGGTGGTCTTCGGCTCGGTGCACCGGGAGCGGCAGGTTTACGGGGTGCGCCACTCGTTACAGGTGCAGCGCCTTCAGACCCAACAGGTCGCTCAGTTTTCAATACGGGCTTGACACCGGGAGCGCTGGGACGAGGTGGTGCTTGCCGATCGCCACCTTCACGGGGCAAAACGGCCCTAACTTCTTGGGTGCGAGCCGATTCAGGACGGGCTTGAGGCTTTGTTGCTGCCGGAACCGGAACCGCAGTAGGCTTGGCTGCACGGGGCGTACGCGCAGGGCGACCTTCCGTGGGAGCAGCCACTGTGGGAACGACCATCTCAGGAACGACCTCGGAATTAACAGCAACTTCCGAGGGTTTGTTGATACGCGGTGGCTTGCTGGGCTGAGCTGGCTTACTTGATTCCTTGGGCTTCGCGGGTTCACTCGACTTAGGACCAGAAGCAGCGACGGGAGCCGACACCGTAGCGATCGTCGGCGGGCTTGACAATTCAGACCATTCCACCTTCTCTTCTGCCCGTTGAACGGGACGGCGAATTTCTAATATTTGCTGTTTCTTCTGGTTACTCAAAGTTGCGTCATTCCTCGCGTCGTCAGTGGATGGAGCCGTTTTACGGGGTTGGGCTGCCGGCTTTGGGGCCGAGTAGGTTGTAGCAGCGCTGCGAATTGCCGTGGCTTCTTCTTCGGTAATGCTGCTGCTGTGGCTTTTTACGACGATTTTAATTTGATCGCAAATAGCCAGAAGATCACGATTTTCCAGGTCTAGTTCCTTGGACAATTCATAGATTCTAAGCTTCCCATTATTCATATTGGTTAAGTCCTCTTGACAAGGGAGATGGTGTTACATAGATTATTTCGCCTTCTGTTATTTTGACTAAAACGACGTGCAAGCGAATTAAAGATTCATATGAATGATTCTTTTTGACGGGATTAACCTCGGGTGAGATTGGTCGCATCTACCTGCACTGAGGCCACAGAAAAGAGCGCTTCAGGTCATTAAGCAAAAGATTGGTCGGTGAGACAGACGGAAAATTATAGATTCTTCGTCTGTACGGTGCATTATACAACACAATGTCTTGGCTGGTCAGCCCCCGACTATGATGTGATAGGTAGACTGAGGAGGCAAGAATGGTCTTTGAGGCGAGGGATCCATCACTATTGAAGCCAAAGCCTAGGTTTCGGATAGGGAAGTCAACAGCGCTTTTTTGAGGATTGGATACAAATCTTTTGGAACAGATGTCTTAAGGGCGCGACTGAGACGATCTTTTTTCTCAGCAGCCAGTAAACATTTCTCGGTTTGACAGATGTAGGCTGATCGACCCATGCCCTGACCGATGGAAATTTCTCGATTGTTTAATCTCACCACGCGCCAAAATTCTGATTTGTCTGCAAGGCGGCGGCAGCTAATGCAGCAACGTTGATTGATGGTCATAACAGTTTTTTCTAGAGTTCAAGAGCGTAACCTAATTTAGATCACGCTCTTGACAAACGATCGAAAGTCAGACGCGAAAACTAGTCGGGCTTGTCTGCGATCGCGTCATCCACTCCATACGCTAATGTGTCGGCTTCATCTTGAGCGGCATCAGCGGAGATATTGTCTACTGGCGCGTCACCATCTGGCTCTAGCGCATCAACATAATCCGAATCTGAGTCAGCTACGATCGCTTCTGGTTGAGGCTCATCATCATAGTCGTCTTCATCGTCATACTCATCATCATACTGCTGACGAGACGCTTGCTCGGCGGCACGGGCATCTAGGACAAACCGAATACTCTCATCTTCAGCGTCATAGTCATACTTGTTAACGTCTTTAATGTCGATTTTCCAACCTGTCAACCTGGCCGCAAGCCGAACATTCTGACCTTCTTTTCCGATCGCCAGACTCAGTTGATCATCTTTGACTAAAACATGGGCCTGACGACCTTCTGGATCCATCAAACGCACTTCCACCACCCGTGCCGGACTAAGGGCATTAGAGATATACGTTGAGGGATCGGGTGACCAGCGAATTACATCTATTTTTTCGCCCTTCAACTCGTTGACCACAGACTGAATCCGCGATCCCCGCGATCCAATACAAGCTCCAACGGGATCTACATCACGCTCTAACGTATCCACAGCGATCTTGGTGCGCGGTCCTACAAAACGTGAGGGTGGATTCGCTTCACGAGCAACAGCGACAATGCGCACCACGTCATCCTGAATTTCAGGCACCTCATTTTCAAACAGATAGACCACTAGTCCAGCATCGGCACGGGACACTAGGAGCTGCGGTCCACGGTGTGCGCCTTCGCTGACTTTCTTTAGATAGACCTTGAGCGTTGCGTTTGCCCGATAGTTGTCGTTGGGGAGCTGATCGCGTTTGAGCAGTTCTGCTTCTACTTCAGGCTGTCCAAACCCACTGGTGACAGCCATAATCACCGATTGACGCTCGAAACGTAGGATACGAGCCTGAAGAATTGCGCCTTCGAGTTCTTGGAATTCTTCTTGCACCATTTTGCGCTGCTGGTCTCGCAGTTTCTGAGCCAGTACTTGTTTTGTCTGAATCGCGGCCATCCGACCAAATTCACTTTGCTCCGGCGTTACG
>JAYVUU010000222.1:0-22473 GCA_043787635.1 Synechococcales cyanobacterium | reverse complement strand
ATAGCTCTTAATTTAAAGCGGATTTGATTCTAACAAACCCGACTTATTCTATAGGCGACCCATCCAGATTCGATCGGGCGATATGGACGTTAATCCCGGTAGCCCTACCTTTGGACCTTAAAAACCTCCAACTATTGATTCAATTAAACCAACGCTTGGAGGATTTTTGATTTTAATTAATCTTGTTAATTTTGGAAACTCAATTATTCCAAAACATCGAAGAGCTGATCTTCAATCATTGGTAGCATGGGTTCGATCTTCTTGAGTTCTTCTGGAGAAAGCAAAATAGGTTTGCCGTCGTCGCCCATACGAGCCAAGATGAAGTAGGGATCTAGGTGGGCATAGATGGCATACTCCTGGTCCTCATGATAGAAGCTAGCAAGGAGCTGAAGCTCTTCTTGTTCGTCCTCGTCATCATCACTCTCTTCAGAGTATTCCTCCTCAGCTAGTTCTGGCAGATCACCCTCAACGGTCAACACAACAGCCGTGCGTTTAATTGTGAGATTTTGTTCGGAGAGGACAGCTTTAGCGGTCGGAAGAATCCGATCGATTTGGTCTGCGTCTTCTACTAATACTGCTTCTTCTTCCTCGGTACCGTCGTCTTGCCAGGACACGATTTCGATGGTGGAGTCCACAGGCAGAAGAAGCACATAGTCTTCTCCATCTACGGAAAGATTATGCTCTACGTAGCAATCAAGGGTCAGGCCCGTCTCGTCCGTTACCGTAACGGTCGGGGCATCAAAAATTTCTTCTTCCATTTGGAATCTTCCTATCCTGTTTCAAAGATACAACGACTGCCCTGAATGGGTTCTATCAGCGTTCTTCTCCAGAATAGTATCCCTTAGTTTGGAACCATCGGCACAGATGTCTTAGACAGATTTTCCATTAATAAAATTTTGCCATCGACCCGATCGCTCCCCGCTAGCCATCGTTCGAGGATAAGAGCCGCTGCTTTACGATCAATCAGTCCTTTATTTTGGGATGGCGACAGGTTCTCAGCTTTGATCAGATCTTCGGCTTCGATGCTGCTCAGGCGCTCATCTATATATTCAACGGGCAGACCAACAGCCTTTGACAAAACCTGAGCCATCCGCACGGTCTGTTTAGCTTGAGGTCCGACGCTGCCGTCCATGTTAAGGGGAAATCCAACCACTAGTACAGTAGGGTTCCGATCGTGAACAATGGCGGTTAATTCCTGAATTACATAGTCAATCGATTTGCGTTCGATCGTCACTAGCCCCGTCGCAGCCAAACCTAAGCCATCACAACCCGCCACGCCAATGCGTTTTTTACCAATGTCGAGACCGATGGCCGAAATTCTAGGACGATTCATTTAACAGCAGGGGTCAGGATCTCGGGGCGGGAAGAGTTTATCGTTGTTTGAGCGAGTCTCCTGAGTTATTCGGGGACTGGGCTGATGTTTGCGCGGTGGGCGAATCCGGAATTTCGTACTCTGAGCCTCCAATACAATTCGACCGGGAACTGGCTTGCGGGATGGCTGAAATCCAGGAATCACATCGCCCAAGGGAATTCCTTCAAGGCTGGGCATCGATCGGGTTTCTCGGAGTTTGTGCCAGACCGATCGGGACATCATTAGGGTGTGAGCCATGCGCTTGGCCCCGACTCGCTCCAGATAGGCTTCGCGCTCAGGGTGGTAGTCCGCCGACAAAATTTGTAGTGACTGGCTAGGGAACTCGGAGGTAATGCGAGCAATTTGGGCCATCACTTCGGGGTAGAGCCATGTGTAGGCGGGATGCACCGCAAGTTGGGCGCTGTGGGATTGGGATCCATCGCGGCTGAGGGTGACTTGGAAATGGGCGATCGCCACCTTCCGTTGGGGTTCAAACACGTAGCCACTCACGACTTCGGTTTGCGTCATCCACTGCTTGACTAACTGGACCACAGATTCAAACAGGCTGACTTTGAAATCTTGGGGGTGACGATCGAACACCTGACGAACGAGCGGCGGCATGGCCATGTTGTCGAGTTGATAGAGTAGATGAGCGTCGGTATTACTGACCGGGAGCAGGTTGGGCAGGTCGGGTTCGCGTTCGGCAATTTCTCGAAGCTGTTCGGGAGCAATGGACCAGTAGGTCATCTGAGCCACGGGCTGGAATCCATTGTGACGATACAGCGGCAGGCGCGTTTCATCGCTCACATCTAGCTCCAAAATCCAAGTGCGTGCCTGAAGAATAGTTTCAAAGCTATTCCGTAACAGCATTGAACCCAACTCCATAGCGGTGACCAGAGTTGTGCTGGTGACCGTCGAGTCGTCGCCGGGGGGGATATTTTCGTCTGTGACGACGACCGACTCTGCGGCGAGCCGATCGACCCGCCAAGTGGTTCCGGCGCTGTTAAAGGGCGAGGTCTGAATTACACCGCAGACTTTAGAGGAGGATTCGGCGATTTGAATAGACAGTGAATGGCGCAGTGGATTGGGAAACCAACGCAAAAACTTCAGTAACCCATACCAACGGCTTACGTCAACGCTGTGCTCACGGACCATGGACGCTGCACTGGGAATTTCTTCCATGGCTGATCGTCTAATTCGATCGAATACTTCCAAGTCCCGATACTGCAACGCGCGAATATTGACGGTCGGAGTCGGACGAGACGGTTGCATCATGAGGGGAAATCCAGGAAAGTACTCGGAAAAAGGCTTGATCGAACTGTGTTCTTCTAGCTTACCGACGGACGGATCAAGACAACGGGTGTTTGCTCGTTAGCATTCCCTGCCGGATTTGCAATCAGAGCCTTCTCTAGAAAATTAACCGGAATACTCGCCGTCGCTGCCAATATCTTAACGCGCCGCAAATCATTTACGTCTACGATCGCCGCTTCAAGCCCTGTTTCTTTCTTAATGCGATCGCAAACGGCTTGGGGATCGTGTGGACCCAGCACGACAAATTGGTCATAGGGCGGAATGGTTCCCGTCACGTCATCTACGAGGTTGGCCTGTGTCCCAGCCAGCCGATAGAACATACCATCGACCTTCAATTGACGGGCTGTGGCGGAGGGCAAGAGCTTAAACGGAATGCTGACGACAAAAGCGAAAAACACCCTCGGAGCGCCCACAATGTCAATTAGCGTCTGCAATCCACCCGCTGTAGCGAGGCTAGATGTGGATTTGAACATGTAGCACAATCGCTTAGCCAACCAGCCAGGATGAATATCCCTAAAGTGACGAAATCGACCTTGAATAATGGCGAGGGGAGATTCCCCGATCGTCACAATATCGCCCTGTTGGGCATGGGGCAGAACGTACTGCTTGACGACTTCAACGGGATCATCAAGATTTGTGAGCAGGTGAGTTTTAATCGGCAAAATGTCTGAATTTTCCACAGGTCGCCAGCGCTTCGAGTCTTCAATCGACGGAAATTTCAACGGCACAATCACATGCTTAGTGCGAGGGACTTTGCCTTCAGGACCGTAGGTGACATAGTTGACCTGGACCCAAGCGACTTGCAGCGCGTCCACTTTATCGCCTTCTAGGTCAATGCGAATTTCAATGGTCTCGCATTTACCGAAATCCACGATATCGCTTTCCCAGTAGTCATCCTCACGACCATCGAAGTCGTCAAAATGGTTAATAACTCGACTGCGTTGAATAATGCCTTTAGTAGAAGATTTTGATAGAAGCTTGACCTCCGTCCATAGCTCAGGAATCATCACATCAAGTCGCTTCGTGGGATTGATAAATTCAATTTTTCCAACAATTTGGCAATGGGTGGGGCTGACAGGCGTGATGTCCCATTTCCCATCGGTGACTTCTAAGGCATTTCCCAACCGACGGCGATATTGAAAATCTAGACCGATCGCCACTAATCCCAATGCAAGTGCGAGCAGTCCACCGATCGTGAGTATTAGCCAAAGAAGCATCAACATTACTTAAAAAACGTCCCTGTGCAGGTTGATCAAATCCAATTCCTGAAGATTATCCCTTAAAAGCGTAATTCTGAGCCGCGCAACTGACCAAAATCCTAAAATTCAGTTACCAAATTACTCCTCTTTGGCGATTTTCCCGACCTTGGTCGTGGGGTAATAGTTGGCCAGAATTTGATCGTATTTGTAGCCTTTCTCGGCCAAACTCTTTGCCCCCAGTTGACTCATGCCTTTCCCGGCGAAGGCTTCCGCTACGATGTCATCAGAGGCTGCATAAAGAGATTCCACAACTCCGCCCTTGTAGCTGACGTATTCTCCAGAGGTTAGATCTACGGCCTGATTGCTCCGATCGTCTTCTCGTTGGGTGCCGCTGTAGACCTGAAAATATTCATCGCTGCCAATGTGATAGCGAGAATTTGCAGGTTTGAAATAGTAAGTCAATGCATAGGACCGCGCGGCAACGGCTTGGGCTTTGATAGCCTCAGGACTCCAACCGGGCGAGACTTCGCTAGCGACGACGCTGTAAAGATAATGACGCAGATTGATGTAATTCACAGCATGAAGCGTGCTGCCATCGGACGAAAGCAGCAGCTTGCCTCGATAGGGACGATTGTTGAGATACAGCAATCCACCCGGTTCGGGTTCGATGAAGGTATTGGTCGGGAAGCTTTGCGTGTCGATCGTAATCCCATTACTCGAGAGCTGCGCGGCATGGGCTTGAGTGGCGGCTAGGGTGCCTAGTTTGTTGCCTTTTTCGTCGGTCAAGGTTAGCGCGGTGGTGCTGGCAAAGGCGATCGAATTTCCCTTGCCTATGGAAACATGCATCTCAATGTAGGCATCTACGGGCGCATTAGTCGATTCAAAAACGGCCTTAGCTCTGGCATTTTGGGCTTTTTCGGCTGGGGTGAGCTTGGACAGGTCAATGGGGGCAAGGGTCGGGGCGGGCGCAACGGTTAGAGGCGAGACTTTGGGCAATGGAGTGGCGCTTAAGGGTACGGTTGGAATGGGCAATCTGGGAGCAGTCAAGCTGAGGGTGGGAGGGATAACGGTAACATCGGATGGACGATCGGTCGGGTGGGGCGTGGTAAGCCAACCGATTGCGGGGAACAGTCCCAACAGCGGCAACAATAGCCATGGTCGACGCGCTACAAAGGTTTTGGCGATCGTCTTTAGCGGAACACTGGGGAGTTGGGGAGTTGGGGGAGCCGTGAGTTCGCTGAAGGCTTGAGAAATAGTTTCATCGCTGGGGTACTCGGATTCTGGAGCGGGTTGGGTAAGTTCGATCGGACTTCCAGCAGGACGATCGATCGCATCATCAATTTCATGACAGATTTCGAGGGACTCTTGAAGGGTGTTTTTAAGGGGGTTTTTGTTAAGCCACATGTCTAAATTATGATGATGTTTCTGCGCGATAAAACGCTTACGGGTTGTTCATACAGTATGCACGTTCTTAATCAGACCGGGTTTGATAGAATGAACATAACGATCGACAATCGTTACAGTCCCAATCCAATAGTCTAATTTCTTCGCCATGACCGACGATCGCCGCTCCGAACTCACACAGCAAATCGAGGATCTTGAAGCCAAGCGCGATCTGATCCAGACCGAAATTGCAGCATCTCAGGATTATTTTGCACGGTTTATGCAGGACAGCTTGGGGGATCTCGATCGTCGTCGTCAGGCATTACAGCGGTCTGTCGATCAACTAGAACGCCGCCAAATCCAAATTCAAGAGGAAATGAAAGGAACATTCTCTGGAAGTTCTCAAGAGATTGCGATTCGGGTTCAAAGCTTTAAAGACTACCTCACCGGAAGCCTCGAAGATCTAGTTCTGGCCGCTCAAAAACTCGACATCGGTCGGCCTGAGCCTGAAACTGTGGCTGCGACATCTCCGATTGCTGCGCCGACCGAAGATACATTAAAAGATCCGCAGTTTGCCCGCAGTGTCTATGAACAACAAACTGAACAGATTCGCGCAGTGGTCAGAATTTTCCGTACAGAGCCTGACTACTACGGTCCTGTTTGGAAATTGCGCCGCACGTTTGAATCGATCCATGCCGATCGGATTAATGATTGGTTCTTCACCCAAGGGGGGCGAGGATCATTGAAGTCGTTGGGTTCAAGATTACAAAACATTCTTGTAGCATCGGCAGCTATTTCTATTCTTTACAATATCTATGGCGACAAACTTCGGCCTTTGGTGTTAGCCAACAGTCCCGATCGGTTGGGCGAATGGCGACGGGGATTGCAGGATTGTTTAGGATTGCGCCGCGATGACTTTGGGAACGATCGGGGAGTGATGTTGTTTGAGGTGCCTGAAACCATGGCCGCTCGCGCCGATCGGCTTCAGCAAGAAGGAAAGATGCCCTTGATTGTCATTGATGAAACAGAAGATTTAGTGAGCTTGGCATTACTACGATTTCCACTCTGGATCGCGTTTGCGCCTGACCCCCAAAAGCTTCCCTATGCGACTCAGCCGAATACTCCAAACTACTACTGATTCGCGATCGGTGTGAAGGCCAATCCGTGAGGCTTAACTGTTTTTGTATAGATTGGTACTTGATAGATTGGTACAAAGAACCCCACTGATTACCAATGCGCCGCCGAGGGCAATGGAGCCTGTAAAGGGTTCGCCAAATCCGAGGACACCAATTAGCACCGCAGTTATGGGGACAAGATTGGTGAAAATGGCGGTTCGAGTGGTGCCAAGTTTACGAATGCCCTCGGAATACCATAGAAATGCAACCACTGTCCCCAATACTCCCATGTAGGCGGTGCTCAGTCCTGCACTGAGAGATAGCTTTGGCAGATCGCTGAGCAATCCTTCCTGTAGGGCTAGGGGAAATAGTGTGGCGGATCCTATTAAACCGCTATAGGTCGTTGCGGTTAGGTTTGATACGGTTTTTAGAACCTGTTTGCCAATTAATGTGTAGCTTACCCAGCTTGCGACACAGCCAAACAACAGTAGGTCTCCAGTGCTAATTCCTGTCCTAAGTAGGTCGATCGGGTTTCCTTTGGATAAAATAATAGATACGCCTATTAGAGAAATTAGGATTCCAAACAATTTCAGTTTTGATAGGGATTCTCGGAAGACAACAGCGGACGACAGGGCGATCGCGATCGGGTTCAGCGCCACGATCAGTGATGCACGACTAGCGGGCAAGAGCTTTAACCCGCCTAGAAAAAAAGCATTGTAGGCCAGGATGCCAGTCAGTCCTAGAACTACGATTCCAATCCATTCTTTGACGGTGAGTTTTGGACTCGATTCGCCTCGGTTAGCACTGATTGTGAGTAGTAGTAAGGTAGCTATGGCAAATCGTAAGAATGCAATGGAGAATACGCCCATATCTTGTACTGCAATTCGTCCAGCAACGAAGGTGCCGCCCCAAATCACGGTGGTTAGGGTAAGTTTTAGATAAACAAGACTAAGGGGATTGCGGTGAATTAGATTGAATTGCGGAAAGATTTTCATAGTGCTTAAGGACGGACTCTAGGAATGATTGCCAAATGTCATTGGGTACCCAAACGGCATCGATCGAGGCTTGGGCGATGTCATGGGGAATCTGTTCATGGATGCGTCGCCACAGATAAACAAATACGGAAGCGCGCATGTTTTTAGCACAATGAATGAAGCACTTTTGAGTTTGACGACGTTTCATTACCTGAACAAACAATTCAAAGTCCATCATTGTGGGCTTTTCCCAAACTACTGGAATGTGAATGTACTCTAACCACGCTGATTTTGCGATCGAATTTTCATCATTTAGCGCGTCCGTTGAGCTACTTAGGGCAAGATTAATGACAACAGAATACCCCGCTGCTTTAATTAGCCCAAATTGAAATGGGTTGGGTTGTCCAGCGGTGGCAAGACGATCGTCAATAGCCACAAAATTTTGAATGGTAGAAAGACGATCGGTCATGGGACTTGCACAAGGATTGAATAACTTAATGGCATCAATGACTAACCCACGGTCTGACGAGCAAGAACCATATAGCGAAAAATATATTCTACCAGCTCAATCGTATTGCGGGCTTGTTCTGTAGATGTTCCCCAAACCGTTACACCGTGATTACGGATAAGCAATGCCGGAATTTTTGGCTCATTTTCAGCATAGTAGTCTTTTATGGTTTGGGCGATCGTTGGCACATTCAAATAATTTTCAAATAGGGGCATTGTGCAAGTTGGGTTTTCTTCCCAAATTCCCAGTCCTTTGACCATTTCTAAGGGCGGCAATGCAATGCAATCTTGCTGGGTGAAATTTGAGACTAGATTGGCTTCAATTGAATGCACATGATAACAGGCTTGAATCTCTGGAAACAATGAATAAATAGCGTGATGAATGGAAGTCTCGGCGGAGGGTTTGTCGCCTTGGCGGGTGGGTTCCCAAGTCCCATCCAGATTCATATCAATAAAATCTAGCGGGGTGAGAGTGCCTTTAGATTTACCACTGGCGGTGATCCAGTACCGATCGGGATTAATACGAGCTGAAAGATTACCCCCAGTTCCCCACATCCAGCCCCGATCGTGAAAGTAATTGGCCGCTGAGCAAAGTTCGTCTCGGAGCGTTAAGGTATTAGTCATCATGTTAGCTCCAGTGTTGAATTAAGTAATCCCGAATATCAAAGAAATCATTCCAAGAAATGTATGCTTTCCCCTGTTGGTCAAGATAAGCTGCAAGCCGATCGCGGGCAAATACTAAATCAGCCGCCATTGCCATATTAAAATCAGTAATCGAGTCTCCAATGGCAATGGATTCACTAAAATCATACTTCGCCATCACATTAACTTTTGCCATTAATTCAGTTTCACCCACGTCAGTCGGAATCACTTTGAACCGATCGCCTGACCCATCCAAATCAACTGCATGTAACCCCAATAGTCGGGGCTTCAGGTCGGCTAGGACTGTTTCAACCATGATCCGAATTCCGCCAGAAATAACGACGCAGGGAATGTTCCGGGCTTCGAGAAAATCAAGAAATTCTGGAAACCCCGATCGAATTGGATGAGGTTTTGAAAATTCGACCATATTCAGATATTCACTGGATGGAATACTTTCTAATAAACGTGTCACGCCTTCACGCAATGTTAGAGTTTGGGCATACATTTGAGCCATCAGTTCATCGGCTTGGTCAGGGGCAAATTCACGCAGTAATTCAACAAAGGTATCTTTGAGAGTGATGGTTCCATCGAAGTCGGAAAATACGATCGGATTTGGCATAGGGTTAGAAGAGTGCGAATGAATTTTACGTATTTTTTAAGATTGCGATCGTTGTGGGAGATTAAGACCTGATCCACCTAGCCCCCTTGAAAAGGGGGAACAGGAGCAAACCTTATTTCATCGCCCCTTTTTAAGCTGCTGTGTATTCACAACTCGGTCGGTCTTCGATTGAACTGACTGACCCGCCTAAATCTCCCAAAATCTGAAGACTTCAAATACTCTTATCCCCCAGAATTAGGGACTAGGGGGCGGTTCGTCAGGGACTTTACCTAGATTCTCATCCACTTTTGCAATGCAATTTTTAAGGCAGAATCAGGCACTTGATCAATACTAAAAGACTGATTTTTATTCACTCGTTCTAATGCTTCAAAGAATGCTGTAACTCCAGCCGCTGGATTAGTCGGATGATCCATAATTCCGGTGCCTGCATTGAGAATGACATCATGACCATAATCGACGATCGCACGCGGGACGACACCGGGATGAATCCCCGCAGACGGCACGGGAAAAACATTGCGCGATCGTAGTGCATCTCGAATATTCATTTCCTCAGATTTCTCAAACGGTAAACTGCCGTAGTGGGCTGGATACAACACCGCATCAGCCCCCGCATGGGACGCAAGCGTTCCTAAAATTGCAGAGTAGTTAAAGCCATGGTCGGGCGCACCACACATGGCTCCGGCTAAGGCAGGGTGCATAAAAATGGGCACATTAACGTCAGGATCTTGCGCTAGGGATTCCAATACTGACCAACCGTAGGTCAACGTATTGAACAACAACGCGTTTGCACCATTTGCAACCAATCGTTTGGCATTATCAAGAATTTCATGGGCGCGACCTGTGACATTAGTGGCATAAAGAAGTTCTTTACCTGTAGTTTCTTTAGTTTCTAAAATAACCTTGCGACAGGCTTTGAGCCGATCGATCGTCGGGGCAATTTCTAAATTACCAAGAATTTCATCATCCTTAATAATGTCCAACCCCGCCCCCGCAACCTCCCGCAGAATTCCAGCATGATCATCCGCCGTTAATCCCAGCGCAGGTTTGAATATCGCCATCACGAGGGGACGATCGTATACATTCAGCCGATCGCGAATACCCGACAACCCAACAGCAGGCATTTGACCATAGTCCTCAGGCAGTCGAATAGCCGTAACTTTGGCCGCGCCCGCCATGGAAAATTTACCAAAGATCATCGTCAGCAAACTCCCAATATCACCTTCCGTATTTGCAACGGGAAACTCAATGGTAGCCGTGCTATGACCGCTATCGTGAACAACAATGGTCATCACTTGGGCAAGATAACGCTGGAAAGAATCTTCGCGGTGGGAAAAACGATCGTCCCAACTGCCCACAGTCTGCCCGATCGCAATCACTTGAGCTTGCTTTTCAGCATTAATGCCGGGAGGAAAACGGTAATCAACTTGAATAGTCATAGCATTATGTACGAAATTTAATAGCAGTATTTGTATACTCTGGAGTCCAGCCACTGGTTCCTGCAAAGTATCTCACGGCTTTCACGCGAGAGAGTTCAGTCAGATAGAACCAATGCTCAGTCCCGGCTGGAACATTGATATATTCAGAGGCCTGGACGGTTAACTCAACCTGTGAACCATCGGGTCGAACAAAGCCAAATGTCCCTTCTCCGTCAATAATGTAGCGAACTTCGTCATCAGCATGGGTATGTACGCTGTTGAATTTAGACAGTAATCCATCGAGATTGGGAACATCGGGATGGAGAACAATTAAATCGCGCGAGGTATAACCAAAGTTTGTTTTGAGTGATTCAAAGTAATGATCTAAACTCACCAATACCTGTTCCTTTTCAGCATCATTCAGTGCCTGACTTTGAAGCAACTGCCGTAGTTCTGAACTATCACCCGTCGTCCAATAACTAAGACCAATATTCAACGGTGCCAGTTCCGCTGCGATCGTCTCCAAATCTATCAAACGCCGTCCATCTTCCATCCGCAAAACTGCCATCTCAGCGTTCCCTCAATCTCTAGTTCATGCTTTCCAGACAAAACATTATAGAGACTTATCCGATGAAGTTCTGGAAAATCATTACGCCTTGAGAAATCTATGCCGAGCAGTCTGCGCTTAATTCTGCTGGATTAGGTATAATGGCGCAGTGATAAGCTTGCATAAAGCACACTATCTAGGCATCACTCTGACCTATGGTCCATTCTCTCTCTCCTTCAGAGACCGAGTCAAACGGTCATCTGGACATCGAACTCCATAAAGTTTTCAAAAGCTTTGATGGCGAAGTTGCTGTGAGCGGAGTAGACATGCGAATTCGTCGAGGTGAATTCTTTAGCATTTTAGGACCGTCGGGTTGTGGAAAAACAACGCTCCTGCGGTTGATCGCAGGCTTCGAGACCCCCACCTCTGGAGAATTATCAATCCGTAAGGTCTCGATGGTAGGAGTTCCACCCTATCGTCGTCCGGTGAATACGGTGTTCCAGAGTTATGCATTATTCAGCCATTTGACGGTAGAAAATAATATCGCCTTTGGATTAAAGATTAAAAAAATAGGTCGCAGTGAGATTCAAGATAGGGTGATGGATGCGCTGCGCTTAGTGAAGCTGGAAGCACTGGCTAAACGGTTCCCAGAGCAGCTTTCTGGAGGGCAACAGCAGCGAGTTGCGTTGGCACGGGCGTTGGTGAATCGTCCCATGGTGCTGTTGTTAGATGAGCCACTGGGGGCGCTGGATCTGAAGCTACGTAAAGAGATGCAGCTCGAACTCAAGCGTTTACATCAGCAACTGGCTATCACCTTTGTCATGGTGACGCATGATCAAGAAGAAGCGTTGACCATGAGCGATCGGATTGCGGTAATGAACGGCGGCAAAGTGGAGCAAATCGGTACACCCAGCCAAATCTACGATCGGCCCCAAAGTCAATTTGTCGCGGAGTTTATCGGTGATACGAATATTATCATCGGCAAAATTGAAGGTTCCCATCCATCAATGCTATGGGTAAAGAGTGATGCGGGGGAGCTATTTCAAGTTCAGCCAATTTCCACGGCAAGTAAGCTCTTAACCTCGGGCCGAGTAGCTATTAACCTACGACCTGAGAAGGTGGAACTATTACGATCGGATCCGCGCACTAGTGGGGTAAATCTCGAGGGCAAGAATTGTTTTGAAGGGTCGCTAGTTAGCACCTTATATTTAGGGACTCACGTAAATTGTGTAATTCGACTGTTATCGGGACGCACACTGTTAGTTCGGCAACCGTCGTCAGAAGCGGTCTCTAAAATTGCGGGTCCGGTTTATGTTATGTGGAGTCCCCGCGATTGTTTGGCATTGCCAGTTACAAACCCATCAGATCTGGACTGAGTATGGCTGATGTTTTGTTCTTATCTTTTGTTTTGTTGGTCTCTAGCGATGGATTCTGAACTATTTTCACCCAACCCTCGATCGCGCCGTCAATTTCTTAAGATGGTCGGGTCGGGTGCGTTGGGATTGGGGCTATCTCAAATTTTGTCGGGGTGTGGCTGGCGACTTGGTAATGTGCGATCGGGGCAGAGCAGCAGCACTTCTCAAAATGAAGTTTTTTTGTATACTTGGGCACAATATGTCGATGAGGAACTGCTCAAGGATTTTCGTAATGTGACGGGTCTTCGGACCATTCGTGAATTGTTTGACTCAAATGAAAAAATGATGGCGGCATTGCAGGCCGGTAAGGGCGAAACCTTTAGTGTGCTTTACCCAAGCGAATACTTTATCCCAAAACTTTTAAAGGCAGACCTGTTGACTGAATTGGATCACAGTCGCGTTCAAGGACTTGATAATTTGATTCCACAATTTCGCCGATCGCCAGCGGATTTAGGCAATCACTATGGAGTTCCCTTTGCTTGGGGCACAACAGGATTGATTTATAACCGAGAAAAGATTCCTGAGGGCATTGAAGATTGGGACTATCTCTGGAGAAACAAAGAGAAGCTGACTCGAAAAATGACCTTGCTTGATGATTCGCGTGAAGTCCTAGGATGCGCTTTGAAGTCTTTGAACTATAGTCTTAATGAAATCAATGCCGATCGAATTAAGAAAGCCTATGAAAAATTGAGCATTCTAAAACCCCATATCGCGAGTTTTACGACTGACGGCTGGCGAACTCAGCTTGCAGCTGGAGATTTGTGGGTGGCGATGGGCTATTCATCCGATGCGATCGGGCTTTTAAAAGAAAACTCAAAACTGCGCTATGTCGTGCCAAAACCAGGGGCAACCCGCTGGAGTGATTGGATGGTTATTCCTAAATCGGCTCCTAATCCGAATGCGGCCTATCAATGGATAAATTATCTTTTGAAGCCAGATGTCGCCGCAACTGTGGCTCAGCGATTAGCCGTAACCACCCCCAATGCTAGTGCGATCGCACTATTACCTAAAGACTTACAGCGGAATACCATTAGCTATCCGACCGCAGACGTGATGGGGCGATGTGAGAGCATGACGGCGCTAACCGATGAAGCTGAGCGACTTTATGATAAATATTGGACGCAGCTTATGAGTTGATAGGAGGCGTTACTCGAGCGAATTAATAACAATTGAACAATTATCACTTGACCAGTATGGCGGCTTCTCCCTTATCTAATTCACCCCGATCGTGGTCGCAGCGGCTAGCACCTATTTTGATGTTGGCTCCAGCGGGACTCTGGTTATTTCTACTGTTGATATTACCGACCTTACTAATTTTTCAATTGAGCTTAGTGCCGGGAATTCAACCTGGAGATTTAGTTAATCCATCGAGCTTAGAAAACTATATTAAAATTTTCGAGCCGTCAGTATTATGGGTGATTCTGAGATCCATCGGTCTTGCTATCTCTACGACCTTCTTCTGTTTAATTCTTGGATTCCCAGTCGCTTATTGGATTGCATTACTAGCCCCAAAACGCTGGCAAAATCTATTGCTACTGGGGTTTGTTTTGCCACTATGGACTTCTTCACTGCTGCGAACCTATGCCTGGATTAGTATTCTGCGACCAACGGGAGTCTTGAATACAGTATTGATGACATTACATTTACACACATTAGATGTAATGAATCAGCTTCCGGCTGTTTTGATTGGGATGACCTATAGTCTTTTGCCTTATATGGTATTGATTTTGTATTCATCTCTCGAAAAACTCGATCGTCGCCTCCTTGAAGCCGCCGCCGATTTGGGTGCCCCGCCTAAGGATGTTTTTATGAGTGTCACAGTACCGCAAGCCCTACCGGGAATTGCCGCAGGGATTCTTTTGGTGTTTATTAATGCGATCGGAGACTTTGTCAATCCCGAACTTTTAGGTGGACCGTCGAGTATGACAGCGGCTCGGTTGTTGTATGGTCGATTTTTAGGAGCCTCACCCGACTGGGGCATGGGCAGCGCCCTAAGCGCACTACTCATCATGCTAGTCACGTTGGCTATTGTGTGTCTAATTAAATATGGCGATAAGAATACCCGTGCTATTTAGACTAGATGCATACCTAGACCATAACGTTCCTGATTCAAGCCCCCCAATCTAAAATCTCATGGCTAAAGTTAACTTATCTCATCAATCTAACGGTATCACCAAACCACTTTGGCAAGCTTGGTGGACTCTTTTGATGTTTGGATTTATGTATTTGCCGATCGCAGTACTCGCCTTCTATAGCTTCAATGAATCCGCTATCAGCGCTCAATGGACTGGGTTTTCGTTTAAATGGTATCTCCGCTTTTTTCAGGATGAACGCATTTTACAATCCCTGTCAGACAGTTTAAAAGTGGCACTAGGTTCAGTTACGATCGCCGCATTTTTGGGGACGTTAATGGCTGTGGGGTTGGCTCGATACCGCTTTTGGGGACGAGATATCTATCAGAATACGGTGTATTTACCTCTGATTATTCCAGATATTTCCATTGCTGTGGCGACCCTAGTTTTTCTGGCAGCAATGACCGTGCCCTTAAGTTTGGGGACTATTATTGCCAGTCATGTCGTGTTTTGCCTGGCCTACGTGGCTTTGGCGGTTTCGACCCGAATCAGTACTCTAGATTCACATCTTGAGGAAGCGGCTCAAGATCTCGGTGCAACGCCCTTTGAATCCTTTTACTTGGTGCTGTTGCCGCAGTTGTACCCAGCGATTATTTCGGGCTGTTTGTTGGCATTCGTATGCAGTATGGATGACTTTCTGATTGCGAGTTTTACAGCGGGTGGCGGTATTAATACCTTACCGATGGAAATCTATAGCCGTATTCGGACCAATCTCACACCCGATCTGAATGCGCTAAGTGTGGTGTTGATTTCGGCTTCAGGGCTAGCAGTGCTGTTGGCAGAGTTCATTCGTAGTTCGTCTCAGGAAAAACGATCGCGAGTTTAGACCTGTGGGTATTAGGCTCTTTGTTCCGGCTCATCGAAAATAGCAGCGTGGTCAAACACAAACGATCGGGGCTGGCGAATGATATCGAAGCCGAGTTTTAAGACAGCTTCTGCTGGAAAGGTCGCAACGGCGATCGCTTTGAGTTGCTGGGGACGCAGTGCGGGTCGTTGAACAAAGTAAGCCCGTTTAGCAAAGAAGATATCGGCATCGCGGGGAACAACTTTTTCATTCAGACGATGAGCGGCTTGAATCGGTTTGATGTAACGATAAAAAAATTGCTCTTGATTCTGTTGTAGATAGTAAAGTCGCTCATGCTCATGCCAACTCATGCTAAACAATAACGTGACTACTTCAAACCCTAAAACATAGCAAAGAATGGGGTTCCGATCGTCTTGGCGAACAAAAAGCTCTAGTGCAGACCTGAGAAAACTAGAGGCTTCAGATCTAGAATCTTGTAAGGCATGAAGATAAAACTGACTCATATAAGCTTGAATCAGATCCGTTGTGAGCGAAGAATTTGGACGGTGTAGACGTTTGAGCTGTTGCTCGACAGTGGTTTTGAGATTACAGGCATTAATAATGCGATCGATCGTTTTGTCGTCAGTGTAGCCCCGAAGCAAATGGCTTTGGTGAGGTAATTCAACAGAGGAGAGGTCGTCGATGGCACGAAAGGAAGGAGCCATGGTGAAGTTGGGGGTGAATTGCACAACAAGGATGCTAGACAAATCCTTTCAGATTTTTACGCAGTCTTCAGGATGGTTTGAAGTGCAGTTCAGTGAGACTATGATAATGAATCTATTTGGATCTGTCATGAGTGGAGAAGTTGCAATGGTTCAACGGGATATAAATTGCGAGGTTGAGTGTGCAAAGGGCTGCGTTCTAGGAACAGAGTGCCCGAATTTGGAGTTTAAAGCTCAGGCCTCGAAATTCATTGAGGAAACCTCTCTAGAGAAGATGCTAGAAATGGCGGCAGCGGCGATCGATCGTCGTCGTCAAGAACGTGCGTCTGAGCCACCTAAATGGATTATTCCGGATGACTTCTAAAACCGATAGAACAACGCTGGATAGCGCCTAAGATAACACCTGTGCTTGAGAGATAGGAATCACAATGGTAAACACTGTGCCATGACCAATAGCTGAGTGGCATGATAATGTACCATTGTGATTCTCTACAATGATTTGGTAACTAATAGAAAGCCCAAGCCCTGTCCCCTTACCGACAGGTTTTGTGGTAAAAAACGGATCAAATAGCCTAGGTTGAACAGCTTCAGGAATGCCACTTCCACTATCTGAAATCGTAATATGAATATTCTCATCTTGAGATAGGGTGTCGATCGAAATCTTACTGGGCCGATCGGGATTTAAACTGTATTGTTCACTAAGGGCATCGATTGCATTGCTCAAAATGTTCATAAATACTTGATTGAGCTTGCCGGGATAACAATCAACAGGTGGTAGCATTCCATAGTTTTTAATCACTTCAATTTGTGGACGGGTAGGATGACCCTTAAGCCGACTCTGCAAAATCATCAATGTACTATCTAGGCCCTCATGCAGATCAACAGTCTTGTATTCAGACTCATCAAGCCGCGAAAAATTACGCAACGATTTAACGATTTCTAGAATCCGCTCAGCTCCAACCCACATGGATTGCAATACTTTTGGAATATCTTGCAACAGAAAGTCGAGTTCAATGCTTTGAATTTTGTCTTGAATAATTAATGGCGGTGGATTGTATTGCTCCTCATAGAGATCAACGAGTTCTATAATTTTGCTAATATATTGTTCCAGATGGCTAATATTCCCATAGATAAACCCAACCGGATTATTGATTTCATGGGCGACTCCAGCCACCAAAACACCCAAAGCCGACATTTTTTCAGCTTCAATCAATTTGCTTTGCATGGTTTGAATGTTCCGTAACGCAAGTTCGAGGTCAACTCCACGTTGTTCCAAAACAGCTTTAGAACTTTCAAGGTCTCGAATGATCTGTTGCAACAGATCACCGCTACGGACATGGTGATTCTCAATTTGAACCCGATCGATCAGAGATCGTTGAAGCTGTTTCTGTAAAATTCGGTTCTCCTTTTCAAGCTCTTTAATCCGTTGCAGCAAAGATTCGTTTGTTTTGTCCATACCTAACGGGTTCCAAGCAGAAGGGTAATAAATGTTTCGCGATGCAACCGAACTTCCCCACCAATTTCCATCGGACCGATTTCCCCGTAAGTATAGAATCCCACAAAGGGCAACTCCTGCTGTGAAAGTTTGCTAACCCATTGACATTCTTCCTGAGTGCGCGTTCCAAGAATGAGACGGCGAGCGAAGCAAGAGAACAGAAGCGCTACATCAGGCTCCACACCGGGATACCGATCGAAGGCAATTTTGAATGAATCTTGAGTAGCGGCCAAGATATCTTCCCTGGTTGCATGGGCTACCTGAACTTGGGTATTGGTCGGAAGATTCGTAAGAAAATTGATTTTACCTGTTTCACGATTGGAACCAACGGGCAATCGCAGATAGAACTCACCGCTCTCTTCAAAAATAGCCAATGGGTACTCAGGTGATGGTTCTAGCCCATGCAAATAGGATTCATAGAGGTCCGTCGCGGATTTACCATCTATTTTCACCACACTGTTTGACGAAACTTCAGTGAGGGTTGCGACTTTACCGATCAGCTTCCACCCATGGACAATTCCACAGGAAAACTGCAAATCGCCGTATAGGAATAGAAGTGTGATTGCATCGGTTAGCACTTCTCGACCAAAGAACTGATAGCTCATCTTGAACTGTTGCTGATCGGCAGTTGCACCCCCAAAAATTGGAAACCGATCGCCCAATACAGCTTTCAATCCCTCGACGGCAGCATTAGAATCACAGCCAATTCCTTCAACGATCGTAAGGCAAAGTTTTGGTATTTCGGTATTTTGCCCTTTTCCATAGGCGACCGCTTCCGCAGCTCCCGCCACCGGGTCATGAGAGAGGTTGAGTCCAAGACCTGCCTGAATTTGAATATTGTCTGAATAAAACAGCGTCAGAACTAGAGAATCTTGGCTAAATTGAAGCTTCGATGACATTTCGCCATCCGTTGTGCCGCCAATTAAAGCAATGTCCGGAAATTTATCATGGATATAGTCGAGAATCAGTTGATGGTCAAAGTCAATAGCCGCAAGCAACAATGCAGCTATTGGGGCTGGGGTGTCACTATCCTGTTGCGCCAGACATTGCTCAATAACTTCCGAAATAGCAGACTCTGAATCTGGATCATTACTATGACCGACTGTAACCTTCAACATACATTTTTCAGCCACGCCTAACTTAGACAGAACATATCCATACTAGAGTGTACCCAAAATCCTCTAAAACCACAAAGAAGACCTGAAGGTGCTGATCCAGGTCTCTAGGTTAAGTTAGTCAAAAATTAAACTATGCAGTTTCTAAAATCTGATCAAGATTTTTTGCGGTCTCAAAGAAATAGGCTGCATTTTCCTCCGGTGTACCGGGCAAGATCCCGTGACCTAAATTAAGAATGTGGCCTTTATTTCCTGCTTTTTTCACGGTGTCCAAAATTCGAGCACGAATGAATTCTTTGGAACCAAATAATGCACCCGGATCCATATTTCCCTGAACAATCATGTCGGGGCCAAGACGACGACGAGCATCGGCCATGTCTACGGTCCAATCGACACTCACGATGTCCACACCTGTTTGACCCATCCGTTCGAGCACTCCGGCGCTGCCACTGATGTACATCACCAATGGGGTGTCGGGATGGGTTTCTTTGACTTGGCGGACAACGCGCTGCTGGTAGGGAAGGGCGAAGGTGTCGTAGTCGATCGGACTTAAGTTTCCGGCCCAAGAGTCAAACAGTTGGACCATTTGAGCGCCAGAATCAATTTGAAATTTGACGTAGGTGGCGATCGAGTCCGCGATTTTACCTAGAAGGGTATGCAGTAGTTCTGGCTCGGAGAAAGCCATGCGTTTGATATTGGAATAGTCTTTAGACGATTTTCCTTCGATCGCATAGGCGGCCAACGTCCAAGGCGACCCAACAAATCCAAGCACTGCTGCTTTATTACCCACTTCTTGCCGCAAAGTTTGCAACACGGTTTTAACAAAGGGCAGCGATTCTTCTGGGTTCAGAGGACGTAATGCGTTGATTTGCTCGGCAGTCCGAATCGGAGGATCAATGATGGGTCCTTTGCTTTCGATGATGTCGAAGTCAATACCCATACCGGGAAGCGGAGTCAAAATATCGGAGAACATGATCACGCCATCGGGCTGAAACGCGCGCCAAGGCTGAAGGGAAATTTCGACCGATAAGTCGGGATTCTCCGATCGGTCTCTAAAAGATGGATATTTCTCACGCAAGTCGCGGTAGACCTTCATGTAGCGTCCAGCCTGCCGCATCATCCAGACGGGCGGGCGATCGAGAATTTCACCTTTCGTGGCTCGAAGGAGATAAGGAATTTCGCCAGTCATGTCGTCCGCCTCTATAAAAACTGATAGTCAACACTACATACAGAAGCTAGACTATCACCCCAATGAACGCGATCGGCATTGGCTGGTGGTTTGTAACGTTTTTGTAATTTCTTGGGGTTGGCTCATTGTTTGAAGTGGGGGAATGGAAAGGTGTAGATAGAGCGAGTAAAATTAAAGCGGGTGGTTTAGGTTTCTCAGCGGAACAACATGTATCACATTGGACTTCGGGGCAGACTGTTCTTATCTCATATCATTGTGATGATGATGGGGCTGGCCACGCTGCTCGTAATCGGGAGGCTGTATACCTCTCGGCTATTCATGGAGCATCTTCAGACGCTAGAGTTTAAAGGGTTGCTGCTCTATGCCATTCGGGGAAAATTAGTGAATGGGTTTGAATCGGCTTGGAGTCGCGGGGCGTTTTGGTCGGTTATTTTTGGTGGAAGTGCGGCGGCGGCACTGAGTTATTTACTATCCAAACGGATTATGCAGCCTTTGCTCCAAATGCAACGGATTACCGCCAAATTTGCCGCTGGGGAAATGACTGCCCGAATGCCCATGAGTGATATTCCAGAACTAAATCGTTTTGCTGAAAGCTTTAACCGAATGGCTTTAGCGCTTGATAATGTCGAGCAACGCCGTCGAGAATTGGTGAGCGATCTGACCCACGAATTACGTACGCCCTTGACCATTGTGGAAGGCTACCTTGAAGGCTTAGCCGATGGAACTATTGATGCAAGTCCTGACATTTATCAACGATTGAGCGGAGAAACCCAACGGTTGAAACGACTGGTGAATGACTTGCAAGAATTATCTAAAGCTGAAGCCGGATATTTGCCGATCGATGCTAAGAAGTTTGATTTACGATCGCTTTTAAAAAAACTATGCGATCGGTTTAATGATCAATTGATTGAAAGTGAAAAGCAATTAATTTTATCTATTCCTCATGAGATTCCCCGTGCTTATAGCGATCCTGAACGGGTTGAACAGATTCTAGTCAATTTGCTCGGAAATGCGTTGTGTTATACCTCCGAAGGGACGGTGACGGTGCTGGCTGAGGTGAAACAAGGGATGCTGTGGGTGTCTGTTATTGATACAGGAATTGGGATTGCGGACGAAGATTTACCCCATATTTTTGAACGATTTTGGCGATCGGACCGATCGAGAAATCGAAAATCTGGCGGGACGGGGATTGGTCTTGCTATTACGAAACATCTAGTTGAATTGCAGCAAGGTACGATTCACGTTGAAAGCGTACTCGATCAAGGCAGTACGTTTCGTTTTTCAATTCCGATCGCACAGAAAACAATTATTCCAGAGAAACGGGAAAGTAACTGATAATGAGATTAGGCAAACTACTAAACGCTTGAAAATTGAGGGAATAAAATGCGTGCTGTGCTAATGGCGGGGGGATCAGGAACTCGGCTACGTCCTCTAACCTGCGATTTACCAAAACCGATGGTGCCAATTCTGAATCGACCGATCGCAGAACACATCATCAATCTTCTCAAGCGTCACGGCATTCGAGAAATTATTGCAACATTACATTACTTGCCTGATATTCTGCGGGACTATTTCCGAGAAGGAAGCGATTTCGGGGTCCAGATGACCTACGCCGTGGAAGAAGAAGCCCCACTTGGCACAGCCGGGTGCGTAAAGAATGTAGAACAATTGCTAACCTCGACTTTTTTGGTCATTAGTGGCGATAGTTTGACTGATTTTGATCTGAGTGCTGCGATCGCATTTCACCGTGAAAAGAAATCTAAAGCCACATTAATTTTAAAACGAGTTGATAATCCGATCGAATTTGGGGTAGTAATCACCGACGATCAAGGTCGAATTGAACGTTTTCTTGAAAAACCCTCTAGCAGTGAACTTTTCTCTGATACCGTCAATACTGGTATTTATATTCTAGAGCCAGACGTATTAGATTTGCTTGAACCCTCTGAAGAAGCAGATTTCTCTAAAGATCTATTTCCAAAATTGCTTGAAAATAACATCCCAACTTATGGCTATATTGCCGACGGCTATTGGTGTGATATTGGGAATTTAGATGCTTATCGGGAATCACAGTATGCGGCTCTTGAAGGACAAGTGTACTTGGAAAAAGCTTACGCTGAACGATCGCCCGGAGTCTGGATTGGTAGAGATGTCGTGATTGATCCGAGTGCAGTCCTAGAGACCCCAATTTTAATTGGAGATCATTGTCGAATTCAAGCTAGAACTCGAATTGAAGCGGGCACAATTTTAGGAGACAACGTATCGATCGCGGAGAATGCGGTACTGAAACGCCCAATCATTTGGAATGGGGTAATGATTCAAGAAGACGTGCAATTACGGGCTTGTATTGTGGCACGGGGCAGTCGAATCGATCGGTTTGTTCAAATTTTGGAAGGGGCTGTAATTGGACCATTGTGTACGATCGGCGAAGAAGCCTATATTCGTCCGAATGTGCGGGTATGGCCCAGCAAAACCGTTGAACCCGGTGCAACCCTAAACACCAATCTAATTTGGGGCAATGCAGCACAGCGTAATCTATTTGGACAGCGCGGAGTTACGGG
>JAYVUU010000221.1:0-13785 GCA_043787635.1 Synechococcales cyanobacterium | reverse complement strand
AGCTACTCGCAACAAACTCAACCCGTCCCTTAATATCCGTGACATTATCTTGAAAGGGCTGAAGCATTTCGTCGTACAGCGCAAGTCTCGCCCGACTGTCTGCTAGCAGCACACGCTCATCTTGCAAGGTTTGATCCTGAGCTACTAGTGCTTGCTTCTGGGACATTAAGTCCCGCTCCTGCTGTGTCACCCTGCCCTGACTCTGCTCTATGGAGCTGTGAAGTTGAGCGACCTGCGACTCAACCTGGGTCAATTCTTCCGATCGTTGCTGACGGAAATTGTCAATTTGAGCAAAAACTGGACCCAAGTTAAGTCCATTTTCAGATGCGTGGGGATCAGGTTTACCTTGACGACGAGCCAGAACCGTTTGATGTTGATGTAGGATGCTTTCCTTTTCCCGTACACTGCGACGCTGACCGACTAAAGTCTCATTTAAGAACTGGTAGGCATCTCGTTCATCAGCCAGTTCATTTTCTAAGTTCAACCGATCGAAATCATTAGCTTGAGACAGTCGGTTTGCGAGTTCGTCGATTTCTTTTTGCTTAAATTCTAGTTCTTCCTCTTGACCTGAGACAAAATCCGAAGACCGCTTAAAGTCACTCAAAATATCTCCGGTTAGACCTTGGAGCGTTTCGAGGGTCATAGACTCCAGCGCCGCCACATCGACTTGTTCTAAGACATTGATACTATCGAGTCCTTCCGTCATCCGGTAGAGCTGCTGATGGATTTCTTCATGGTGCTGCAATTGCAGCGTAAGCGCTTGAGCGTACTCTTGTTTAGCCCCCACCATGGACTGCTGAATCTGCAACTCGGCTTTGGCTTTTTCTAGCTCGTCTGAAGCATCACGCCACTGTTGCCACTGAATTTGATGAGCTTCAATGCTGGCATCTAGCTCAGTTTGTTGAGCTTCAAGCTGCGATCGGTACTCGCCAACTCGTTGCCAGTGAATCTGAAGTTGGGACTCCTGTTGACCAATCACCTCTTGAGTAAAGCGCGTCTGCTCCTGCACCGTGTCCATCGATACTATTGCCCCTTCAACCCGTTTCAGTAGGCCACTAATGTGCTGCGCTTTTTCAGGATCTAGTACTGCGCCCTGCTGAATCTCAGATTTATGCTCCTCCAGCCGATTCATCTCTCCCCTAAGATGATCCCACGCGCCTTCAAGCTCTTGCTTTTGACGATCGAACTCTTCCTTTTGCCCTTCGACTTCGAGGCGAACTTGCTCAAACTGCTCGCGCTGGGACTCCATTTGTTCCACATCGCTTTCCATTTGCTCAAGCTGCTCGTGACGAGCTTCCATCTCCATCTCACGACGATTCAGCTCTTGACTTTGATAAGTCAGGGACTGTTTCCATTGCTCAATTTCTTCTTCTTGGGTCTTAAATTTCTCCTGTAGTCGCGAGAAATTTTGCAGGATACTCACCAATGGGCGTCCGGCTTCCTGAATGCGCTGCACCTGACGGCCATTGGTCAAGTCAGCTAGCAATAGTGTTCCTGACGCATAGCGACTCGCCTCGTCCGCCGGGATAATTTCTTCCCCATTGACAGCCGACCAGTTCTGCTCGGTTCGCTGACAAGCCAAGAGTTTTAACTCAGTCTTCCCGCCCCCCATCAAACCGCCTTTCTTTTGAATGACTTCTGCCAAATACAGCACGCGATTAGCCCTCTACCATTTCTGACCGCAAATCTTATCAACCTAAGTCCTAGTATGCCACCTCGCAGCCTGAAACAGCGTGCAGGCCGAACGACTTTAGTTGAGAGTCTCGACGAAAGGCTCTTAAGATAGTTGATTACCTTATTTATTGATTATAAATGTACGACAAAAAAGGGGAGATTCTGTGAAGATGTCTAGAAGATTGAGTCTGCCGCCCCGCCGCTATCTGTCCCTATTTCTAAAGCTAGGGGCTTTCTGCGATTTTCCGGTAAAATCTCTCTAAATGGATTTTCGACTCTACTTTTTGGCTTCATTGGGATCAGGGTGCTATGCAGGGAGAATTGAGTGAAATTGATATTCGCAGTATTCTCCAGTTGGTTGAACTGGGGCAGCGGACAGGACAGCTTTTGGTTGAGACCTATGCCTGTTCAACCGATCACACCGCAGACCGGACTTGGTATGTCTTTTTTCTAAATGGTCAGGTGGTGTACGCAGGCAATCCAGTTGCAGGTCTGTCTCGATTGCGGGGATTCTTGGCATCCTATGGCTTAGAGAAAAACTTTCAACGAATTACCACCCCACCAGACTCAATTGCCAATGCACCAGAATATGGGGAACTATGGCAGCTTTTAGAACATCGTGTCATCTCCACGACTCAGGCTAAAGAAATTCTTCAGGGGATGGTTCAAGAAACCCTGTTTGACTTGCTGAGTTTACGGCAGGGCTATTTTATATTTGAGATGGGTGCACCTCTAACCCCACAACTGGTGACGTTGCCTGTGATGCCGATCGTGGCCACAACCCTTCAGCAGGTTCAAGAGTGGAAGCAATGGTATCCCCAGGTTCAATCACCAGAACAGATCCCTGTGATCGTTAATGCCGAGGCACTCCAAGGCGCACTCCCAACAGTCACGGTCAAGACCTTACTCGGTTTTGTTGATGGTCAAGCGTCCTTACGTCAAATTGCCCGTGGTCTAAACAAAGATATCTTAGCGGTGACTCGTGCCCTGTACCCCTGTATCCAACGAGGCTGGATTCAATTTGTTGAGGACGATCGGACTCGAACCAGTCGCTGGAATTATTCGACCGTGAGCGCCCCGCGTCCCATGCCCTGTGTGGCTTGCCTGGATGATGCGGCGACCGTGCGTCACAGTGTGGCAACTATTCTAGAACGGCATGGGTATCGATCGGTGTTATTTGATCACCCGGTAACAGCCTTGAGTCAGTTTTTTACTCATAAACCGGACCTGATTCTCTGTGACATCACGATGCCCGAGCTAGATGGCTATGAAGTCTGTGCCATGTTGCGTCAGTCGAGCTATTTCCGGCAGACTCCCATTGTTATGCTGACGGGACTGGATGGCTTTATCGATCGGGTGCGGGCGCAGATGGTCGGAGCAACGGACTATCTGGCTAAACCCTTTGGCGAAGAAGAACTCGTGACAATTGTGGAGAAACATGTCGGACTAGGACAGCCCAAGCGCTCCGATTCATCCCAATCCACAGAAATGGACCCAGAAGAAGAACCTTGGCCCGAAATTTAGGAGAACGTTTTGAATGCCAATAGGTTATCAAGTAGAACGGTCTCCATCCTGTAATCAATCTGAATTAGCCTGAAATCTCTACTTTTGTAGATGGGAAGTCTGTTTATTTTGGCGATTGAGGGTACCTTATTATTACACCCCGGTTTTACGATCGGTCCATGGGTTGCCAGTGCGGTCGCCAAATTTAGGCAGAGGCTTTATGAGTACAATTCTGGTGGTCGAAGACAGCTTGACCCAACGGGAGATGATCACAGACTTGCTCAAGGGAAGCGGCTTGAGCGTGTCCATTGCAACCGATGGGGTTGAGGCATTGGAGCACATTGAAGGACATCGTCCCGATCTTGTGGTCCTAGATATTGTCATGCCTCGGATGAATGGATATGAGGTCTGTCGTCGAATCAAGGCGGATCCTAAGACTCAAAATGTTCCGGTCGTGATGTGTTCTTCAAAAGGTGAAGAATTCGATCGCTATTGGGGCATGAAGCAGGGGGCTGATGCGTACATCGCCAAGCCATTCCAGCCGACTGAGCTAGTGGGAACCGTGAAGCAGCTACTACGAGGTTAGAGAGTAAAGATATGGTAGGAATGCCTGATTTTTTGACAGGGCGTGGTGACGATCAAGTCCCTGAGTTTCAGGAGCTAGAAAGCCCAGAAGGTGAGTTGCATCTGCGCTTTTATGTATCATCTGGGGAAGAGTTCGCGTTACCTGCGGCTGGAATTCGGGAGGTGCTATCTCCGGTTCCCGATCGTATTACTCCCGTCCCGAATGTTTCTCCCCTACTCCTTGGAACCTTAAATGTCCGAGGTCGCGTGGTTTGGGTGGCAGACTTGGGGCAGTTTCTCGGAGACTCAACGCCATTGAATACCGATCGGCAGGAGATCTCCGTCATCGCGGTCGAAGACCAAGACATTTTACTAGGCTTGGCAGTCGATCGGATTGTGGGAATGGAGTGGCTAGATATTGAAAAAATACAAGCACCGACAGGCGTTCCCGATGGTGTCGCCCCATTTTTGCGCGGTGAGTGGGTTATGGGAGAAAATCAACGTTTTCTACGCCTCTTGGACCAGATTTCAATTCTTCGGTCAGCTCGGTGGGCCGCTTAAGTGACTCAATGAGCACTCGGCTTCAGGAATTAAGCTAATAAATGTTCAGTTCTTGAAATATTTAGTATCCTAAGGTACTCATGTCCGTCGATAAAGTAAACAGTTTTTCACCTCACATCCGAACCCCTATTCTTTGGGGATCAATTGATAGACATCACACTTGTATCGATACCTTAAATCAACCCTTTAAAATGTTAGAGCGAACGGTTCACGCGTAGAAGCTTGATTGCTTCACAAACGAGATTCAATATTGACAGGAGGAGGACCATGGCCCGCAGCACTGATTTTGCACAGGAATATCAACAGGCAGAAAAAGCCTACATGCAGGGACGCTACGATGAGGCGGCAGAAGCGGTCGATCGCCTCGTCGTGGATCATCCTCAAGATCCAAATGCCCGACTGCTGCGGGGGCATATCTACTGCTATGGGCTTCAGCGCTACGACATTGCGCAAGAACAATACCAGGAAGTCCTAGGCTTAACCCAAGATCCAGAATATATAGACTACGCCAACAGCGGACTGACCTATGCCCGCCAATCTGCGAAAGATATGACCCATGGGGGAGGGGGCAACCTAGAAGTGGCATCACTCGATTTCGATGACTATGGCACGACTTGGAATTCTGCCGACCAGGCCTCAGATTCCTTCATTTTTGCCGATATGGATATTGACGATGACAACTCCACTGGGTTTCCCATGGACCCGTCCAATCTTTTCGATAGTTCGACAACTGCCACCGCCAAAACAGTTACACCTCCACCTATGACGAGTGTCATGGATGACTTGATTGAGGTGGACTCGGGAGTAATGGGTTCGTCCCCCACGCCCACCAGCGATCCGTTCGCTATGCCGTCGTCTGGTTTTGGTGATGCTCCCCATTCCGAAGGGACCGATAGTCCTTTTACTGGTGATAATGGGTTCATGGACATGCCTTGGGATGACTCCGACGCTGGAGACGTATTTAGCAATTTTAATGATTTCGTTCCAGATTCCGATGGCTTTGTTCCAGATTCCAAGGGCACACCCTCTAATGTTGCAGTTTCTGATGGCACGAGTACCGACGATCGGGGTAGAGAGACATCGTCGCAGGGTCAGAATTCTGCCAGAACGGATTCAATTGCGCCCGCATTCCCGATAAGGAAATCACCGTTCCAAGAGGTCAACGATCGTTGGGAATCTGATGGAGAATCTACTGAGGATACGATGTTTGGGGCAGGTACTGAGTTTGGGGCAGGAAGCGGAATGCGTGATTTTATGCCACTGTCAGGTTCTTCGCAAAATGTGAATACCAAATTTATCGCAGAACCCTCTGAGGGCAATACGATGAACTTCATTGACGATTTTGATGAATTTGATGATCTGGGCGACCTCGCTGATTTTGACATGTCTGAGAACTCCGACGGATTTGCTAACCCATCGGCAGATAGACCGCTTGTTGGAACCGGTGCAGCAGCGGCCTATGGTCGGGATGCGATCGGGATGTCAGGGTTTGGTTCAGCGGCAGATCGATCGGAAGATTCCAGTTTTAGTTCTACTTCCATTCCTGATGACGACTTTGGTCTCTTGGGTGGCGCGAATGAGTCTGTACCGACGTTCACACAAATAGACAGTCAGGGAGTCGATAGTACTCCGACCGTTGAACAGGGGTTCTTTGCTCCCTTAGAAAATGCTTCGTTTGCAGGGAAGCAGCTTGCGGTTGCGGTTGCATCTGGGGCGGCGGCGGCCTTGGCTGTGGCGTTGGTCAGCTTTACGACGGCCAACACAGTTAATGTCGCTGGCGCGTCTCCAGTGGAAAAAGAAGTTCAGGAAAAAGTGGTCAGTCGCTTGCGTACCAATAGCCTTTGGATGGCTTTGGCTGGAATGGTAGGTGGGGGCGGGGCGGCCTACGGGATCGGTCAACTAATGACTCGCCATATGAAACGATCGACCACTGACTTGAAACAACAATTTGATGCGGTGTGTAGCGGCAACTTAGGCGTACGATCGACGGTCCATGCTGAAGACGAACTCGGTGAACTGTCAGCGGGCTTTAACCAAATGGCCCGGGTCATTCTAGCGACCACCAGTGAGGCCCAACGCAAAGCAGAAGAACAAGAGCAAGCCAAGGAAGACTTGCAGCGCCAAGTGATTCGGTTGCTCGATGACGTGGAAGGTGCGGCACGAGGGGATTTGACGGTGCAGGCAGAAGTAACCGCCGATGTATTGGGTGCCGTTGCAGATTCCTTTAACCTAACCATTCAAAACCTACGGGAAATTGTCCAACAGGTGAAGCTGGCGACTCGTCAGGTGAGTAAGGGATCCACTGAGAACGAAATGTTTGCTCGAGGTCTTTCGTCCGACGCGTTGCGTCAAGCGGAAGAATTAGCCGTGACGTTAAACTCGGTTCAAATGATGACTGAATCCATCAATCGGGTGGCCAACAGCGCTCGTGAAGCGGAGGAAGTGGCTAAGCAGGCGACGGCGACGGCTCAGAAGGGCGGAGAAGCGGTAGAACGCACGGTGGCAGGGATCCTGGAAATTCGTGAAACCGTTGCAGAAACTACCCGTAAGGTGAAGCGATTGGCAGAGTCTTCCCAGGAGATCTCCAAGATTGTGGCCTTGATCTCCCAGATTGCATCTCGGACTAACCTGTTAGCCTTGAACGCAAGTATCGAAGCCGCCCGAGCCGGGGAAGCTGGACGTGGGTTTGCGATCGTGGCAGACGAAGTTCGACAGTTGGCCGATCGGGCCGCCAAAGCATCCAAAGAAATCGAACAGATTGTCCTGCAGATTCAAAGTGAAACCGGATCTGTGATGGTTGCCATGGAAGAAGGGACGCAGCAGGTGATCGAGGGGACTCGATTGGCCGAACAAGCCAAACGAAGTCTCGATGACATCATTCAGGTGTCCAATCGGATTAACACTCTGGTGCAATCTATTACCTCAGATACGGTTGAGCAAACCGAAACCTCACGTGCGGTGGCCCAGGTCATGCAGTCCGTTGAGTTGACGGCCCAGGAGACCTCCCAAGAGGCGCAGCGCGTGTCGGCATCCCTCCAAAACCTGGTGGGAGTTGCGCGTGACCTGTTGACCTCTGTGGAGCGTTTCCGGGTGGATGCAGTCGATCGGAACTAGAAGGACCACATTTCAACTGCGATGGGTTTATCCGATCGTTATCGGAACTGCAAGATTTTCTTCCGTTCCGAAGAGGTTACGATGGACTGATAGAAAGGGAGTAGATTCACGGCAAACGTGAATTCATGCTTTTGGTTCGGGTGTACTTTTCGTTAGATTCTTTGAGTTTGTTTCGACTTTTGACTCAACTCTTTTAAGCGTGATTAACAGACAGGGATAAACCTATGCAGCCGGAACAACAACAGCGAATCATGGGCTACTTTATTGAGGAGGCAAAGGATCACCTCAATACAATTGAGCAGGGATTGTTGAATCTGCAAGGAGCCCTCGATGATTCTGAAATGGCCAACGAACTCTTTCGAGCCGCCCATTCGGTTAAGGGTGGCGCAGCAATGCTGGGGCTTATCGGCATTCAGCAGACTTCTCATAAGTTAGAAGACTATTTTAAAATCCTGAAAGAAGCTCCGAGTATTCGAGTCGATCAAAAGCTAGAAACTCTTCTTCTGCGGGTTTTTGACACTCTTAACGGTCTCTTGGAACAGCTTCAGACTCCATTAGGGCTAACGGAAGAAGCCAATCAGTCTGCGTTGCGTGATGTGGATCCAGTGTTCGTTGAAATGGATCAGTACCTAAAGGCGATGATGTCCGTAGATTCGACCTTGTCTGACCGATCGAGTTCTTTGCCCTCTCGTGCGTTGGTATTCCAAGAGCAAGTCCCAGCCAAACTGCGAGAAATGCTTGGCCTGTTCAAGCAGATTGATAAAAGTCCAAGCCTACGATCGAATCTTCAAGACATTTGTGCTGATTTGCGAGGGTTTGGTGAGACTTTTGGCTTAACCAATTGGATTTCACTTTTAGAGTTAACGGAGCGGGCAGTTCTGAACCCTGAGAATTCGGGTCGAGTTTTAGCGGGAATCACACTGAAGGATCTGAAGCAGGCACAGGCACAGATTTTGTCAGACCAAGATAGTGCGATCGCGGCAAGCGATGCGTTAGTCGCCTTGGCTCCGCTTTCGGTAGAACTGCCTGTGGAGGACGATGATGACGATTTCTCAACTCTCTTTGATGATAGCGATTTAGAGTCAGATCTTGATTTCGACTCAGATGGGTCAGATCTATTAGATCTGGATATAAGTTCGTTTGAGTCCAGTGAATTTGATTTATTCGCAGATACAGATCTTTCTGTTCCATCAAGTCTTGATGGTTTGGATTTAGATAGTTTGGATCTAGTTATCGATGATTTAGATACAAGTTTGGATATGGCTAAAGATCTTGATCCATTGGACTTTGGGAATCTACAGACCGATGGTTTAGGACTAGAGATCTTAGAAGCTGAGCAAAATGAACTAGAAACTTCGTCTCAACGGGTTTCTACCTCTGAGTCATCATTTCAAGATTTGGTAGTGTCTCACGATTCTGGATCTGAAATAGGACTGGCAGAGCTTAATAGCTTGGCTGATTTATTTGAAGGTGAGGTACCGGATCTGTCTTCAACTTGGCAAGTTGAAGAGGAGGTTAGCAGTTTAAGTGAGTTGTCTTTGGATGATTTGGGATTACAGTCAGATTTTCATTCCGATCGGACCTTGACTTCAGATGCAATGTCTGATGATGCACTTGATGATTTATTTGGCAGTTCTTTACTAGAGGATGCCTCTACATCATTAGATTTTAGTTTAGGGGTGGTAGATGATAATTTGGTTGGAAATTCATCAGATTTGGACAATTTAAGCTCAGATGTTTTGGATTTGGAAACACAGGCTCTACGAGAATTGGGTGAAGATACCTCGTCATCGTTTAATGGCTTGGGTGAGTTATTTGCCGGATTGGACCAAGCCGATTTACTGTTCAATACATCGTTGGGGGCTGGACATGAACCTGTAGGTGAATTAGGACTTGAAGACCTTGAGTTCAATGACGACAATGGCTTTAACGACTTGTTTATGGATGGGGACGTTGCTGTTGCTTCTATTTCACCCGCAGCTAGTGATTCGGATGAAATGAATTCGCTGTTTGGTCATGCTTCCTACGACGAACAAAATGATAGCTTTCTAGGAATAGATGAGCCGACATTGTTGGATTCTTTGGAGATTGAAACTGGGTTTGAGCCAAACCTGAATTTTAGAGCCATTGACAATCCAGATGATAACTGGATACTGCTAAGAACAGAATTAGATAACTTGATGGATTCTGACTTAAATTTGGATTTGAGCGATTCATTAAGCGGTAACTTCGACCTTGGAGAAAGCCCGGTCTTGGACAATGCCTCATCTGATGTGTTGGTTTTTGATCATTGGTTTGATGAAAATGCTTCCTTGAAGGCTTCGGACGTTGAAATAGATGAAACTTCTGAACTAGCTTCAGAGATGGGGGAGAGGGGTGTGGGAGATGATGATTTCTGGGGGAGTACGCCGTCAGAGGTGCACGCTACTGGTGCAGCTTCTACTAAAACCGACGTAGAGACTTTATCTACGTCTGATGATCTTTTGGAATTCGATTTGAGGGACTTAGATAGTATCAGCCTAGATAGTGGCATGACGGATATCGGAGAGATTGGCTTGGCTAATATCAATCCGGGTGAAATCAACCTCGACTATGAATTTGAGTCAATAGACATTGACTCTGGCGATGATATTTGGGGTGGAGCCGACGGTGGTTTGGGGGCTGACTTCAACGATCTTGATTCGCTTTTGGGGAACTCGGATGACGGGTTCGCATCTACTGGATTTGAAGAGTCTGATAATAACTTTGTGGCAACTGACAGCGCATTTGCGGACCTAGATGATTTTTTATCCTCTAGTCAATCATCCTCATCGGTTCTGGACTTTGACGGGGTTGATGATTTTACTGGAGCCACGGTCCTTGGGGCTGGGCTTGTCGCAGGCGGATCGATCGCAACCAATTTGTTTGGGTCTCAGTTTAATGATGATCCTGAATTTGACGATCTTGAAAGACTCTTGGAAGACCGAGACCTGGACGGCGGTAGTACGACTGTTGTTGCGGGTGCTCCCCGTGTGGCGAGTGCAGCTCGTCGTCCAGCTGCCGCCCGCCCGAGCAAGGGCTTTGGCGAACAGACCATGCGAGTTCCGGTCAAGCATTTAGACAATCTCAGCAACCTGGTTGGGGAATTAGTTGTTAACCGAAACAGTCTTGAACAAGATCAAGAAAAGATGCGTCAGTCGCTAGACAATTTGCTCTATCAAGTGCAGCAACTCAGCGATGTCGGCCAACGATTGCAGGACTTGTACGAACGATCGCTGCTCGAAAGTTCTCTCCTCGCTAACCGTCAAAGCTACCGAATGACGGGCAGTGCACCTCGTGCCGTGGTTGAGCTTGAGAAAACCAGCGACGTTGAATATGATCCGCTGGAGATGGATCGGTTTACGGGCTTCCATTCGCTTTCTCAAGAAATGATCGAATTGATTGTCCGAGTGCGAGAATCTGCATCAGATATTGAATTTATTGTTGACGAAACTGACCAGGTAACGCGGATGTTTCGTCAAGTTACAACGCAGCTTCAAGAAGGGCTAACCCGATCGCGCATGGTTCCCTTTGCCCAAACCGCCGATCGGATGCCGCGGGCCGTAAGAGATATTGCTACGAAATGCGGTAAGCAAGCAGAATTGGTGATTGAAGGCCGCGAAACGCCGATTGATAAGATGCTCTTAGAGCATCTCTACGATCCGATGACCCACTTGGTCAACAATGCGATTACCCACGGGATTGAAACGCCAGAAGAGCGTCGTCGGTCCGGGAAATCTGACACGGGACACATCACGATTCGGGCGTTCTATCAAGGGAACCAAACCGTTATCTCGGTATCTGATGATGGTGCAGGGATTGACATCGAGCGGGTCAAAGTCAAGGCTGTACAAAAAGGCTTAGTCACTGCCGCAGAAGCTAAAACCATGACTCGTTTGGATGTCTATGATTTACTCTTCCATCCTGGCTTCTCGACTCGCGACCAAGCCGATGATTTTGCAGGTCGGGGCGTGGGTATGGATGTCGTTCGCACTAGTTTGAGTGAGATTCGCGGATCGGTCACAACCGACTCCACCCTCAATCGTGGGACCACTTTTACAATTCGTTTACCGTTGACGTTGAGTATTTCCAAGGCGCTGTGTTGTGTTAGCGATCGTGCCCGTATTGCCTTCCCGATGGATGGTGTGGAAGACATGCTCGACATGCCAAAGGATCGCCTGTTAATCAATGCTGAAGGTCAACCTTATATTCGTTGGCGCGATTCTGAGCTGGTGCTGCGTCCACTCACCGAACTCCTCGCTCACAATCGTCATCTCGGGCGCGGGAATGTCTACGGCGGCAACCAGGAAGAAGACATGATCTCGGTGGTTGTGCTGCGGAGTGTGGGGAACTACTTGGCTTTGCAGGTTGATCAGGTAATTGGTGAACAGGAAATTGTAATCAAGCAACTTGAAGGACCGGTGCCTAAGCCGATCGGGATTGCTGGGGCCACGGTTCTGGGGGATGGGCGAATTATGCCGATCGCCGATGTGCTTGAGCTGATTGACCTTTCCATGGGGCACATCCGACGGGATGCAGGCAGCATGTGGGAGAAAAATGCGTTGCCACCTCAGGAAATACAGCCTGTTAAGACTGAACCTATGGTCCTGATTGTGGATGATTCCATTACGGTGCGGGAATTGCTATCCATGACCTTCAATAAGGTTGGCTATCGAGTTGAGCAAGCCCGCGACGGTCAAGAAGCCTGGGAAAAACTACGGGCCGGACTCCCCTGCGATATTGTCTTCTGTGACATTGAAATGCCTCGGATGGATGGTCTTGAACTGCTCTCACGGATTCAGAAAGATCCCGTGCTTAAAGCGCTCCCTGTTGCAATGTTGACGTCACGCGGTGCCGATCGGCATCGTCAGATGGCTTCATCCCTTGGGGCCAGCGGGTATTTCACGAAGCCTTATCTAGAGGAAGCGTTGTTGGATGCCGCAGGGCGAATGTTGAAAGGGGAGGTTCTTTTGGTGAGTGACCGATCGGAGTAACCAGTTGTTTTGTGTAAATGGCTAACAAAAAGCCAAAAAACGAGGTTCTTAATTAAGAGCCTCGTTCGCGAATGCGCGGTTAAAGTTAAACGTCAATTTGTAGAGGTCTTATTTTGCCCAGTTCTTATCTGCTTGAGCCAAGACATAAGCTGCAACATTTTCAATTTGTTCAGACTGGAGCTTCTTTCCAAACGCTGGCATCGCGTTTTTACCATTGGTCACTTGGGTGATAATCGCGGCCTCGGAATACATTTCATACTTTTCTAGGGCTGCTTTCTGAAGTGTCTTTGCTGGGTTTACAGCATTCCGTCCACCCGCATGACATGCCGCACAATTGGCTGCAAACACTTTTCCACCCGCTTCGGAATCTGCGGCATACGCTGGCGTCGTGAAGAATAACATGGCTGCAAAAACGGTGACGATTGTTATTAACTTCAAGAATTCTTTTTTTAACATGATTTAGGTTGGAGTGGATTTCTCTCAAGGATTGCCGTTTATTATTCTCACCTAACATTTCGATCGAGTCGAACGACAGTAGGTCGTAGATTGCGAGTTTGCAACAATTGTCATTGGTAACTGTGGTGAATACTGCGGTGTTCCTAGCCTGGAACATGCAAAAAATCGCGATATCGCTCTCTGCGGCTATTAGCGTTTGCACTGAGGCGACAAATTTAAATAGTGCGAGTAGAATACTATGAGTTACCGTCCGCTCCTAATCCAACTAAAATTCCATCTACACCATCTAAATGGTCGATCTTCATGACAAAACTACTTCGTCCCGATCGTTCCCATATCATTATTTCTCTAAGAATAATGATTCTGTTAGTCGGGACGATCGCGCTTTCTCTCACCTTAATTTCTCCTGGTTTTGCCACATCCATTACCCCGGAACCCCGTCCATTAAAGCAGTCCCCTAAGATGAATAAACCAAAACTTAATGCCAAAAAGCCAAAACCCAAGCTCCCTAAGCCAAGACTTGTGAAACCGGGGGAGCTACAGCCCTTTTTTGATTCTGTGGAGACTGGGGAATTATTATCGTTTCCCCGTGGGATTGAAGTGGACGCGATGCCTAAGCCGCCCACAGTGACAGCGTTTGATCAACAGGTGCTAAATACCTGTGGAGCATTTGGCAGTACAGTGTCAGCGGATCAGGTCCGATCGTTATTTGAGAAAAATCCTGACATTGTGGCTCAAATTAAGGAAGCCGTAGAAGGAACTGTTGTTCAGCCGTCGGGAATGCCCGTTCGTCGTCAGTCGGAGGAGGTGTTTTTTGAGGATCTAGTGACGATGTGGACCGGACAACAGGGATTTGAGCATATTTTTTGTGGACAGGTGAAGGGCAATCAAATCAAGGGAT
>JAYVUU010000220.1:0-6996 GCA_043787635.1 Synechococcales cyanobacterium | reverse complement strand
ATTGCAGCGGCGAAAGTCAGTTGTTTTGAGCGACTAGAGGCGATTTGACAGCGCCTTTGAAGTTCAGATTCTGGACTCTTCAAGAATCTCAGTCTCTTTGGAGCTGAGAGTGTCAACATAGCCAGAATATTAAGTCTTTTAGACAAAAAAGATCCATCAAACCTTAACCAACGGAGGAAAGACGTTGACGAGCGATCGTACAGTCGTGATTGATTTGCTGTTTGAGATCGTCAAGACTACTAAATTTTTGTTCCGATCGCAAAAAGTTCAGTAGTTCCGCATTAAGCTGACGACCATAGAGATCTCCAGACCAATCGAGCAAGTGAACCTCAATGGTTTGGGTTAAGCCGTTCACCGTGGGGCGATTGCCGATATTCATCACGCCTAAATGGGTTGAGGCCGAGTTACCCGAATCCATCGTGACTCGCACCGCATAGACACCTTGGCACGGGATCATCTTGTTTGCGGGAAGGGCAAGATTAGCCGTTGGGAAGCCTAAGGTACGACCGAGTTGTTGACCTTGAACAACGGTTCCCACAAGGGTGTAAGGTCGACCCAGCATTCGATTAGCCGTGGACAAGTCGCCAATTTTTAAGGCATTGCGAATAGCAGTGCTGCTGATCCGATCGTGCCCAATGCATTCCAATGCAACCAGTACAACCTCGATATTGTGATGAGCCGCTAATGACTTGAGCATTTCTGCATCTCCCAGCCGCTGATGACCAAACCGGAAATCCTCCCCCACACTAATAAATCGGGCTTGCAATTGCTGAACTAAGACCGTTTCAACAAAGGCGGATGGGGTGAGGCTAGCCAGTTCTTTTGTGAATGGCAAGAGAACAAATTGCTCGACTCCTAAACGATGGAGTTCATTCACCCGTTCATCGCCGGGGGTCAAGCTAGGAAAGGGTTTCCCCGAAAAAAACTCGACGGGATGGGGCGAAAAACTAATTACAGTCGGATGGGTCCGATCGTCACAACCGAGAAGGGAATGCTCGATCGGATAGGTGAGAATGGGCTGAATAACCTGACGGTGACCTAGATGAAGACCGTCAAAGTTACCGAGAGCTACAACGGTTGGCTTTAGCACGGCTTTATTAAGGTGATGAAATTGAAAGTTAGTGAATCCACTGTTTCGACATTCTGGCATAGAGGCTCTGAGTTTTTATCTGAGTTTTTAGAACGTTCCAGACGGAAGCCAAGATTTTAATCTAGGTAGCTCTTTTTTATCTGTCAAATTATATTGGAGTGGCGTGATGGTAATGTAATTCTCTCGAATCGCCTCAACATCGGTCTGAGTGTCCCGGTCGCCGTCTGGATCTTCTAGTTCTTCGACCACTTCTCCCGCTAACCAATAGTAGATTTTGCCACGGGGATCAGTCCGTTTTTCAAAAACTTCAATGTAGCGTCTAACGCCTTGGCGAGTGATTTTTGCCCCTTTGATTTCTGCTTCACTTACCGGGGGTACATTAATATTGAGGAGAAACAATTCCTCAAGCGGATTTTCAATCAAATGCTGAAGCAGATTTTGGGCATAGTTAGCGGCGGGTTGAAAGTCTTTGGCGCTGAAGCTGGTCAAACTAAGGGCAAGACTGGGGATGCCTTCGATGATGCCTTCCATGGCGGCAGAAACGGTACCGGAGTAGAGCACGTCTGTACCGAGGTTGGCACCCTGATTAATTCCGGAGAATACAAAGTCTGGTTTTTCGTTTAACAAGGACCACAGCGCAAGTTTTACACAGTCCGCAGGGGTGCCGGAGCAGGACCAAGCGGTGATTGTCGGATCGAAAATCCCTTCTACTACGTTGGCGCGGATGGGCTGGTGGAGGGTGAGTCCGTGACCTGTTGCCGATCGTTCGCGATCGGGACAAACAACCGTGACCTGATGTCCGGCGGCGGCGAGGGTATTGGCAAGGGTGCGGACCCCGATTGAAAAAATTCCGTCGTCGTTACTGATGAGAAGGCGCATAGGGCGAGTGTTTTCCTTTAGACTAAAGGGACTAAATTTTGTCTCACTCCTATTTTCCCCGGTTATGTCAGAACTTGAAGCTCAATTACAGCAAATCCGAAATGAAGCGATCGCGCTGATTGCCCAAGCCGACGACCTGGATGCGCTGGAGCAACTCCGGGTGAAGTATATGGGGAAAAAAGGGCCAATTCCTCAAGTTCTGAGCGGCATGGGAAAACTGGATCCAGCCGATCGGCCGAAACTTGGGGCGTTGGCTAACGAAGTAAAAGATGCGATCCAGACTCAGATTGATGCATCAAAAACTAGGCTTCAGGCGGCGGCAATTCAGGCAAGGCTGGATGCGGAAACCTTGGATGTGACTATGCCGGGAAGTTATCGCCCCCAAGGTCGTCGGCATCCGTTGCATAGCACTATAGATAATGTGTTGGATATTTTTGTGGGGTTGGGCTACCTGGTGGCGGAAGGACCAGAGATGGAGACGGATTATTACAATTTTGAGGCATTGAATTTCCAGGCTGACCATCCGGCACGGGATATGCAGGATACGTTATTTTTGCCCGACGGGAATTTGCTGCGGACCCATACGTCTACGGTGCAAGTTCGGTATATGGAGAACAATGATCCGCCGACTCGGATTGTGGTTCCAGGTCGGGTTTATCGCCGGGACACGGTAGATGCGACCCATTCGGCGGTGTTCCATCAAGTTGAGATTTTGGCGGTGGATGAGGGGCTGACGTTTAATGATTTGAAGGGCACGATTAAGGTGTTTTTACAGGAATTGTTAGGCAATGATATTGAGGTGAGATTTCGCCCAAGTTTCTTCCCATTCACGGAGCCGTCGGCGGAGGTTGATGTGATGTGGAAGGGCCGCTGGTTGGAGATTTTGGGGTGTGGAATGGTGGACCCAAATGTCTTGAAAGCGGTGGGTTATGATCCGGAAATTTATACGGGGTTTGCAGCGGGGTTTGGGGTTGAACGATTGGCGATGGTGATGCATCAAATTGATGATATTCGTCGGTTATATACGAGTGATTTGCGATTCTTGAAGCAGTTCTGAGGCAATTCTAGGATTTAGATTGTGTTTTAAATGTGCAAGGTTGTGACGGTCAGACCCGATCCCCCTAACCCCCTTGAAAAGGGGGAACTAGAAAATAAGGGGGAACTAGAAAATAAGGGGGAACTAGAATTAAACTCTTAGTCCCCCTTTTTAAGGGGGATTTAGGGGGATCGGGTCTTTGATACTAATGAAAAAATTCTCAAACATCCTCTTAAAAATAATTTCGATCGCAATACCATCTCACAGCTAATTCGATCGGTTTGTTTGGATTTGTTTGAAGCGGAATATTGTGCGATTAATTCAAGATAGAATAATCATAATTACGTGTATGGATGATTGCCTAGCAAATTGCATCAGGGGAAGTGAGCCTGTATGATTGCGAAACAAGTCCTCAATTAATTGGATAGTCTGTATGCGATCGCTCAAATTGTTGTTTGTCTCTACTTCCGTGGGCGCGCTGGGGACTGGGCTAGGCGGTGGGGTTGAACTAACGCTTAAAAATTTAGCAATTGCGCTCACAAATGCAGGTCACCACATTACAGTAGTCGCGCCAGAAACTTCGCAATTGGATGGGTTTTCGGTAGTTGAGATTGTGGGTCATTTACAAATTATTGCCCAAAGTCAAGGCCGGGATGCATTGATTTCGATGCCGTCGGATTCTGTGTTGGCGAATATGTGGGACTACGCCCGATCGGTTCAAACGAACTATGATGTGATTGTCAATTTTGCCTATGATTGGTTGCCATTTTATCTCACACCATTTTTCACAACACCGATTGGACATTTAGTCAGTATGGGGTCTCTTTCTGATGCGATGGACCAGATTATTACTTCAGTTGCTTCGTCTTACCCGCATACGATCGCAGTGCATAGTATGGTTCAGGCAGAGAGCTTTAAAGATGGCTTAGATTTTGCTCATTGTCTAATGAATGGATTTGACTTGTCGTTGTATCCATTTTGTGAAAAGGCTGAAGATTTCTATGCTTGGGTCGGACGGATTGCACCGGAGAAAGGGCTGGAGGATGCTGTTGCGGCGATCGATTCTTTGGGTGCTGTGTTGAAGGTTTGGGGTGTGATTCAGGATGAACCCTACTGGAATGATATTTTGCGCCGTTATCCAAATGCGAAAATTGAATATCAAGGATTTCTGCCAACCTCTGAACTCGCGATCGCTATGGCTTCGGCGAAGGCGTTGATTATGACTCCAAAATGGGTTGAGGCATTTGGCAATGTGGCGATCGAAGCGTTGGCCTGTGGGGTGCCTGTGGTGGCTTACGATCGCGGGGGACCATCGGAGATTGTCCGATCGGGGGAGACGGGGTTTGTGGTGGTGGCAGATGATGTGGCGGCGTTAACTGCTGCGATCGGGCAGGTGGAGACCATTCGTCGGAGTCGGTGTAGGTGTCATGCGGAGGAGTTTTATTCGTTGGAGGCGATGGGCGATCGGGTTGAAACTTGGTTTGAGAAAATTTTGAGTAATGTCGTTGAATAATACTACTGAAGTGAATTCGTGAAAAATTGTAATATATTCAATTCGCCTCGATTACGAACTAGGGTATCTATAATCAAAACATACTGAAATTATCGTATAGCTCTCAACTAACATGCTGAAAAAACGACTCTGTTCATCTAGTGTTTTGGCATTGGGGATTGTAGCCTTATTCCAGCCCTCAATCTTTGCTCAAGCGAAGCCGTCTGAGACTAGTTGGCAACAACCCTACGCTCTGACTCATCTTCAGTGGCTCACTGTAAATTTACAGGGAGGATCTAGAACAGAATGTGGCGTTTATTCTAGAAACGATCGACCGCGTGCGTTCTACACCTGGAAAATTCCTAGCTCTAAAGATAATCGATTAGTTGTCTCTGTGCTTACACTTTCGTCTAGGGATGCTGATGCCGATCGTAATTTTTGTATGACTTCGGCCTTCACCAAACTTCAAGCCGAATCTTTGAAAATGGATCTTAAGCCGCCTCAAGTTGAGTTAATGCATTCCCAATCCGGTAAAGATGGTTCACAGCCTTTCTTAAAAACTTATCAATGTTCCATTCCAGCCTCGGCGACTGAAAAAGAAATTTGGACATTGGGTGATGGATTTAAAGATCTTTGCCGATTGGAAGAGTTGTAGAGACGATCGGAATAGTGCAGCATTCCGAAATCATTTGTAAGATCCTCATCTTTTCGCGCAAAACCCACAATTCTAGGAGCTATGTTCATTTCTCTAACTCCCTCAAACTTGGGGGCTGGGGGCGGGTCGCCAGAATTTAATTAGTCAGATTCAAAGTTATTTCTTGACATCTCCTAAAGCATTATTCAACATACGCCCAAAGAGTTGATCTAGTGGTATTTCCATCTGTTTTGTCATAGTAGCAATAACGCTGGTTTGAGCAAAAGAACAATACAGCCCTGCCTCTAGGAACCAAGGCTGATTACTAGAATCAATGCGGAAATCAAAAAGACTATAGTGACGACAACCCAGAGCTACATGAGAAGTGCGAGCTGCTTCCCAAACAATCGCCGTAATTGGATCACTGGGATCAACAATCCAAGACTTCGTATTCCCCTTCGCCACCATTCTCAAACCGCCCGTTTCATCCCGTTTTAACTTGTCTTCATGTCGTCGAATCGGCTGCTTTTCGCTATCCATCGCATACTCTTCTAAAGGCAAACAGATCAATTTTCCCTGATCTTCAATCACACCACATCGGACTTCCCGACCGAGTGGGATAAATGTTTCTACCAGCACCTCATCAGCATGAGTGAATGCAGTCTTCAAAGCATTCTCATAATCAGAAAAATCTTTAACTAAATCTATGCCCAAGGAGTTATCTTCATTCACAGGTTTAACGATCGCAGGAGGCATAAGCGTTGGTAGATCTCCAAAACGAAGGAGTTCTCCTGAAGGCACGTTGACCCCCGATGCCGCGACTACAGCTTTGGCTCTTGCCTTGTGTGCGGTCAATGCCATGACATCGGGTTTGTTGCCTATATAGGGAATGTTCAGCAAATCAAACAACGCTCTGTATGAAGTCATGCCTGGAACACAGAACATTTGAGGCACCATTACATCGATTTTGAGTGCCGTTAATACTTGGATCGCTTCCACTAGGGACATGGAAGGAGCCGCCGCGATCGCATCTAGCTTCAAGGATTGAGGAAATCGCCATTGACGATCGGGCGTGACATAAGCAATGTGAAACTCATACAGGGCCGCATTAGCATTAGACTCCAAACAATCCTCTGCATACAGCCGTGACAAATCGCAGTAGAACTCACTGACCGCCGAACCCACTAAATGCAAAACCCGAAGTACCATAATCAATCTCCCGCTAATTCGACGAGTTTGCCGATATTAAAATCTATCCGAATCCACCCTTTCATCTGCCACAGATTTTGTAGCAACAGCCAAGGAATTTGCACATGGTGAACCATCAAAAAGGGCAGCGGATCATCCCAATCAAAAATCGCATCTTTACCATTGATAATAATTTGTAATCGTTGCCAAACCTGACTAGGCGATCCTAAACTCGTCAACAATCTCCAGATTTCATGGTAAATCCAATAGGTAGGGCGGCTGGACTGTAGCGGTTGAATGGCCATATCTGAGTTCCCTTGTTCCAAATAAGCGTTTGCAACATCTGGATGGTTGTAGAACATCGTAATGGCCGAATGAGTGCGGGGATTACATTCGATCGCATAAATAGAGCCATCGGCGGCTTCCATAAAATCAAAGGAAAGCTGTCCAGTTAATTTCAAATCACCGACAAATTTTTTCACCCATGCTTCAATTTTTGGATGATTTACATTTTCATAATTGATTTGAAATGCCGATGACTTACAACAGCAGTGCATTCTTAGCTCTCCATCCCGCACCGTACTGTGGGTACAGTATTCTTGACCCGGAATAAAGGCTTGCATAATCCAAGGATTTTGTTCAGAAATAGGCAAGCTATGAACAAATGCTTTAGTTTC
>JAYVUU010000219.1:0-4822 GCA_043787635.1 Synechococcales cyanobacterium | reverse complement strand
TTAAGACTGAGTCGATAGGCGTAGAAGACTCACACCTACGAGAGTACTCGAAGGGGTTTTTGGGCGGCACCGTAGAACCGAACCAATGAAGGGGGAAATCACCGCCAATGAGCGAGCTAGTTTGCATTCTAAGATTAGTGTGTGAGATTTGTGTAGATTTATAAAAATCTTCCATCTTGACTGGGAAACGTGATTTCGATGAGGCGGACGAATGGATTGGTTAGAAATTTCCGGGAATTGGGTTTTGATTCCACGTAAACCCTTGGGAATTATTCATTTTTTAGGTGGAGCGTTTGTCGCAACCTTGCCCCACCTCACCTATCGCCGACTCTTAGAATTTCTGGCCCAACAGGGGTATGTGGTGATTGCGACCCCCTTCGTTAACACCTTTGAACACGCGACGATCGCTGAAAATGTTTTGTGGCAATTCGATCGCACCGTATATGCCCTTGAAGATCGCTACATGTCTGCCCGAAATTTACCCGTCTACGGCATGGGTCACAGCATGGGCTGTAAATTGCATTTATTGATCGGCAGCTTGTATGAGGTGAAGCGATCGGGCAACATCTTGATTTCCTTCAATAACTTTGCCGCCAAAGACTCGATCCCCATGATGGACCAAGTGGCTCAAATGATGACGCAGTTCGCACCAAAAATGACTCCCATGACGGCCCCCGAATTCACGCCATCTCCTGAGGCGACTAATCAAATAGTGCGCGATCGCTATGAAGTCTCCAATAATCTACTGGTAAAATTCAGTAACGACACTCTAGACCAAACCCGTCCACTGTCTGTGATTCTAGACGATCGGTTTCCCGGGCAGACTGAAATCGCAAAACTGAAGGGCAATCATATGACTCCAGTTGCCCAAGATTTGAAATGGACCCCAAACCCCAATTTTACGCCCTTAGATACGTTTGGTTCTTGGTTTAAACAGGAAGTCTTCCGCGAACTCGAACAGTTAGAGCAAGAGATTTTGTACTGGTTGCGCCAAAACGAGACCGTGAGACGAGAATCGTCAAATTTGCCTTAAACGAATGAACCCCTGCCCCAACCCTTCACCTAAAATTATTTTCTAGAAATCTCCAGAAAATATGGCTGAGACACATACTGCTCAGAGCAGAGCCTTACAATACGTACAATAATAGGAGTGTCCACCAACAACTTCTGCATAGCTTGGCTGACACCGATCGTTAAAGTGAACTATTGGTTAATCCTTAATGTTCCATGTAACGATCGCTCATCAGGCATAATCAGCAAGAGCTGTTGCCTAACCACACCTGTAGCCGCCCCCTAAAGGCTCCTCGGTTTTCCTCTTACCCTGCTTATTATGCAACCTGGTAGTTTACTCCCACCCACCCGTCTTTACCCCGAAGCCAACGCCCCAATCGCCAACCTGGCCCTATCCAACTTTTTCGGAACAATGATTGCTATTCTGACCTTCGTCTTACCCATAGTGTTGATTTCTCAGCATTCCACGACTTCACCTCAACCCCTACCAGAAACCCGAACGGCACAGGGCGGTTAATCCAGTTGCACCCCAACAGTATTGTCATTCACAATAAAACTACGTTACCTCCAACCATTTCCGTTCTAAATTTGTTAGGACTCGATATGATGTGGAAGCTATATTTTTGTCTATCTGGAGTAGGTCCATGACATCCTATGCCGCCTCAACTGCCCGTGCGGAAATGAGCGAACTCCGGCGCTTGAAGACGCTGCTACCCCCAGAACTTCAAAGTTGGGTCTCCATTGAAGTGGCCACTGCCGTCAATCCAACGCTAATCACCAGTGAAGAAATTGGACGTGATGAAGTGGAAATCCAAATTGATATGCCGAAATGGGATCAACTTGCGATCGACCAACGCAACCTTTTATTTTGGCATGAAATAGGCCGAGTTCAAGCCGATACGATTCCCCGTGATGGCTGGGAAATGGCGGCACTCGCAATAGGATTGGGCGGCGCGGTTGGTGAACTGTGGGTCCAAGATGGACTACTGCTGATTTTGGCCGCAGGACTATCTGGGTTTGCGGGCTGGAGACTTTACAATAAAAACAATGGTGAGAAAGTAACCCGCGAAGCGATAGAGGCAGACGAACGTGCGATTTCTTTGGCCACCCGATTTGGCTACACCTTGCCCAATGCCTACAAAAGTTTAGGAAGCGCCCTAAAATCACTGGTCGAACAAACACCAAAAAAACAACAGCGTCAGCGCTATGAGTCGAGATTAAATGCTTTGAAGAAAAGTGCTGCTAAAGCAAAAGAACAGATGCAACAGCGGAGTAATGCTGGAGAAGTCTCCTCCTATTAGGGATCCGTTATGTACACACAAGTCTAACCTGTCATCCGCTAGACCCGATCCCCCTAAATCCCCCTTAAAAAGGGGGACCATGAAATAAGATTTGCTCTTGTTCCCCCTTTTTAAGGGGGCTAGGGGGATCGGAGTTCAATGCTAATAGGAACAAATCAAGTTGTGTCTCAAAATTTGCAACAACCTGAATCACCGCCCTCAATAGTCTTGGAGGCGGTTTTGTATTAGAGAATTATTTATAGGATTTGGGATGCTGTTTTTCAGACGATCGATTCTGAAGTCTCGGTTTCAGGTACAGTTCTGAAGTCTGCACGACTCCACATTCAGACACCAAAAATTTTATCTATATATAAGGTGAGTGACTCATGCTCTCGAAGGGATTTGAAATCGAAGTCTACACCGGAACTCCAAATGGCGACATTGTGGGGCTGTCCGATCGAATTGTGGCGGATTTGGAAGGGTTTATTCGTGAACCCGACAGCCGAAATGTGGAGTACACCACAGCGCCCAGCTACCGCTACGAACGATCGCTCCTAGATTTACTCCAACCCCGCGCCACACTTCGGGATTATTTAAAGCCTGATGGCTACACCTTAATTCCAGGAAGCACCTTACCCTTGGCAGGTTCAGCGAATCGGTTCTGGCGATCGGATCCAGAAAACCCATACCACACCTACATCGAACAAACCTACGGCACAAAAGTCGTCACTGCCAGCGTTCATATCAACATTGGCGTAAGCGACCCAGATGTCCTGATGCGCCTTTGTCGATTGGTCCGAGTCGAAGCGCCGCTATATCTAGCTCTAAGTGCTTCGTCTCCCTTTTTTAATGGCGACATCACTGGGTCTCACTCCACGCGCTGGTCCGTTTTCCCACAAACTCCGGCGTTTGTGCCACTGTTCACCAGCCATCAAGATTTTATTGAATGGACCGAGGAACAACTTCGCCTCGGCACGATGCAAAATGTTCGCCATCTTTGGTCATCTGTGCGGCCCAATGGCGATCGTCGCCCCTACATCCTCAACCGTTTAGAGATGAGAATTTGCGATTTAGTCAGCAACCCCATCGACTTACTCGCCATCACCGCCATACTAGAAGCCAGGTTAATTCAAGCCATGGAGAATCCTGACCTAGATCCATTAGTCATGAGCGAGCTACCGATCGCCGATCGCGGAGCAGATCTAGTCGCGATGGCCACAGAAAATGAGTTGCTGGCCGCAAAATCCAGTCTTGATAGCACCCTCACCCATTGGCAAACCGGGAAACCGATCGTTGCCCGTGACTGGATCCAATCACTCTACGAAGAAGTGTGGCCTACGGCAAAACGAGAAGGCTTTAGCTGTTTTCTGCTTCCAATCAAAAAAATTCTGCGCGAAGGTAATGAATCTATGCGCTGGATCCAGCTATCTAATCAGGGTTGGAGCCGTGAACAAGTGATCGAATACGCGATCGAAGACATGAAAGCCCAAGAAATGTCCCTCAGATCAGAAGTGAGTCTTCTCTAAGTCTGATTTTCTGGAATATATAGGAGGAGAAAAAATCATATTTCTTGAAATATTCCCCACCATTGATTTGAAAAACTAATCAATCACCCGATCGAACCAAAGTATTAAGAAAATCTATAAGTCTCAGCCTCAGAGATTAAGCCGATCGGCACAAGATTCTGTCCTCCATATCCCCGAAATCCCCTCCCATGCCTCGTATTGTCCTTGTTAATCCAGAAATTCCACCGAATACGGGAAACATCGCCCGAACCTGCGCCGCTACAGGAACAGAGCTGCATTTGATCGAACCATTGGGTTTTGAGTTAAGCGACAAGTACCTAAAACGGGCGGGTCTTGATTATTGGCAATACGTACCCCTGACTTGCCATGCCTCCTTTGAAGATTTTGCGCGCCATAGTCAAGAACTAGGAGGTCGATGGATTGGCTTTAGCACTCGTGGACGATTGAGTTATACACAAATCGAATACCGTGATGACGACTGGCTAATCTACGGTAAGGAAACAAGTGGGTTGTCGCCTGAAGTCTGCGACCAATGCACAAACTTAGTCAGAATCCCTATGGGAGAAACGGGCGTTCGCAGCCTAAATCTCTCAGTTAGCGTAGCGATCGGGCTGTTTGAATCTCGGCGGCAGTTGGGGTATTTGAATGAACCCTAGAACTGATTTCACATCTCTACTGAGGAGACTCTGAACTATGAAGATAAACGAAATAAAAGCTTAAATATATTGCCATTGAGTTTCATAGGATTAATCAAGAGATTTAAATTTCTATTTTAAAATCAAAAGCTTTCTAATCTTCCGTTTCACGGGTTACAAAAGGGCTTTGGGGAATGATAATAATTTCCAATCATAAGACCCGCATATCTACTGACTCCTCAAGTTTTATCTCTGGTTAACATATTTGGGTGAAGTAATGGCACTGTCTTTACTCTCGGTTCAGGATAAATGGCACTCACAAAACATAAAAACCTTGTCTGCACTGCATTGTATCAGTTTCATAAGGTGT
>JAYVUU010000218.1:0-11284 GCA_043787635.1 Synechococcales cyanobacterium | reverse complement strand
CCCCTGAAATCAGAGCTAGCGTGATGATCGCAAAGGTCATCTGATACAGCATAAACAGTTGATGGGGAATAGTGCCCGCGTAGGAAACGACTTCCGCAGGATTGGAGCCATTCAAATATCCACTTGTATCAAGACCCACGCCATTCAAAAACGCCCACTGAAAACCTCCAATGAACGCATTTCCGGGTGCGAAGGACAAGCTATAGCCAAATAGCGCCCAGCTTACTCCGACAATCCCCATCAGAATCAGCGACATCATCAAGGTATTTAACACATGCTTGGCACGGACAAAGCCACCGTAAAAGAATGCGAGTCCTGGTGTCATGAAGAGAACCAGAGCCGTCGAAATCAACATCCAGGCCGTATCTGCACTAGACAGCGCTCCCTCTGCAGCTTTCTGCGCAGATTCAGCCGTGGGTGCATCTGCAGCCCAAGCGAAATCTCCAATCCTAGGCACAAGAATCAGGGCGATCGCCACCAGTCCTATTTTAGAAATAAAATTCAACACGCTCATAACCTTCCGAACCACACAAAGAACGATGACACAGGCAAAGAGACTAGAAAAGTTTTACAACTCTAAATGGAAAACACTTCAACAATCCTAATGAAGGATTTTGATTCCTAATTTAAAAATAGAGAAAAACAATCTTCATAATTGAGTTTCATCAATTATGAAGCAGCAATTCTGTATCCTGTAGCACATTTTTGTTTTCAGCCATGGGGTGCTCGGGCAAATTCTCGCTAGGGAAAAGGTTTTCAGCTTAATTAGAACTAAAGCTATTTGTTCCATAAATCTCCGAAGAGTGACCCACACGACAAGACCGATCGCAGGCTGAACAGAACGATCGGTTGGCGCTATTTGAGAATGTTGAAGGAAAATATAAAACTAAAAAGCCTAGGATCATAAAACCCTAGGCTGCCACATGGAAAATATTGAATTAGTCGATGAGTTCCGATCGTAATGTTGGAACAGCGAGTCAGACGCTTAGAGTTTGCTAAACCAACTATTCGGAAGAATATCCTTTGCAAAACCACTGTAAGCTTCCATGCCATGTTCGCTGATGTCCAATCCCTCCAACTCCTCCGCTTCTGTCACTCGAATTCCCAGGGTCATCTTCAGAACACCCCAGAAAATACCAGACAACACCGCTGTCATTGATCTAATCTCCATCTAAGGTATCGATTTCTCCATTCATAATTTACCCGAGTTTTAAGATGGAGTATCAGCCATATCAAACAGAACAGTGGTCATGTAACGATCGGCCCAAGCGGTTCCAAAGGCTTTTTCTAATACTCGTCTTGTTTTGTCATTTTCCTGTTGACGCGTGCAGTAGTAGCTTTGGGCAGCCACAATTTCATCACTGCGATCGGGGGTGGGCAAAGTTTGGACAGCTAGACGGCAGTGCAGTTCTAGGTATTGAGTGACACGAGTGACGAAGCTGAGTTCTTCCTCGGCTCCGTCTGGGTGGATAAACAGGCAGTGGGGAGAAAAAATATCGCCCCACATTGGGAATGTTCGCACCTTTTTGAATTCAAATTCAGGCAATGCTTCTAGCGCTTCACTGTAAGATGGCGGCAGTCTACGATCGCCACTAATGGGAGAAAGATCTGCAATGGCCATGCTGATTCCGGCTCGTCCCGCAACTAAATCAACGCCAAACATCGGTAGTGCGTAGTCCGATCGGGGAAACATAACGCAGTGGAGAATGTCTAGACCGTTGCCAATTTTGGCTAGTTCTAGATGTATCTTACGAAATTGAGTCGTTTGGTAGCACTTGTTCTCAATCACAAGCCGCTCTCCATCCATCCGACCTTCCACATAGCCCAAATCTTCAGGTAGAAAATAGGGTGTTAAGTCCAGGGATTCGGTCCAGATAGCATCGATGAGATCGGCCAATTGTCGGATCGTCGGGTTCTGTTCATGTCGAAGGGATGTGGCAGGAGTCATAGCAAGTTGGTAAGGTGCAGTAAAGTCTGAACTCATCCTTAACCATACCGTTTGGTGAGGGAAGATTCTACAGTGCAAACGACTGTAACAAATTACGATCAATATCTCTCTATAGTGCTCTAAGGACGTTAACTCATGGCTGGCCAACTTCTAGGCGATCGGTACAAAGTCGAGAAACAACTGGGGAAAAAGGCTGGGCGCTGGACGTTGCAGGCAACGGATCTGGTCACAGGGCAGCAGGTAGTGGTCAAGCTCTTGTTTGTGGACGGTGAATTGAATCCAGATGATCTGAAGTTATTCGAGCGAGAGGTCCAGACACTCCAGACCATCAATCATCCTTGTGTGCCGAAATTTTTAGAATATTTTGAACAGTCTTTACCGACTAGTCGAGCGATCGCCTTGGTTCAATCTTACGTTCCGGGCACATCGCTTCAGAAAATCCTCGATCGGGGTCGTATATTTACAGAGGAGGAAGCCCTGAAAATGGCAGTTGTTCTGCTCAAAATCATTGGTCATCTCCATAGCCACAACCCGCCCATTCTCCATCGAGATCTCAAGCCCAGCAGCATTGTACTTGGTCAAGATCGTCGTCCCCATTTGGTCGATTTTGGGACTGTAAAGGCGTTAAAAAGCATGGAAACCCAAAACTTTACGATCGTGGGCACCTACGGTTACATGCCTCCAGAGCAATTTGGTGGACGGGCCGTTTTAGCCTCGGATATCTACAGTTTGGGAATGACTTTAATTGCGATGCTGACGGGTAAGGCACCTACAGACTTATTCCGTAAAGGTGGCTATTACGATTTATCTAGCGTTACCCTCGGCGAGCCGTTTACGAGGTGGCTTCAGCAAACAACAGAAATAAATCCTAGTCGGCGATTACGATCGGCGGATGAGGCACTTGAAGCCTTAAAAACTGTAGGGATACAGGTCTAAACCAGCAACGCAACAATGGTCTGGACCATTGCGGATGACACAAGACCTATACCCACGCCAACGGCTGGAATACTGAAGATAGCAAACATCAAAAACATACTTATTTCGGGCGTTTCGAGCACCTTTAGCCTTGGGAAAATCTGGCTGTAGATATGAAAGCCATCTAAAGGCGGGATGGGTAGCATGTTGAGCGCAAACAGTGAGAAGTTGATTTGAGCTGCCATTATGCAGAATGTTTCACTGATCATTGTCGCTCCGCTCCGGACACCGACTATAGCAACCACTACCGCCAGAGTTCCCAAGACTAAGTTTGAGACCGGACCCGCCGCAGAAACCGCAATGTCACTCCAACGACCATGGCGAAATTTGGAGGGAGTCACAGGCATTAATCCCCAAGCCATACCGGAAACACAAAGAAAAATAATGGACACCCATCCCATATGGACAATAGGATCCGGCGTAATGTGACCAGAGGTTTTGGGGGTGTTGTCACCTTGAGACATGGCGGCGAAGCCGTGGGCCAGTTCGTGGATGACGATCGAGCCGATGATGATGACGATGTAACGAACAAAAAATATCGGATCCGAAAATAATCGATAGATAAAAAGATTCTGCATGGGTTGATGTTGCGGATTGAAATATCTATTGTTTTAGTCACGAGACCGTGTTCTTTGATTATTATGATCGATCGTTCTGGTTTAAACTAATTTTCTCTTGCCTTAGTATTTAGACTTTACGATTTAAGCGTTATGGATGGATTTCTGAATCTTCACAAGCCACTGACTTTTACCTCCCATGACTGTGTGGCACGGTTGCGGCGACTGTTAAACACTAAAAAGATTGGTCATGCTGGAACCTTGGATCCGATGGCGGATGGAGTGTTACCGATCGCGATCGGTCGAGCGACCCGATTATTACAATTTTTACCGCAGTCTAAGGCTTATCGAGCGATCGTCCGGTTTGGCCTTACAACGACAACAGATGACCTAGAAGGCGAAGTTTTGACGCAAACAGCTTGCCCTGACATTACGTTGGAGCAAATCAACGCGCTACTACCGCAATTCATCGGGACCATTAATCAAATTCCTCCGGCATTCAGCGCAATTCAAGTCGATGGGAAACGGCTCTACGATTTAGCACGATCGGGGGTGGCGGTGGATGTGCCGATGCGGACGGTGCAGGTGTCTGAGATTAAGGTTTTGGCTTGGCGCACAGGAGAGTTTCCAGAAATTGAACTCGACATTACCTGCGGCGGTGGAACTTATATTCGGGCGATCGCTCGTGATCTGGGTGCCGTATTGGGGACGGGGGCGACGTTGGCGGGGTTGACTCGGACCCATAGCAGTGGGTTTGATTTGGCAAATAGTTTAACCTTTGAGGCGATCGAGACGGCGATCGAAAATCAATCCTTAGTCCTAACCGCTGTAGAACAACCCTTAATGCATCACCCATCAGTCTTGCTGAACGATGAAGAAACTTGGCGCTGGTGCAATGGTCAGAAAATAGCACCGCCGGATCAAGAGTTGCCCGTGGGTCACGTCTGCCGCGCAAGACGATGGAACTCTGAGACCCAACAGGAAGATTTTTTAGGCATTGCTGAAATTGAATCGCGGGAAGATTTTATATTTTTGCGTGCGAAAATGGCCTACGCAGAATGTCCCTGTGGTAGACCCTTGGAGCCATTGAATCCAGAAGCAGCCCATGATTTTCCGTAGTTTCTGTTAAACTAAAAATCGAAGTCATTATGACTTTGCCATCTTTTTTGCCCACTCATTTTAATTTTGCCACCAACGCCATGATGGAAAATACTGTTGAAAACGCTATTGAAAATGTTGTCATTATTGGATCTGGTCCTGCGGGATATACGGCAGCAATCTATGCGGGGCGGGCGAACTTGAAGCCGTTGATGTTTGAAGGGCAGCAAATGGGCGGAGTTCCGGGCGGGCAGCTCATGACGACATTGGAAGTGGAAAATTTTCCTGGATTTCCGGAGGGCATTACGGGACCAGAATTGATGGTGAGAATGAAGGCTCAGGCGGCGCGGTGGGGGGCAGAGTTGCATACGGAAGACGTAGTTTCGGTAGATTTGGGACAGCGACCTTTTGTGATTACTTCCACCGATCGGACGGTGCGCGCCCACAGTATTATCATTGCGACCGGGGCGACGGCTAAACGGTTAGGGTTGCCCAGTGAAGCGCAATATTGGAATTCGGGAATGTCGGCCTGTGCCATTTGTGATGGGGCTTCGCCAATTTTTAAAAATGCGCCGCTGGTAATCATCGGCGGCGGCGATACGGCGGCGGAAGAGGGAGTGTATTTAACAAAATATGGCACCCATGTTCATATGTTGGTGCGGGGCGACAAACTGCGGGCGAGTAAGGCCATGCAGGACCGTGTTTTAAATAATCCGAAAATTACGATTCATTGGAATACGGAAGCCGTAGATGTATTTGGTGAAAATGGGTTTCTAACGGGCGTGAAGGTGCGCGATCGGATCACTCAAGCCGTCAAGGATATTGAAGCGAAAGGATTATTTTATGCGATCGGTCATAGTCCAAACACCGACATATTCAAAGACCAATTAGAACTAGACGAGACGGGATATATTGTTCCGCAAATTGGCACGGTTAAGACCAGTGTTGAAGGCGTATATGCAGCGGGTGATGTTCAAGATCATGAATACCGTCAAGCAATTACGGCGGCGGGAACAGGCTGTGCGGCGGCACTTTTGGCCGAACGCTATTTGTCGATGAATGGGTTAGAAATTGAGTTCCATCAAACAGAAACAGCGGCGGTGAGTGAGCCTAAGCCTGAACCTAAAGTCAAAGCGAAAGCTACCACCACTTCGGCAAATTTTGATATTACGGCAACGCGCTATGTAGGCGGCTATGCATTACGTAAGTTATATCACGACACCGATCGGCTAATTATGGTGAAGTATGCATCGCCGAGCTGTGGACCTTGCCATAGTTTGAGTCCAATTTTAAGTAAGGTTGTGGGTGAGTTTGAAGGTCGAATGCATTACATCGAAATTGATGTTACGGAAGATCCTGAAATCGCTGAGTCGGCGGGTGTTGTCGGGACTCCGACCATTCAGTTTTTTAAGAATAAAGACAAGGTTGCAGAACTAATGGGAGTGAAGTCGAAAAGCCAATATCGGGAGACGATCGAAACTTATATAAGTTAGGCAAAGAATGATACAAAAACGATCGGGGTTTCTTGCCTTTCATCAGAAGCAAAATTGAACCCGATCGCTCTGGCAGCAGGGGCGAAAATTTCTACTCTGCTGCTAAGAACTCCAGATAAGATTTTGTCGTTTCCTCAACCGAAATATCATAGAAACGCTTGCCGTGTTCAGGCGTGGCAAGCGCAGGATTAGAACCCATACGACCATCGGGAAATCGACGGCGAAAATCAACAGCGCTGTAGATCTTGTGACCGCTGGGCGCATTCGGATCGAACTCCACCGATTTAATTGATTCTGGATAGATGTACTGGGTCAGCGCCACCTCACTGGGGGTGGCATGGGAACCTTCGCGGTCTCCGTAAAGCTCCTTAGCAAGCCGATATACGCCGCCGCCCATGAACCAGTTGCTAACGACACATTGCACTTGGTCTGCCTCTTCAATTCGTAATTCTGCCAAGTGTTCATAGCACTCTGAGAACGCCGCTTTCATCACCGCGATGTTTCCACCATGACCGTTGATAAAGAAAAATTTGCGAAATCCCGCCTTTGACAATGTGGTCACATAGTCCCGCAGGACCAAAATCATGGTGCTAGGCTTCAAGCTCATGCTGCCGGGAAAAGCCGTGTGATGCAGCGCCATCCCAACATTAATGGTTGGCCCAACGATCGCCCCTGTATTCTCCCCAACGCCCGTCGCGATCGCTTCTGCACAAATCGCATCGGTGCCAATCAAGCCGTTGGGACCGTGTTGCTCAGTAGATCCGATGGGTAAAATAATGCCTTTAGAGGTTTCAAGATAAGCCTCTACTTCTTGCCAAGTCGAACGATGAAGCAGCATAAAGTTTTGTCATCCATCAAGGTGGTGTTCATCTCATCCTAAACCGACGAACATTTTTCGGTAAGATAGATTCTGCTTTAAACCGCCGTTTAAAAACGCCGACCTAGCCGAACCGATCGCTGTTACCCCATTCCGAGTTAAATTCCCGTGGACTTAAAACAGATTTTCAAAACGCAGACTCCCATTATTGGGGTTGTGCATCTCTTGCCTTTACCGACATCTCCGCGTTGGGGAGGCAGTCTCAAAGCGGTTATCGATCGGGCGGAACAGGAAGCAACAGCGTTGGCATCGGGCGGCGTTCATGGCATTATTGTCGAGAATTTTTTTGATGCACCCTTTCCAAAAGATCAGGTGGATCCGGCGGTAGTCAGTGCCATGACGATCGCAGTCCAACGGTTGCAGAATCTTGTCATGTTGCCGATCGGAATTAATGTGCTGCGAAACGATGCGAGAAGTGCCATTGCGATCGCCAGTTGTACGGACGCTCAATTTATTCGGGTCAATGTATGGAGCGGGGCCATGGTGACAGACCAGGGCATTATTGAAGGCCGCGCCCATGAGTTGATGCGCTATCGCCGAGAACTGGGGAGCGATGTCAAAATTTTTGCAGATGTCTTGGTTAAACATGCGCAGCCCTTGAGTACGTCTGACTTGGTAACGGCAATCCATGACACTGTTGATCGTGGTCTTGCGGATGCGGTGATTATTTCAGGGTCAGCAACGGGGTATCCGCCAGATGTGGATCAAGTTAAGCTCGCCAAGGAATCAGCGGGGGAAACTCCTGTTTTAATTGGCAGTGGTGCAGACTGGGGCAATGTGGCTCAATTTATGAAAATTTCCGATGGTGTTATTGTCTCTAGTTCACTCAAACGACAAGGAAAACGCGAAAATACGATCGACCCCAACCGGGTCAGTCGGTTTGTAGAAATGGCACATCTGCAAGCTCGATCATAAAGACGAATGGAGAAGAAGTCCCTACAGGGGCGATCGTAAACAGGGGTTCTAAGTCAATCCACTCACTGCTGACAGCGCGTCCAACGATCCACACAGCAGCAGCCGATCGCCCGTCCCAATCAAAGTCTCTGGCTCAGGTAAGCGCATAAACTTACCATCCCGTCGTATGGCTTGAATCTGGACGGCTTTAGGTGTTAGACGATAGAGATCTGCGATCGTTTGATCCACAAGCTGACTGCTGTCCGTCACCCGAACCCACTGGCAAGAATTCTGCGGGGAGGGCACCGCCGCTTCACCTTTTGCTAATTCATCAAAGGCATCCATCTCCGAACTTTCGCCTACGAGTAAAAGCCGATCGCCCTGTTCCAGGGTTTCAGACGGATCAGGATAATCAATCTCCTGGTCGCCCACTCTCCGAATCGCCATCACCGTTACGCCCGTCAAGCGCCGACAATCGGTTTCCTCAAGCGTCAACCCCAACAATGGGGAATCATCGGGTAGCCCATACCAGCGATTGTTCAAATCACGCGCTGCCGACTTCACCTCACGGGCCACCTGCGCCTCCGATCGGGCAGGCAACAATTCTGCATAGCGAGAATCTCGAATTGCCTGCACCCGTTTTTGAGCGAGCGGGACTGACAAGCCACGACCTGACCATAAATGCGCTGACAACTCCAAACTTGCCTCAAACTCAGGCTGCACCACTTCCCGCGCTCCAAGTTGATACAGTGACTCAATATCTTGGGGCTTGATCGCCCGTACCACAATGTCTAACTCGGGCGCAAGATCCAGCGATCGTTTCAAACATAGCCGCATACTCATCGGATCGGGCAATGCGATCGCCATCCCCCTAGCCTCATTCACACCCGCCTTATCCAACACATACAAACTCGACGCATTGCCATAGACATAGGGAATCCCCTGATCTCGCAGCATTTGAATCCGGCTCTCGGATTGATCCACCACCACCACAGGACAATCCTGCTCCCGCAAGAGTTTGACAATATTTTTACCAATTCGGCCATAGCCGCACACCACAACATGATTGCTCTGGGGTAAATCTTCAGCCACATCGAGCGGCTGATCGGATTGCACCAGGAATTTCGCCAAAAATGGCACCGACTCAGCCCAAGAAAACAAGGTGGGTACAGCCCGTAAAATAAACGGCGTAACCACCAAAGTTACGGCTGTCGTGCCCAAAATTAAGAGATACACCTGACGGGACACCAGCCCCAAAACCTGACCTTCGCTCGCTAACACAAAAGAAAATTCACCAATCTGCGCCAAGCCCAAGCCCGCAATCAGCGCCGTCCGTAATGGGTAGCCAAACAGCTTCACCAATGGCGCAATGATTAAAAACTTACCCACTAGAACCAATGCAACCAAACCCAAAATCAGCTCTAAGTGAGTCCAAACAAATACTGGATCAATCAACATGCCGATCGAGGCAAAGAAAATCGTGGCGCAAATATCCCGCAGCGGCTCCACATAGGTCAGCGTCTCATCCGCATACTCCGCCTCCGAAATCATCAAGCCCGCCACAAAAGCGCCCATCTCGATCGATAACCCCAGCGCCTCCGTAATCAAGGCAATTCCTAAACACAGCGCCACCACACCCAACAAAAATAATTCTCGGCTCTCTGTTTTTGCCAACAGCCGCAACAGCCCCGGCACCACCCAAATTGCCGCCGCGATCGCACAGAGCGCAAACAGCCCGGTCTGCACCAACGCCCAACCGATCGCCAACCCAATCTCCTCGATCGGCTTATCCAAGGCAGGCAACACCGCCAACATCAGCCCCAGCGCTAAATCCTGCACCACCAAAATACCCAACATTACCTGCCCGTGGGAGGTCTCAGCTTCATTGCCCTCCATCAACGACTTCAGCACCACCGCCGTCGAAGACAACGACAAAATCGCGCCCAAGAATACCCCCTGTGCGGGAGACGTAACCCAGCCCAGCCCAAGCGATGCCAGGGTTGTGATCAAGATGGTTAGGGCAATTTGCAACCCACCGCCACCTAGACTAATCGCCTGAACTTTACGCAACTCAGAAAAAGAAAATTCAACTCCCAAGGCAAAGAGCAAAAAGGCCACCCCGAACTGTGCCAGCGTCTCTACTTGCACCACTTCTTTAATCAGGCCCAGCCCCGTCGGACCCACGATGATCCCAGCGATCAAATACCCCAACAGCACAGGCTGCTTCAGCAATGCGGCAAATAAGCCACCCGCCGCCGCTGCTGCTAACACCGTTACCAAGTCTAAAATTAAACGAAAATCTTCTTGCACAGGGAGCCGTATTTCTTAGAGAATTGTTACGTTCTATTAACCTTAACCATACTACGGCTTCGGTGAATAACGGCATATTGAGGAGGGAATTGCGCAAAAAATATTTTTTAGACTAGTACATTTTTATTATACAAAAGTCGTATTGTTTGGGGAGCGCGTACTTTTCACACTGAGAATGGTCATGTCAGTTGAACGTTCAGCTCAACATTAAGTTGATATGGTTGTAGATTATGATGCCCTCTCAATCTAGGATTGTTCTCATCCACCATCTCCCTTGTGAATGTTGAAAATCCCTATGCTCGCGGATAAACAGTCGAGACTATCTGCCGACGATAACCGTTTAACACCCCACTCATCAAATGGTGAAATCCCGGAGTGTTTGCTTCCGACACTAACATCTAGACATTGGGTCGATCGCATGACTACAAAGCGACTGTTTGACATTGGGTTTTCACTTTCGGTTTTGATCCTATTTTCCCCATTTTATTTGTTAATTGCATTTGTAGTCGCCATTGGATCTCAGGGTCCGGTGTTTTACGTTCAAGAGCGAGTGGGTAAACACTATCGACGATTTGGCTGCATTAAATTTCGTACAATGATCTATGATGCCGATCGGATTTTAGGAGATTTACTTCAAGCCTCCCCCGATCTTCAAAAAGAATTTGAAGCGAGTTTTAAATTGAAATATGACCCGCGTATCACTTGGGCGGGTCGATTATTACGGGTCACCAGTCTAGATGAATTTCCTCAGTTTTGGAATGTCTTGATGGGGGATATGAGCGTCGTGGGTCCCCGTCCGCTGGTTCCGGGAGAGTTATCGCGCTATGGCGATAAAATGGCGATCGTTCTTCAGGCAAGACCAGGAATTACGGGGATGTGGCAAGTTTCAGGTCGTAATGATATTCCCTATCCTCAGCGGGTCCGCATGGATGCCTACTATGTGGCTAATCGTAGCTTTGCTATGGATATGGTAATTATTATTAGGACGATCGGTGTAGTGATCTTCCCCAAGAATAACGGTGCCTACTAGAGTTTGTTGACTACTCCCCGCTCTAAAGAGACAGGGATTCTAAGAATCACTTCTTAGGGTTTCTGCTTCGTAGCACCCGCCTTCACAGATTTACTCTGTTCG
>JAYVUU010000217.1:0-20931 GCA_043787635.1 Synechococcales cyanobacterium | reverse complement strand
ACCCGATCCCCCTAAATCCCCCTTAAAAAGGGGGACTATGAAATAAGATCTATTCTTGTTCCCCCTTTTCAAGGGGGCTAGGGGGATCGGGTTTCAATGAAAATGGGAACAGATCAAACTGTGTGTACACAGGAGCTTTTAAGGGAGCTGGGCGATCGGGTCTCGACGACATGCGACAATGAATCCCATTCAAACAACAGATTTCGTTCAATCGACCAATCCAACCCTAAATTAAGACAAGAGAAAATCCTGTGGTAATGACTCCTGATGCTCCAATCCAACTGCGCCGCCGTGCAGTATTTCCATTTACGGCCATCGTCGGTCAGGAGGAAATGAAACTGGCTCTCATCCTCAATATCATTGATCCCAAAATTGGAGGGGTGATGATTATGGGCGATCGGGGTACGGGAAAATCGACTACCATTCGTGCGTTGGCTGACCTTCTCCCTGAAATTGATGTTGTCGCGGATGACCCATTTAATAGCCATCCGACTGATCCTGAAATTATGGGCGATGAGGTGCGGGCGTTCATTGAACAGGGAAATACAGTTACGATCGCCAAGAAGAAAGTTCAAATGGTGGACTTGCCCCTGGGTGCAACTGAAGATCGAGTTTGTGGCACGATCGATATTGAAAAAGCGCTTTCTGAAGGAATTAAAGCCTTTGAGCCTGGATTGTTAGCAAAAGCAAATCGCGGCATTTTGTATGTGGATGAAGTCAATCTTCTCGATGATCACTTAGTCGATGTATTACTCGATTCTGCGGCATCGGGCTGGAATACCGTGGAGCGTGAAGGGATTTCAATTCGTCACCCGGCGCGGTTTGTATTGGTTGGGTCAGGCAATCCAGAAGAAGGTGAACTGCGGCCTCAATTGCTCGATCGGTTTGGAATGCACGCTGAAATTCGGACGGTGAAAGATCCAGAATTACGGGTCCAAATCGTTGAACAACGGACCGAATTTGATGCCAATTCTGCGACATTTTTGGTTGAATTCCAGTCTCAACAAGATGGTTTACAGGAAAAAATCGTTCAGGCTCAAGAGCGTCTGAAGGGCATTAAAATTGATCATGATTTGCGAGTCAAAATCTCTCAAGTTTGTTCTGAATTAGATGTAGACGGATTGCGTGGCGATATTGTGACTAACCGTGCAGCAAAGGCACTTGCAGCCTACGAGAATCGGACTGAAGTGACAGTAAATGATATTCGTCGCATTGTTACCTTGTGTCTGCGTCATCGTTTGCGTAAAGACCCAATGTCTTCGATCGATACTGGAAGTAAGGTCGGTAAGGTGTTTGATGAGGTTTTTGGACTTGAAGAATAAACACAAGTGATTAGGATCTAGGCAAAGTCTCTGACGAACCGCCCCCTAGCCCCCAATTCTGGGGGGACAAGAGTTTTTAAAGTCTCCAAATTTTGGGGGATTTAGGCGGCTCAATCAATAGCCCCCAGAATTGGGGGTTGGGGGCAGGGTTATTTTCGTCCTTTGGGAATCGGGTTTTGTTATTTTTCCCACTTGTTGGAGCATTCAATGCTACAAGACATCTTGAGAGATTCGCTAAGCTGGGTTCAGGGCTTGGGACCGATCGCACCGATCGGATTTATTTTGATTTATAACTTGGCAACTGTTTTATTTGTGCCGGGATTGATTTTGACCTTGGGTGGGGGTGTTTTGTTTGGCTTGGGGTTGGGGACGGTGTATGTATTTATTGCGGCAACCTTAGGGGCTACGATCGCATTTTTAGTTGGTCGAAATTTTGCTCGTGATTGGGTGACCGATAAGATGGTGAGCTATCCAAAGTTTGGGGCGATCGATGCAGCGGTGGCGAAAAATGGATTCAAAATTGTATTGCTAACCCGTCTTTCACCTTTGTTTCCCTTTAATGTATTGAATTATGCCTTTGGAATTACGCAGGTTTCGCTTAAGGATTATATACTCGGTTCGATCGGTATGATTCCAGGGACGATTTTGTATGTTTACATTGGATCATTAATTGGCAATATTGCATTGATTGGAACGCAGAATACACTTATAAATCCTGAAACAGAACGATTGCAGTGGATTGCTAAAATTATTGGTTTTATGGTTACGATCGGTGCAACTATCTACATCACTCGCATTGCCCAAAAAGCACTTGATCAAAGTATTGAGGAATAACATTATGAATCCTATAGATGATTACGATCGGCAATTACTCAACCACGTTCATCCAAATGATTGGATCAATCCAACGCCTCAATCTGAGTATGATTTAGTTGTAATTGGAGCGGGGACGGCTGGCTTGGTAGTGGCGGCTGGTAGTGCGGGGCTTGGGATTGGATTGAAGATTGCATTGATTGAAAAAGAATCCATGGGTGGTGATTGTTTGAATGTGGGGTGTGTGCCGTCAAAGTGTTTGATTCGATCGTCGCGGGTTATTGGTGAAATTCAGAACGCATCAAGCTTGGGAGTATCGACGCAAGGCGTATCGGTAGATTTTGCATCGGTAATGGAACGAATGCGAAAGGTCCGATCGGAAATTAGCCAGAATGATTCAGCACAGCGATTTCGAGATCTGGGAATTGATGTATTTTTTGGGGCAGCACAGTTTGAAGACACCCACCACATCACGGTTTTAGGTGCATCGCTCAAATTCAAAAAAGCGATAATTGCTACGGGTGCGCGGGCTAAATATCCTGATGTGATTGGATTGAATGAAGCCAGATTTTTAACCAATGAATCAGTCTTTTCCTTAACTGAACGTCCAAAACGATTGGCGGTGATTGGTGGTGGCCCGATCGGGTGTGAATTGGCTCAGGCGTTTCAGCGATTGGGTTCTGAGGTGACGTTAATTCATAAGAATGCCCAATTACTCGATAAAGAAGATCCAGATGCTGCTGCTATTGTACAAACTCAATTGAAGCAAGATGGCGTAAATATTTTAACTAATGCTCAATGTCAGAGTGTTACGACAAGCGATCGGGGCAAATGTTTAACCATTCAATTACCAAACAATCAAACCACCGAAATCGTAGTCGATGAAATCTTGATTGGAGCCGGACGGCAGCCCAATGTCGAGAACTTGAATTTAGGGGCGATCGGCATTGAATTTGATAATAATAGAGGCGTTCTTGTGAATGACTATCTTCAAACCAGTCAGCCTCATATCTTCGCAGCGGGTGATGTTTGTATGGATTGGAAGTTTACCCATGCGGCAGATTTTACAGCCCGAATTGTGATTAAAAACGCGTTCTTTTCACCCTTTGGATTCGGTAAATCAAAGCTAAGTAATTTAGTAATGCCTTGGGTGACCTATACTCAGCCAGAAATTGCCCATGTTGGACTTTATGTACATCAAGCAAAAGTTCCGACCACTACAATTACAATCCCAATGAATACGGTCGATCGGGCTATTACCGATGGTGAGGAAAATGGATTTGTTAAAGTTCTCCTTCGCGAGGGTAGTGACGAGATTCTTGGGGCGACCATTGTGGCTAATCATGCGGGTGAAATGATTAGCGAAATCACAACAGCGATCGTAAACAAAATTGGTTTAGGTAAACTTGCCGCCGTCATTCATCCCTATCCCACCCAAGCCGACGGTATTCGTAAGGTCGCAGACATGTACCGCAAAACATTGTTGACCGATCGCACCCGTAATCTTTTAACATTAATATCTAAATTTTCATAGCATTATCCCAAAAACTATTTTAAAAATAATGCATAGGCTGGATTGTGAGTTTCTTCCCACCATTGATAGCCCAAACTATCTAGAAATGCTTGCCATTTATTCATTTCCTGTGGTGGTACCTGCATTCCCACGAGAATCCGCCCATAATCCGCCCCATGATTCCGGTAATGAAACAAACTAATATTCCAATTCGGACTCATTGATTGCAAAAACAAAATCATTGCGCCGGGACGTTCGGGAAATTCAAACCGATAGAGTAATTCATTATTTGCTAAGGGCGATCGGCCCCCCACCATATATCGCAAATGCAACTTAGCAAATTCATCGTCTGTCAAATCGATCGCCTTAAACCCGCCGTCTTCTATGGCTTCACGAATGACAACCGCATCCTGACGACTTGAAATTTGAACTCCGACAAAGACATGCGCTTCCGATTCACCCGCAACTCGGTAATTGAATTCCGTAATATTTCGTTTGCCCAAACATTCACAAAACCGTCGAAAACTGCCCCGTTCTTCCGGAACAGTAACGGCAAAAATAGCTTCTCGGCGTTCTCCCAGTTCGGCCCGTTCGGCCACAAACCTCAACCGATCGAAGTTCATATTCGCCCCGCACGCGATCGCAATCAAATTCTGCCCGGTAATTCCAGTTTGTTCAACATAAGCCTTAGCTCCGGCAATGGCTAAAGCGCCTGCAGGTTCAAGAATCGATCGCGTATCTTCAAACACATCCTTAATTGCCGCACAAATCGCATCCGTATCCGCCAGAATAATATCATCCACATACTCTTGACACAGCCGAAAGGTTTCCACGCCGACCTCTTTAACCGCCACACCATCCGCAAATAAACCCACTTGATTGAGTTTTACCCGATGCCCAGCCTTTAAAGACTGTTGCATAGCATTGGAATCAACAGGTTCCACTCCAATGATTTTGATTTCAGGACGCAAGCGTTTGATATATGCCGCAACGCCAGAAATGAGACCACCACCGCCGATCGCAATAAAAATCGCATGAATGGGTTGCCGCGATTGCCGCAGTATTTCCATCCCGATCGTCCCCTGCCCCGCAATCACATCTGGATCATCAAACGGGTGAATAAACGTCAAGCCTTTTTCAATTTCCAAGTTCTTTGCATAGGCACAAGCATCATCATAGGAATCGCCATACAATATAACGTCTGCACCCCGCGCCATCACGGCATCCACTTTCATTTGCGGAGTGGTAACGGGCATGACGATCGTTGCAGTTGTCCCCAATCGTTGCGCGCCCAACGCCACACCCTGCGCATGGTTTCCGGCAGAGGCGGCAATGACACCCTTTGCGAGTTGTTCATCATTCAGTTGCGCCATTTTATTGTAGGCACCCCGCAGCTTGAATGAAAACACCGATTGCATATCCTCGCGCTTTAAAAACAGCGTATTGTTCAGACGCTTGGAGAGATTGGGCGCAACGTCCAGCGGAGTCTCTTGGGCTACGTCATACACACGAGCCGTCAGAATCCGTTCTAAATAATCTGTAACCATGCGGAGATGCGGCATAGGACAGTTCTACTTTACCGCTCTAGGGTTCGAGCATGTGAAAATGAACTGCGATAGTCCCGATTGCAACCTGATTAAAAAACTTGGGTCCGATCGTCCTAATTTCTTCAAGATTCCACGTATATTCGTCATCTCACAAGACACGGCATCTAATACATGAAAACCCGATCGATCGTTCAAACCCTAGCTGCTTGTGCTTTTGTGAGCATGATATTAACGGCTTGTGGATCCAGCAAAGTTACTCAGTGCAACACCTTATCCACCGAAATCAACAAAGCCTCTGGACTCGGCAAAAAGTTTGAAGCCGTCGGGAAAGAAATGAGTCCTGCAAGCGGGATCAAAAGCATCCAAGACCTTCACCGAATCTCCAAAGAAGCCTCCGCTAAAGTGAAAACCCTCGTGGGAGAACTCGATAGCTTCATCACCAACGTTAAGGCTGCTGATTTGAAAGATGAAAAATTGGTGGGCTACCGCGATCGGACCGTCACGACCTATTCCACCGCTGCCCAATCTTTAATGCAGGTTGCTGACATTCTGACTCAATTTACAAAAGTTGAGGCTAACGAAACAGGTCAAAAGCAGATTAAAGAGTCTCTGAAAGATCTGCAAAAGGCAGCAACAGTCTTAGAAACTGTTAACAAAGACGAAAAGGCTATCTCAAGTGAATTCAACACCTATTGCAATGCAGATAAAAAGTAGTCTAAAGTTTGGATTGTGATTGCCATGAATTCGAGTCTCACTTGGTCTTTGGGAAAAAGGCTCACAGCTATGCAAAATTAAATGCAGTTGCCACCTAAACCGATACCCAAAAGGGGGAATTAGTTTCTGTGAAGCAGTTAGAACGATCGCCCATCACGGTCTTCTTCTTAACTCATTTTCGGGCTGATGTCGGACGGTTGCAGAAATCGTTCAACATCAGCGCCCTCAGATATCCCTACTTTTTCCAAATGAAGTGCGCCCAAATATCAGCACCGACTCCACACATTTCGGCAATATAGTTATTGGGATATAACAACTTACGACCTTCCGTACTTTCATAGCCAGAATAACCATCTCCCCAGGGATCATTCACGATCAAGCCCTGCGGCGTGTAGCCCACTACCGTAACGATATGACCGCCATGGGTAAAGTACCCACACAGTACAACAGGATGACGATCGATCAATTGTTCTCGAATATCAGTCAGCGATGCTTTTGTTTCAAAGCGGTGTTCAAATCCATAGAATTGAATCAGTTCACTTAAACAATTATGACTAGTTTGAGATCCTTCACCGTAACGATCGAAACACCATTGCAACAATTCATCTTCAAGTTGTCCGCCATCTTTCGATCGCACACCATAGTAATAGAACACCATAGCGATTGAGGTAACATTGCACGTTGACCAACTAAACCGTGGATTATCGCGCTGAGAGAAGTACGGCACATTCAATTCAACTTGATCGGGAATTGGATTGATTGCTTTGCCTCCGCGTTGCATTTTCATAAAAGCCGGATGCAAATAGCCTGTATTCCCAAATTTCTCAATCTCTTCCGTCAGCGCCACTTTGATATGACCGCCTTCAACCCCATAGCTCGACACCCCTAGAATTTGTCCTTTGGAGAGACTCGCCCGATCGCTGGCTGGAAGCGTACTTGAATCCACTGGACGTTTTTTAATCACCGTATCTTGCAACACCGTCACTGTCAGCGCATCGGGGTCAAATGGAACCTCTTTCCCCGATCGGGCGAGCCGAATGTGCCGCCAATAAACAAACCCTGAATCCCCAAATCCGGCGATCGGCTCTGCCAACGTCACCCGAAAATGTCCTCCAATGCAGGCGTAACCCGTAATCTTTAACGTCTGGCCCTGCATTAGCTGAGTCTTCTCACTAGCTGCCAGCGTACTGGAATCGGCAAGACGCTTTTTTAGAAATGTCGTGGTACTGACTAAAAGCTGTGCGCCATCAGCAGGAGTATTTGCCACCTCGTGAATGTTGAACCGGAAAACCTGAGTGCCCTTGCTGAGTTGAACTGCTCCCTCATAGAAGTAACCAAATGTGCCAATGCTACCGATCGGGTCCACCAATTCAAGTTTGAGATGGGAATCGAGCAATCCATAGCGATTGACCCGAAAGGTTTGGCCCGCTTTCACAAATACTTTCTGCTGATCATTAAGCTGCGTGGAGTCTAGCGGCGCAACTTTAAAAAAAGTATCGTTCAACACTTTTACAACTAAGTTCTGTCCAACGGTCAACGCATCTTGGCTCACCGTGATGTAAAAGACCTTATTCTCGACTTCCTGACCAGAGCGATCGGTTCCTCGCAGCCTTAACCACCTTGCCCCAGCCGATGAAAATCCCTTCGCCATTGTTACTTTCCATGTCCCACCACTCAAAGTCACAGGCAATGGAACCTTATCTTCAGCACTCAAGGTCACAGCAGTGATTCGTCTCACATCATAACTTCCCGTCAGAACAACGGGTTTACCGACTAAGACTTCTTTAGGAACATTATAAACGGGAGGTTGGGTAATTCCAGGAGCGAGTTCGGTTGCAATCGTCATATTTTTAGATGCGGGAAGGACAACAAAGTGTTCCTAGTATCCTACCCGTAGTCAGACTATCCGGATCGGTTCAATAGCCATGGCGATCGTTCCTGCCTACGAATTGCGAAATTTCCTCGACGCTGATGAACTCGGCAACACCTGAGCGAGATGTTCCAAGGGATTTGTTTTGGCAAGAAAAGTATGGGTATCGGCTGGACTCATTGGCTTCGAGAACAAAAAACCTTGACCGTACTCACATTTCAACATCTTTAACTGAGCCAATTGCTTAGTTGTTTCGATACCTTCTGCGATCACCTCCATACCCAAATTCCAGGCAAGGGTAATGATGGTCCTAACCAGTTCCAACTTCTCACCGTCAGTATCTACACTACTAATAAATGACTGATCTATTTTCAACACATCCATCGGAAAACGATAGAGATACCCCAGTGAAGAATACCCAGTCCCGAAGTCATCCACCGAAAGCTGGATCCCCATGGATTTCAACTGAAGCAGGGTATCCATTGCCGATTCAGTGTTCTCCATAATCGCCGTTTCCGTAATCTCTAGCTTCAAACAGGCCGGACTCAACCCCGTCTCCTTCAAGACATCCTGCAGTAGCTCAATGGTCCCGCGCTGAGAGAATTGACGACTTGACAGATTCACACTCACACTTAGACGATGATGCTGAGGATACAAGCGTTGCCACTCACTGAGTTGACGACAAGCCTCCCGTAGAACTAACCGCCCCATAGGCAAAATCAATCCCGTTTCCTCTGCGATCGGAATAAAGTCTCCGGGAGAGATGATCCCACGGTCTGGGTGCACCCACCGAACCAACGCCTCAAACCCGGCCAAGCGTCCGGTTACTAAGGAAATGATCGGTTGATAATAAACAACAAACTCCTCGCGCTCGACAGCTCGACGGAGATCATTTTCAAGCTGCATTTGAAACATTGCTTGATTATGCATCTTTGTATCAAAGACTTCGTGGCAGGCTTTCCCCAAAGACTTCGCTCGGTACATCGCAATATCAGCCCCGCGCAGCAGATCTTCCGTATATTCAAAATCCGTGCTGCTCAAGGCAATTCCAATACTCACTGTCGTAAAAATCTCATGACCATCGAAATTAAAAGGACGAGATAATTCAAGATGAATGCGCTCCGCAACTTGATGGGTTGACGACTCATCCTGAATATCATCCAACAGAATTGTAAACTCATCCCCCCCAAACCGAGCGACTACATCCGATCGTTTCACGCAAGCCTCCAGCCGGCGTGCGATCGCAATCAAAAGTTGATCACCAATCAGATGCCCCAGACTGTCATTAATCACCTTAAATCGGTCAAGATCTAGAAACAGTACGGCAAACAGAGTATTTCCCTGCTCTCGACTATGGATAATGACCTGCGTCAAGCGCTCTGTGAACAACAAACGATTCGGCAATCCCGTCAGCGGGTCATGAAAGGCATTCCGTCGAAGCTGCTCTTCCGTCTGTTTCCGTTCTGTTACCTCCCTCATGACCGACACGAAATGAGTCACTTCACCATGTTCGTTGCGAATAGGTACGGTATTGATATCGACCCAGAAATAACTCTGGTCTTGATGATGAAAAATTAATTCTGCCTTGGCGGATTCGTGATTCTTAAGGACTGTACGAATTCGATCTAGTTCTTCGAGATCAGTTTTTGGCCCGACTAACAGCTCAGCCGATCGACCAACTACATCAGCAGCTCGATAACCCGTTACTTTTAGAAACGAATCATTGACATAGATAATCTTAAGTTCAAGCGGATCAACATAGTCTTCCACCTGAGAGATCATCACCATTTCATCAGCATTAACCACAACTGATTCTAGAAGTCGGAGATAGTCTTCCAGCCATTTGCGCTCGGTGATATCCGTCACAGTAATTAATATGGCGATCGGGGTGAGATTATCATTGTGAAGGGGAGTTGAGTTCACCTCAGCCCAGAATTGACGACCATCTCGGCGACATAATTGACATTCGCGCCATTCACGAGAACCGGAGGACATGGCGATATCGGTCGGGGGTGCAAAGAGCGACCACCCTTCGATCAAGGAAAGAAAGTCGTAGGCCGGGGATCCAATCATTTCGGAGACAGGGTATCCTACCAGTCTCGCCAAACGAGAATTTGCATGAATGACACGATGGTGTAAATCCATCACAATCACGCCATCATTTAAATTTTCGATGACTGCTTTAAGAATAAAATCATTCTCAACAGGATTATTTGTGGAGACGATCTGCGGGGCACTTTTCGGCTGCTCGACCGAGCGCAGATCGTGTGATCGCTGAGTCATTATGTTCAGACCTTTACTCACGACAACCCCTAGCCCGCTCTTGGCTATTGGAATAAGTGACTTTAGAAGTATAGGTATACAAAGTAACACATCCCATCTTTTGGATTTTAGACCTACATCTCTCAAAATGACATCTTCCTTAAGATATCTCTCTGAAACTCTTGGGTGGAGCAGGCTCCAGTAAATACATAAGTTTTCTATACAATATAGTAAAAATCCTTTTAAATTTAGCAAAATCAGTAGCTTGAAAGTAAGTTCAACAAATTTTTACCCAAAGGACCAATCGTCAATAATTCGCTATAATGTGCTGCAAACGCGCAGGCGATTAAGTGAAATTATCGTCTGGTGTTGATTACTCAGATTTCAGTAGGATACGGAGAGCATTGTGGCTATTTACGTCGGCAATTTGTCCTTCCAGGCGACCGAAGAGGATGTCCGTGAAGCGTTTGGTGAGTATGGCGTGGTGAAACGCGTCAGCCTACCCATGGACCGGGAAACTGGCAAAAAACGTGGGTTCGCATTCGTAGATCTTGATACGGATGCAGAAGAAGATCTAGCGATCGAAAAGCTAGATGGAGCAGAGTGGATGGGTCGCTTGCTCAAGGTTAACAAGGCAAAGCCAAAGGATCCTCGTTAGAGTTGATCCCTAAATGAACACAACTGAGTCTGTCCCGATCACTTTAACGGTGTACAAACGATATGCCGTTAAAGCTCTATGTCTATGGGGTTCTACAGGGAAGATACCCTCACGGCATCTGTGCCTGATTACGATTGATTAGCTTGAGTGTAATTTTCACGGTCAGAAGCAGTTGCGACTTCAGGGTAGAACACTATGGTCGCGATTCAGGTTGAACTTCTAGCAGGCATTTCCAAAGCCTTTGCCTGATGATGTATTTCTAAGTGTCTTCCCAGACTTCCGAATGGTGGCATCCAACTCCGATCGGGTAATCTCCCGCGTCATCTCTTTCGTAGTCGCCATACCTCTACCCTCGCTCACTACCAATGAATCACTCAAGTTAAGTGTCCAAAATCTAAATAGTAGTTCGATAATCGGTATTTTCTCTGGAAAACCTTGAACATCTTGCAGACCCTCTATCTCTTTAGCTACATCTTCAGCGTTAGAAAAGATAAAGACCACTGTTTTTTCTCCAACAGATTGTGTACGATGAGTGAGGGTATTTTTAATCCAAGCGCCTGATACATCTTGAATGAGGTAGTAATGAGAGTGGCTTAGATTGACATTAACCCATCGGGCTAGAGCGATCGCGACATTTTCCACAAGCTGTTTTGTCTCGTCTGTTGAGGCATCATCAACTAGTGTTTCAATCTGTAATGTCAAATCCATCGTCGTATCCCATTATTGGTCGTGAATTGATTCGACAGCCTGAATATAAGTCGTCTTGGTATGGGAGAACGTTGGTTAAGATTGACCAATGGTTCCCAAGTTCTAAGCGCTGTTCAAATTGTGGTCATATCCTTAAAAAACTGCCATTGAATATTCCTGTCAGGGTTTTCTAGTGGAACTAACTGCGAATCCTCATCCGCCATGCGGTGGGGTTACACTCAATTCTGAGGGTAGTCTCTTGACCTACAAAGTACTATCTATCATGCGGGATGGCTGTCAGAGCGTAGATCCAATCTATCAGTTACTGATCGGAGAATTCAAGCAAGTTACGGCTGAATCTGAACAATCGTGCGGGGATGTTGCCCAGCGATTGAGTCAGGAAGTTGGGCGAATTTGTGTTGAGAGTCAGCGTATTCAAGACTCTGGAGATGTGGACACTTGGGCCGTCACGCTGGCTCGTCATCGCCTAGATCGGTGCATCCACTATTACAAACTCGGATCCAAACAGGGGCGGCTGGATCTTCACAGTACCCTCAGCGCAGTGATTTATCGTTATATTACCGCTTCAAAAAGCTCCCAAAGCTACCAGGCTCGGCTCACTTTAATTGAAGATTTCCTACAAATTTTTTACATGGAAGCGCTTAAGGCTTTCCGGCGTGAAACCCAACTTGGACCTCTATACAAGCCTCGATCGCTCCTACAGTTGTCAGAATACATGGCGTTCACCGAGCGCTATGCAAAACGCCGAATTCCATTGCCTGGTCGTCGGAATCAGCAACTTATTATTCTTCGCGCCATAGCATTTTCTCAGCAGCAACCGAATGAGACTCTAATTGACATTGAGCAGGCGGCAGCGGGGGGACAAAATGAAGGCGATGATGTTTTTAGCCTTGCCTCGATTCAGCAATTGCGTGAGTTGATGGTGTCTCAAGACTTGGAGCCAGCGAACGATGGACTGCGGGAAAACGTTGTGCGTGAGCTGATTACCTATTTGGAAGGGCGGAAGCAGCAGGATTGTATCGACTACTTCACGCTGCGGCTTCAGGATTTGCCTACCCACGAAATTGAGGCGATCCTGGGACTCACGCCCCGACAGCGGGATTACTTGCAACAACGATTTAAATATCACCTAGTTCGGTTTACCTTTACTCATCGTTGGGAACTGGTGCATCAGTGGCTTGAAGTTGATTTAGAGCATCATCTGGGGTTGTCTCAAGTGCAGTGGGATACGTTTAATAAAGCAATTACTATTCAGCAGCGCAAAATTCTAGTGTTAAAACAGGAGGACCGATCGGATACGGATATTTCTCTCTTTGTTGGCTGTACCGAAAATCAGGTACGGAAGCAATGGTTTAAGCTTTTAGAGCTAGCTTGGGACCTGCGAAATTCCCAACTATCCGGAGTAAGCCCAATACAAGATGAATAAGGACATATCACGATGGACTTTGACTCAGAAGATATTCAGAAAACCTTTCTAGATTTGATCCGCCCTTGGGATACCGAACTGAAGGACTCTTTGGTTAAGCCAAAGGGTGATGGTTTTGAGTCAGTTTCCATCGCCCCCGCAATCTGCGAGGAATTTACCCCGAATTCAGGAGACATACCCGCTGTGCAAGAGCGTTTTGAAGCGTTACTAAAAACTCGCCTTTCCCTAGAAATTGAAAAGAATCTTCCCCTTTTTCCCTGGGAGGATGAAGTTTTAGAATACCAGTCCGATCGGGTTGAGAGTCCGGGTACGGCTAGCAATACACTGGGCTTAAGTAAGGTCGATTCGCTGTGGCTGACCCAACTGCGCCGATTGGCGATTCCTGTAGCTTTGCCCGAAACTATGTTGGCTAGTCTTTTGGCTGCTTGTGAATCCGTTGTTCAGACTTCGTTCCGTGAAGGCGTAAAAGTAGTCAAGGTGGCGGAGTCGTTCTTCCCGGCAAACTTTTTGCAACTGAACGAATTAGCAGGCGTTGTGATGATGTCGCCGGCCCGAAATGGCTACGCTAGTCTTCAATCTCGACTGAGTGAACTTGATGTCCCGACAACCTACGAAGCGGCCAGCTTGACTCAACAAATGGTGCTATCGCTGTTAGCAGCCCGTGAGATGATCGCGGCCTTGACACTGACCTTGAAGGCGGGTGTCGGTTCGAGCCGACAGTGGATGACGGACATTGGGGCATTGACTCTACAGCTTGAGTATTGGACCCATGGTGATGATCCGGTGCTGCATATTACGGGGCAATTGCCTTGCGGTGGTAGTTTGTCACTGGTGAATGGTCCGAGCTTGTCGATGGCCAAGCGGCCTGAAGCGGGGATGTTGAGTATTGAACTTGCTGATTTGCGCCCGATGGAACCGTTGCAGCTTAAGGTCCAGTTGGGATCGGATGATTCTGTGGTGTTTGCGATCGTACTGACATCTTAGAGTCATGTCCTAGATCGGGGTTGAGTGCGCGATAATACAAGCCTGTTGGACAGGATTTGGTCGCTTATGTCGCTTCAATTTTTATCTGCATTCACGGACTTTCAGCGGCGCATTAAGCCTCGGTCGCCTGCTTCTCCGGAGCCGCCAGAGGAGTCGATTTGGCTGCGGGCTTTGGCCCAGTCGTTGGTGATTGTTGGGATTGTGGCGACGGACATTGCAGCAGAAACGTCGCTGTGGATGTGGGCGATTCCTTTCAGTGTCATGGGGGCGATGTGGAGCTGGCGGCAGCGCCATAGTCGGGCGATCGGGACTAAGTTTTTGTTGGCGATCGGGATGATTGCCGCGTTGATTTTCTTTTTTGTCCATTCCTTTGCCCGTCGTGAGACCAATGATTTGCGATTGGTTTTAGTTGATTTGATGGTGCAAATTCAGGTGCTTCATAGTTTTGATTTGCCACGGCGCAAAGATTTGGGCTATTCGATGATGATTGGGCTAATTTTGTTGGGCGTGGCGAGTACGCTCAGTCAGACGATGGCGTTTGGGGGGATGTTGTTAATCTTCTTGGCGATCGCGTTGCCCGTGTTGATGTTGGATTATCGATCGCGGTTGGGGTTGCGGTCGAATTTGTCGTTGAAGACTTTGTTTGATAGACCCGAAGTATTGAAGCAAAATGCTGGAAAATTATTGGGATTATTTGTCATTACCTTAGCGATCGGGCTGACCGTATTTGCCTTAATGCCCAGATTGCCGGGATACCAATTGCGCAGTTTGCCCATGAGTGCGCCGATTGACACCCCCAAGACCTTTGATAATCAGCGCGTGACAAATCCGGGGTATTCCAGAAGTGGCAATCAAGAGACCAACCGCGCAGGACGCAGACGCGGCACGTCACCGACAACGGGTGAGGGGAAGGTGGATGATGAGTTTTATTCGGGGTTTGGCGATCGGATTAATCAAAATTTGCGCGGCACATTGAGACCAAAGACCGTGATGCGAGTTCGATCCCAGGCGGAGGGCTTCTGGCGGGTGCAGGCGTTCGATCGGTATACGGGGCAGGGGTGGGAGTTATCAGACAATGACAAGACCAAAACCTTAAATCGATCGGGCTGGGCCTATCAGTTTTATTTGCCGACGAGTGGGACGATCGAACGCACCAAAGAAGTGGTGCAAACTTACAGCATTTTGTCAGAATTGCCGAATTTGATTCCAGCGTTAGCAACTCCCAAGGAATTGTTTTTCCCAACGCAGCAGGTGGCAGTAGATAGTCAGTCGGGAATGCGTGCGCCTGTGCCCTTGTCGGAAGGGTTGACGTATACGGTGATTTCGGAAGTGCCCTATCGCGATCGGATGGAACTGCAAAAGGCAAAAAGTAAAGTCCCTGAAACTAACCTAAAATCTAACCCAAAATCTAATCCATCAAAGTCTGATGCAACAAATCTCCAAAGCCCCTATTTGCAGGTGCCGGAAAAATCACGGGCACTGTTGAAGCAGGAAGCCGATCGGTTACTGCTGACGGCGAATAGTCCGATTACGTCCGACTACGAGAAAGTACTGTATTTAACCCAAGCGATTAAGCAGCGCTATTCCCTGCAACAAGATTTGCCATTCTTTGCAGCAAATGAGGATTTGGCCACAGCGTTTTTGACGAAATACAAAGGCGGATATCCTGACCATTTTTCGACGACGTTGGCGGTAATGTTGCGCAGTATCGGCATCCCAACGCGTCTAACTACAGGGTTTCTGCCGGGACAATTCAATTCATTTACAGGCATGTATGAAGTTAAAAATACCGATGCGTTTGCATTAGTCGAGGTGTATTTCGATCGGTATGGTTGGTTCACCTTTGACCCGATTCCTGGTCATCCGCTGATTCCGCCATCGGTTGAATCAGATCAGACCTTCACTGTATTGAAGCAGTTTTGGAATTGGGTGGCGGGCTGGATGCCGTCGCCTGTGATGGGAGTGTTTCAGGGACTTTTCAATGGGCTGGGTAATCTTTTCGGTGAGATTGCACGATTGTTTGCTCAAGGGATCTTGGGATGGTTGACGTTGTTGTTAGTCGGTACGAGTTTTGGGTTTGTGCTGTGGCTTTTGTGGCAACAGATGGGTCAACTAAAGCGTCGATCGCAGTTGAAAAAGCTACCTGAAATGGAGCGACTCTACCTACAAATGACCGATTGGTTACGGATGCAAGGTGTTAGGGATCAGCCTGCATTAACGCCATTTGAATATATTCACCACGCGCAAAAAACCTTACCATTGCTACGATCGATTCCTGGTCATCAAGTCTTAAATTCCATTGGGACTCACTACGTAGAATGGCGATATGGTGCGGTGGAGACAGACACGAAAACACTAGAACGATCGTTTTTACGATTGCAGCGATCGGTTCAACAGCAGTCAATCCGAAAAATCTTGCAATTGGGAGATATTTCTAAATTTAGGCGGTCTGCGCCATTGCCCAAACTTGACTGATTAGAAACTGTCAACGTTAGAATATCCAATATTCTGGGCGCTGAATGTCGATAACCGAGGCTCCGATTTCAGCGAAGTCTTGACGCATCCAGGCGCGGTGAATTCGGCTGAACAGTTCCGATCGCTTCTCGGCAGGTGTTGATGGGACGCGTAGGGCTAAGGACGCGATCGCACTCCAGGGATAGCTTTTACGCAGGGCTTTGAACCAGTAGCGTTTAAGCGATTGCTTGGTGAATACGGTTTTGAAGGAGAAGCCTTTAAATAGATTGATTTGAATTGCAGTCATGGTGGTGTTTGGAGTATTTGGCTGGGGTTGAGTCTCTGGGCTTGGGTGCCACCCTCACCTGAAAACTCCATGAGGGTAGTCCGAAAATTGAGGTCACGAGTGCCATTTATTCTCAGCTTGCCCCAGTGGCTAAAGAGGCACACTTGAAATTTAGAAGGCTGAAGTGTTAACAAATGTGTTTTCTACTTTAGAGAATAACAAATAAATCGTGTGGGTGCCTGCCGATTAGCAAAAAAATGAACGTCGCTCCAAAACGGCGGGGCTTTGGACCCAATTTCTCGGTAAAGTAGTTTTGATGACAACCTCCAACGCCGCCAAAAATCCCCATGTCTACCTCCGCCATCAAATCAGGTTTCGTCGGTGCTGTGGGCAATACGCCCCTAATTCGGCTTAATAGTTTCAGCGACGAGACGGGCTGCGAAATCTTAGGGAAAGCAGAATTCCTGAATCCCGGTGGCTCCGTCAAAGATCGGGCTGCGCTCTACATCATTGAAGACGCAGAGCGGAAGGGCTTACTGAAACCGGGGGGAACTGTCGTTGAAGGGACAGCAGGCAACACAGGCATAGGGCTAGCTCATATCTGCAATGCGAAAGGCTACAAATGCCTAATCATCATTCCGGATACCCAATCCCAGGAAAAGATAGATTTACTGCGGACCCTCGGAGCCGAAGTCCGCACCGTTCCCGCTGTCCCCTACAAAGACCCCAACAACTACGTCAAACTGTCGGGGCGCGTTGCCGCCGAACTCGATAACGCGATCTGGGCTAATCAATTTGACAACCTCGCCAATCGTCTTGCCCACTACGAGACCACCGCTGCTGAAATCTGGACTCAGACCAATGGCTCTGTTGACGCTTGGACCGCTGCGACAGGAACGGGGGGCACCTATGCGGGGGTGGCGCTTTACCTGAAGGAAAAGAACCCAAACATAAAATGTGTTCTCGCGGATCCGATGGGGAGTGGTCTGTACAGTTACTTCAAAACAGGCGAGGTGAAAATGGAGGGAAGTTCTATCACCGAAGGCATTGGTAACAGTCGGGTGACAGGCAACATGCAGGATGTCCCGGTGGATGATGCGTTGCAGGTTGACGATCGTGAGGCGGTTCAAATCGTTTATCAACTGTTAGAAAAGGACGGAATTTTTGTCGGGGGGTCCGTTGGGATCAATGTCGGAGCAGCGGTAAAAATTGCCCAACACATGGGTCCGGGACATACGATCGTAACCGTGCTGTGCGACGGCGGCAGTCGATATCAATCTAAGCTTTTTAACCGAAAATGGTTAGCGGAGAAAGGCTTGATCTAGGCTTAGAATTGGGCGGTTTGGGTACGATCGTAGGCAGACAAAATCGCCTGAATTGCACCTTTGTATTCTTGGGCAATTATGGGCACACCGGGCTGGTCGCTGGGTTCTAAGATGATGTCGCCAATGGCTTCTAAAGCCCGATCGTTAATTCGGTCAATTAGCAACTGCGGCAGGATTAGGTTGGCTTCAGCAATTTGTTTTAGGTGTTGGGCTGGGTTGGCATGATGGGCAATGGCAATCAGGGCTTGGATCTCATAATCGGGTAGCAAGGTCGCGAATTTTGCCCAAGTTGCATCTAGACGAGGCTCTTGACTACGAAGAATCAGGAGTTCGAGATCAAGGGTATTCTTTTGGGTGCGCCGATCGAGGATTTGGGTTTCAAGGGTTTCGAGTTCGCCATGCAACGAACTAATCTGGTCTTGGAGTTGGGCAACTGCCATTTGCAGTGATTCCGTAACGGAAACGGATCTGACTTGGTCTCCCACTGGCTCAGTAGATTCAGCGAGTTCTTTTTTAATCGATTGACGTTCGGTTTCGAGCTGAGTTATTTCTTCAATAATTTCAGTTTTGTGCGCCTTTTGTTCCGCGACTTGAGCGATGAGCTGATTGAGTTCAGCATTGGTGCTATTGAGCTGTAACTCGGCCCGCTGTTGGGTCGCGAGAGTAGCGGAGAGCGATCGAGTGAGGTCCGCTTCCTCTCGTTCTAGGCTGGTAATCTGGGCTTCAGAGTTTTTGATTGTCGCTTCGGAAGACTGAAGTTCGGTCATTGTGCGGCGGCGAGACGGTATCGATAGATTCCAACTTGGGGCGGTGCTTTGACTTGTGTTGCTTGTAGGATGCGTCCTAGATTGCAACTGCTGCACTTGACTCTGCAATGCCCGCAATGTTTCACTTGCCCGATCGCGTTGTTGAAAAATCTGAGTCAGAGCGTCATAAGCCTCAGCTCGACGGCTTTGTAACGATCGAATATGACCGCGCACTTCCTCAATCCGCCACTCTAGTTGTTCACCGTCATCTGAATCGATCGGTTGACGGGAGGCGATGATACAACCGATTTGGCTAGATAGAAACGTCAGACTACCGGAGCCGATCGCCCCCAGAAAATCGCCCCGACTCAATCCCAAAGTGATGCCAAAACTAACACCAAAGGCAATAGAGCTTAATGTAAATCGATTTCCAGTCATGGGGTTCGGCGGCGCAAGGTTCAGAAAATACAAGACTCAATTTTTTTGCAATGTAACGCATCTTTTTGAAGTTGAAACAATTGTTCAGTAGTTCGCATACACTAGCACAGGCTACTTTTATACCTGCTAAAAAATGGAAGACTTAGAGATGTGACTTCTTTCTTCAATATGCGGTATTCTCACGTAGCCTTTACTCCAAATCTTAGACTCTATGAAGTGATAGAGATTTTTGACCAAGATTAATGGCCTTGCGTTGTAGCTGAACTTTTATTTATTTTCAGAATAGTCACCATGAAATCAACAACCTCATCCCTGTCAGCCCCATTTGTTCTTAAAGTAATTGGCTATACCTTACTGGTATCTACAATTATTATTTACCTGACATTTTTAATTCCACTCCAATGGCAAGACGACCAGTGGGTTTTTACTACCGTGCCTCAATTGTTCGATCGGGGAGTGATGCCGCTGATTGGGATGGGCTTCATTTATATGTCCAGCTTCTTGGAAACAGGATCCTTTCGCATTGAGGGTCGAAATCCATTTTTGACGGGGCGCTTTTTTGCCGTTGTGCTTTCGGGTCTGTTGGGGCTGGGGTTTCTGATTGCAGGTCCGGCGTACTTTGTGAAAAGCACACAGCTTGAGACCACAGGGATCGATCGTCTAGCCCAGCAGTCAAAACAACAAGAGCAACAGATTTCGGCTCAAGTACAACAGCGTTTGATGCAGTTGCAAGAACAGGTCAAAGATAAGCCAAAATTAGAAGCTGAGTTGAAACAAATTGGCGATGTGATCACAAGCGGTCAGATGAATGGGAAAAAGATTGAAGGGAAGGAACTGGAGTTTCTTCAAAAATCTCAGAAAGATCTTCAAAAATTAAAAGATGACCCCAACTACTTGCAGGTCATGGCCAAGGAAGCAACTGACCAGGAGCTGCAAAAGCTACGTGAAGGCGCGAAGAAAACTGAAGATGGCACACGGGGCGAAGCGATGAAGGCTCGCCTGAGAACAGGTCTAGGGAGTTTTCTGTATGCGGTTGCATTCAGCTTAATCTCCTGGTTGGGCTTAGCTGAGATAGGAGTTTTTAGTAAGCGATAGACCTATCGAATTCAGTCTCTTGACAGAGTTACGTTACGATCGTTCAGATTTTTGGACGATCGTTAGGCTGTGAGACTAATATCTAGAGCAGTATTGGATGCTAGACGGTGACGATCGTCACTGCAAATTTCTTATTTTTCACAACTTCTTTAGTGGTCACTTTTACACCGGGACCAAAGAACTTTGTCATTTGTTCTTCTTTTTCTTGCCATATTTCATTGGGAATTTCCAAGGAGCCAAAGGTCAAAATCAAGGCATAGTTATCACCGATCGCCGCCTCTTCCAAACTCAGCAAAGTTGGATGCTCGTTGTCTTCTTCAGATTCTAAACCCAGCTTTTCTAGTACAGGTTCCAAATGAACCGACATGCCGTACTGATAGCGAGTCACATCTAGAATCAGTTGATTTTGCGTCTCCGTTGCCTTACTCCGCACAGCGTCCACCTCTGGAGCCGGAACCACGATCGGCACGGGTGGTAGTTCTGTCCCCTTCAGCCCCAACCCCACCACACTCATCGGCACCCCAATCAGCAGTGCCACAGTGGAGGGAATAGTCGTATTTTTTAGGGCATAACAGCCTCCCACAAAGGCGATCGTTACGCCGATGGATAAAAATACGACTGCCCAACGAATTTGACGAATAAAGCTAAGCATGGGGTGCGGGAGAAAAAGACCTCCCAAATTATCCGATATTCTTGTAATTTTTATCTGAAATCTTGCTCAGGTGAATTCTCAACCGCCTAAAAACTCACCTGAGCGATCGGTCCAACCC
>JAYVUU010000216.1:0-7161 GCA_043787635.1 Synechococcales cyanobacterium | reverse complement strand
CATCGGGGCTAGCGGTCGTAGTAGAAGGCGGAGATCCCTCAGTCAGAGATGCCTCCACATTTAATGGCACTCAATGTTCACTGCCCGATCTGCACGCTCTGGTTGAAAAACTGCTGATCTCTCGATCGCCTACAAGCGCCCTAGCACTATTTATTTGTTTAGGACATCAACTGGCAGCACAAGCCCACATCAATCTGATTAAACAGTCCGTGCAACAAGTTCTGAGTTTAGAGGCATTACCGAGAGATCGTGATGGCAAAATGCTGAAGGCGCTAAAGCGCGTTTGCCAAGAAATTGAAACAGTCGGCAGCACCCTGGTCATTACAAAACGCAATGGACATCGTATTGCCGGAGGCTGGGATGATCCCGAATTTGCCGTTGGACCAAACGAACATAAAGAAGTTGGCGATCGCCGCTTGCATCACTACCAATCTCCCGATGGTGAGGCGCTTGGCATTCCTCAACCACTCATCAGTGCTCACGAAGTCACCGCTGACGAATATGAAGGCGTAATTGACACCACGATCGCCTATGAGCGAGAAGTCAACATTGCGATGTTCCACTCGGACGAGGTTAACGAAGAAGCCATCTTATTTGCCAACTGGGCATACCGCTTGCTGCATGATGCCATCATTCCCTATCGATCGATCGTGGCGGGGAGTCGGCTGGCATGGTTACTGAAACTACCAGACGCGATCGAAATTTTGTGTTCCACAACCATTGACGATGAAATTGTCACCGAGTGTTCGGCAACTTGCATTATCTACAAGGATTTTGAGAGCAAACAGATTCGAAGATCCTTCACGTGCCAATTTCATCCAGAATTATTGTCTGACCTGCGAGCAGTTGGAATGTCTGAACCGCCTACCTATGCACGGTTAAAGACCGATGATGGTGCAAGGCTCTTTGCCCGACTGCTCTACGAAGGAATGCAAGAATGACGCAGCCATTTTGTGTTGATGACAATAGCTTGTTAACGTAGTGACAAGACGTAAAAAGCCTTGTCAGACAAAGAGTTATGGGTAGTGTCAAGAAGAATTCATGTCTAGACTTTATTAAACAGTGGTAAGGTTTGCAGAACACAGTGCTACAGCCATTAAATAATCTAATCTAGCTAAAAGAACTGCAAGTTTTATGCAACTGACTTCTCAATCCGAACCGAAGAAAAGCCTTGAATCATTTGGAGTCCAAAAAATCAGGACAATGATCGAGGGCTTCGACGACATCAGCCATGGTGGGTTTCCGATCGGAAGAACCAGTCTCGTTAGCGGCACATCTGGGACAGGGAAAACTCTCCTCGCCATGCAATTCTTATACAATGGCATTGAGCATTTTGATGATTCGGGCGTATTCGTCACCTTTGAGGAGACCGCCAGCGACATTATTAAAAATGCAGTTAGTTTTGGTTGGGACTTGCAAAAACTAATTGATGAAGGCAAATTATTTATATTGGATGCATCCCCAGATCCAGAAGGTCAGGAAGTTGTTGGCAATTTTGACTTTTCAGCTTTAATTGAGCGAATTCAGTACGCTATTCGCAAATACAAAGCTAAACGGGTGTCGATCGACTCCGTCACCGCTCTATTTCAGCAATACGACTCCGCCTCGCTAGTCCGTCGTGAAATTTTAAGATTAGTCTCGCGGTTGAAACACCTTAATGTTACGACTATCATCACCACGGAGCGCACCGAGGAATATGGGCAAGTTGCTCGTTTTGGCGTGGAAGAATTTGTCGCGGATAATGTCGTCATTGTGCGGAATGTGCTGGAGGGTGAACGCCGTCGTCGAACTATTGAAATTTTAAAATTGCGCGGCACCACCCACATGAAGGGAGAATATCCTTTCACCATCACCACCCACGGCATGAACATCTTCCCGTTGGGAGCCATGCGCCTGACCCAGAAATCGTCGAACGTTCGCGTGTTGTCTGGTGTTGAAAAGCTTGATGCGATGTGTGGGGGCGGCTTCTTTAAGGACTCCATTATTCTGGCGACAGGAGCAACGGGAACGGGCAAGACCTTACTGGTCAGTAAGTTTATCCAACAGGGCTGCATACAGGGTGAACGGGCGATTTTGTTTGCCTATGAAGAATCTCGCGCCCAGCTTTCCCGAAACGCTAGCTCTTGGGGCACTGATTTTGAGGATTTTGAACGGCGTGGACTCTTAAAGATCATTTGTGCTTATCCGGAGTCTGCGGGCTTGGAGGACCATTTGCAAATGATCAAGTCAGAGATTGCAGAATTTAAGCCGACCCGCATCGCCATAGATTCTCTATCGGCCTTGGCGCGAGGAGTGAGTAATAACTCCTTCCGACAGTTTGTCATTGGGGTCACAGGTTTTGCAAAACAAGAAGAAATTACAGGATTCTTCACGAATACAACGGATCAATTCATGGGGTCTCACTCCATTACCGACTCTCATATTTCCACTATTACCGACACCATTCTGATGTTGCACTACGTCGAAATTCGAGGTGAAATGTCGCGGGCATTGAATGTCTTTAAAATGCGTGGCTCGGCCCATGATAAAGGAATTCGTGAATACACCATCAGCAGCAATGGACCTGAGATTAAAGATTCTTTCCGAAATTTTGAGGGCATCATCAGCGGGTCGCCGTCACGGGTGTCGATCGATGAAAAAATAGATCTAGGACGAATTGCTAAGGGTTTGAAGCCTAAATAGCTTGATGAATTACCTCCCGACACGAACAATTAACTTGTTGTCACACACGATACAGTTTGATGCTGGGTTTTAACTGATTATCGGTGAATGACATCACTGCTTTTCCCCGTCACCTATTCAACGCTTTCCTGTGGAGCATTAACCCAGCACCTGCTCTCTCAATACGAGATTGGGAACATTTTGAGTTGTCAGTTCTGGCGACGGGGACTGAGTGATGTGTATTTGGTGGAGACCCAAACGGCACAGTATGTGTTGCGGGTATCCCATGCCCATTGGCGATCGGAGTGTGAAGTTGCATTTGAATTAGAGCTACTGGATTTTTTGAGTCAGACGGATATTCCGGTGGCCCATCCGTTGCGGACGGTGAAGGGTGAATTATGGATTTCGATTCAGGCTCCGGAAGGCGATCGGTATGCAGCGTTATTTACCTATGCGCCAGGTTGTATTGCGATCGGGGATTTGAACCGAACTCAAAGCTATGCCTTAGGTAAAGCGGTGGCTGAGTTACACCGAGCTACGCCGAAGTTTGAGAGTCAGTTTTCTCGACCTGACTTGACGTTAGATTTCTTACTTTCGCGATCGATGCAGACGATTCTGCCGTTTATGTCGGACCATCAGTACGATCGCTCTAATTTGGTCCAAACGGCTGATCAGTTAATGGCAGAATTGACAAAACATCCGACGGACTTTCCCCATTGGGTAATGTGTTGGGGTGATCCCCACAGCGGCAATGTGCATTTTACGCGGGACGATCGGTTAACGATGTTTGATTTTGACCAGTGCGGCTATGGGTGGCGCGCCTTTGAGGTGGCGAAGTTTTTTCAGGTGGCCATCCGGGGCGGCGTTAGTATTCAGGTCCGATCGGCTTTTTTGGCAGGTTATCAGGCGGTGTCTCCCTTGGAGGCTTGGGAATTGGGGAGTTTGAGGGCTTTTACTCAGGTGTCTCACATTTGGTCTTGGGCGATCGCGTTAACCCATGCGAAAGTTCATGATTACTGTAAGTTGGATTATCACTTTTTTAACTGTCGCTTGGAGCATTTGAAACGGCTCCGATCGCCGGATTGTCACCTCTATCAAGACTGAAAATACTTAGTGAGTGAATTAACTCTACACTTCCATTCAGAGCACCCGAATCTTCTATACTGAGACAAACTTTCCTGGTTTTCTATGCCTTCCTCTGCCCCCGCCACACTGTTGATCCACAATGCGAGGGTCCTATTCCCCGATGGACAATTCCAATCTGCTGACGTATGGGTTGAGGGCGGTGTTATTAGTGAAATTGGTCCAGAGATTAACCGAGCGGCGGATACTGTCGTTGAGGCTAACAACTTAACGTTGTTGCCGGGTGTCATTGATCCGCAGGTGCATTTTCGTGAACCCGGATTAGAGCATAAAGAAGATCTTACTACTGCGTCCCGTGCCTGTGCTCGTGGGGGGGTTACATCCTTCCTAGAGATGCCCAACACAAAGCCTCTGACCATTAATCAGGAAGCTCTCAACGACAAACTGGCAAGGGCGGCTCACAAGTCCTACGTGAACTTCGGTTTTTTTATTGGAGCAACCGCAGAAAATCTGCCTGACCTGCAAACGGCAACTCCAACCCCTGGCATCAAAATTTTCATGGGTTCGATGCATGGCGATTTGTTGATTGACCAAGAAGCCACTTTAGATCGCCTTTTTTCAACGGGTACTCGTTTGATCGCGGTTCACGCGGAAGACCAAGCCCGAATTGCCCAACGGCGCAAGGAGTTTGCAGGCATCACCGATCCGTCGATTCATTCCGTAATTCAAGACAATCAGGCCGCCCTTAACGCTACACAACTGGCGCTTAAACTGTCTAAAAAATATCAGCGACGGCTGCACATTCTGCATCTTTCAACCGCCGAAGAAGCCGAGTTGCTGCGTCAGGACAAACCCGCGTGGGTCACGGCGGAAGTTACGCCTCAGCACCTGCTGCTTAATACAAGTTTCTACGAAAAGCTTGGGTCGTTGCTCCAGATGAACCCACCGATTCGGAGTGCCCATGACAATGAGGTCCTGTGGCAGGCGCTTCGGGATGGGGTGATTGATTTTATTGCAACAGACCATGCGCCCCATACGCTGGCTGAAAAAGGGCAAGCAAATCCCACGCAGCAGGCAGATGATGAGGCTTCCTCTACAACTGTTTTCTTGGAGCCTGCCAAGATACCGTCTGGGATGCCAGGGGTAGAAACGTCTTTGCCGTTGATGCTCACCCAGGCGATGCAGGGGCGATGTACGGTGGCGGAGGTTTCTAACTGGATGTCTACGGCGGTTGCCAAGGCTTATGGAATTGTGGGGAAGGGGACGATCGCACCGGGTTATGATGCGGATTTAGTGCTGGTGGATTTAGATAATTACCACCCGGTTTTGCGCGAAGAACTTCAGACCAAATGTGGCTGGAGTCCCTTTGAGGGATGGAATTTGACGGGCTGGCCCGTGGTGACGATTGTAGGCGGACAGGTGGTGTACGATCGGGGTCAATTTAAGCAGGATGTTCGAGGCCGAGCGTTGATGTTCAACGGATGAGAACTACGGCGTTGGAGAAGCTTCTGGTCGCTTCACATCTGGCGATCGTTCTGGAATTGGCTGATCCATTTTAGGACCCAAATCTGGTCCACTTGGTTCGGGGCTACTTGGGGTGGGCAGCGGAGGAAGTTCTTTGACTGCCTCATCAGGTTTGATGCCACCCAACCGATCGAAAGGCCAAAACCGGATTACTGCACGGCCGATAATTTTATCTTTTGGTACGTAACCCCAAAAATGACTGTCATAACTATTATTACGATTGTCCCCCAGCACCATGTACTGGTCCGCTGGTACAATTACCGTGTCTAATTTATATTGCGGACGCTCTTGGATATAGTTTTCCCGCAGCACAGTCCCATTGATGATCACCTGCCCGCCTCGTATCTCGACCCGATCGCCCGGTAGCCCAATTACGCGCTTAATAAAAGCATCATGATAATTCTGATCTTCTAATGCTTGGGTCGGATTGAACACCACGACATCACCGCGCTGGGGTGGATTGAGGCGATAGCTTACCTTGTCAATAATCAGCCGATCGTTCACTTTTAAGGTCGGCAGCATTGACTCCGATGGAATGTACCGGGCTTCTGCTACAAATTGCCTAATCCCCACTGCCAAAACTGCACTCAACCCAACGGTCTTCAGAACCTCTAGCCAAGGATTCTCATCATGCTGAGGGTTGTAGGACGTGGGCTTATTAAGATTACTCATGGGGTCCAAGGGAAAAATTCCAAAATATGGAAAGGGGCACAATTTCAAGCGACGTTCTCTATTAAAACAAGGTTTCTCCACTCTGTGTCATATTCCAACCAGTCCGATAGTTAATTCATCACTATTGGTACTCTACCCGAGCATCTAATCCGTAGGCGCGTAGGCTCTGCGATCGCTTTTCAGCATCCGATCGTTTCAGGAAGCTACCCGCCGAAATGTAGTCCCCCTTGCTAGATGAATAGGTTTGAGCGTTGCCGATTAATTGACGAACTTGGTCCAAGGTCTCGCTATTTTGCTTTGGAATCACAACGAGATAGCGAGGATTGGGCATCACGGGCTGACCGGAAAATTGGCGAGTGGACCCTGATGTAAACCCTTGTGAGCTAGAGGGGGTGCCGGAAGGTGGGGGGGGAAAGGAGTTCACCGAACCCGATCGCAGTCCTAAGGCTTGGAGCGTTTGACCATCAGCAATGCCTGTGACTGATAGGCTACGATCGCGCTGGAAGCTGGATACGGAACGTTGAGTTTTGCTGCCATAGTACGCTGTCGTTTCTCCTTGGAAGTAACCGAAGTCTTTGAGCCGTTGCTGTAATCGGGTTACGTCGAAGTTTTCTGTACCGGGCGTTAAGGTTCCTAGACTAATTGCCGTGTCAGAAGGTCGAGTCGGGACTGTATTAATCAGCGGCATCGAACCCAACGCGACTAATTCCTGTTGACCAAATTTTCCATCGCTAGGTAACTGGACCGATCGTTGAAATTTCTGAACAGCGGCTTCAGTCATATCGCCGAATACACCGTCTATTCCGCCTGTGTTGTATCCCAACTGCTGTAGACGAGTTTGTAATTCTGTGACATTGTTGCCCCGATCGCCCCGTTGAAGCGCCATGGCAGCATTACCAAACCCCAAAATTAGCAGCCCAAGCACTAGGCTCAGAAGTCGGCGAGTCCATTGAATCGGGCGAGAATCAGTAGAGGTTAGGCAAGGTGACAGAGATGACATAGCCGAAAGTCTCCGCTCGAATATAATTCAGTAAGATTAGCAGGACGATCGTAGTACATAGTGTATGTCCCGTATGTTAACGGATTCTCGTTGTCCTCGCCCAACTCAGAGGGTTTCGTTTCTTATAGAGAAAACTCGGAAAGCGGAAAACCCTGCCTCTTTAGAGCTGGGATGTAAGCAACACGCGGGACTTTAGTCCCCTTCTCCATCCTATCTCAGTT
>JAYVUU010000215.1:0-3596 GCA_043787635.1 Synechococcales cyanobacterium | reverse complement strand
GATGCAGTGCCAACCTTAAAGAATCCACCCGATGCTAGACGACTTAATTTTACAATTTGCTCGCTGTTGCTTGTCGTTAATGTTTTGCGGGTGCGACCGCTCAGTAATTCAGCAATGGAGGGGAATTTTAGCTGTAACTGTTGTTGGTTCAATAGCGCAGGCGATACGGGATTATCGAACATGGTTCCCATAAATAAATCATCATTAATCGGTTCTTGAACCACCGCTTCGTATTTGTATGCTTTCCCTACCCTAACTGTCTCGGGTAAATTCACCATGACGGTTGGCGGATTTTCTCCTATGGTAATTCGCGTTTGTTCTGACAAAATGGATTGCGATCGGATGCGATTGGCTTGAACAAGCTGCTGCGATCGGATAGTGCCTGTTATGTTCCAAAGTTGACCTGATGGATTACTGCGGCGACCATTAATTGTAGTCAGAGTTTCGATCGTCTCGGTTACCCCATTCACATCACTACTAATGATTTCAGTTTTGTAGGTTAGATTAGGGTACTGCTTCCAAAGACGCTGTAAAGCCTGGGTCAACGTGTCACGAGTGTACCCATCATCGTGGGCATAGTCGGGGGTCAATAGCTCAGAAATGGCTCTAATGTTCTTCGTATTGAGAGCAGAGTCTAGAGCAATCACAAGGCTCTGGCTTGGGGAAGTAGTAGCTGCATTTACGGTTAGGGGAGTGAATGCAAGAAAAGCAGCGGCGGAAAGAGTCCAGAGTCGAGCGATAGTCACAACGTCATCCTATCTGATGGTGGGCTTGCCAAAAGGCATTCTATTTCAGTATAGGAGAGCCAGTGGCAAAGGAGACTTCGATTGGCTTACTAATGACAAATCGGGCGGCTATCGATAGTAGGATACTTACTGTCAGCAAAAATTTGGTTTGATTTGTGTCTAATTCACCTCAACCCCGTCTTCTGATTGCGGCCAGTGGAACGGGTGGTCATGTCTTCCCGGCTGTCGCGATCGCTGAACAGCTTACCGACTACCACATCGAATGGCTTGGGGTGCCCGATCGGATGGAGGTGAAGTTGGTCAAGTATCCGCTTCACACGGTTAATGTGGCTGGATTTCAGGGTAAACCGGGCTTAGGCACAATAAAAACAATTTGGCGATTACTAATCTCGATTCAAACGGTACGTAAACTGCTTAAACGCGGCAAATTTCAAGGTGTTTTTACTACAGGTGGATACATTTCTGCCCCAGCCATCATTGCGGCAAAGTCTCTCGGAATCCCCGTTATACTGCACGAGTCGAATGCGCTGCCTGGAAAAGTAACTCGTTTTTTTGCGCCTTGGTGCACGGTGGTGGCTTTGGGGTTTGCGGTTGCTGCTCAGTCGCTTAACGCGAAGACGATTGTTACGGGGACTCCCGTCCGATCGCAGTTTCTCAACAATCCTGCCCCCCTTGAAGGCTTAGACATTCCCGAGGGTGTGCCCTTAGTTGTGATGGTGGGCGGTAGTCAAGGAGCAGTGGCATTGAGCCAGATTGTGCGCCAAGCGGCCCCAAAATGGTTTGAACAGGGGATTTGGCTAGTTCATCAAACTGGAGAATCTGATCCAAATGCCAACAGTTTGAGTCATCCACAATACCGATCAGTGCCGTTTTATTCCCACATGGCGGCGTTGTTTTCCCGTGCAGATTTGGTGATCAGTCGCTCAGGTGCAGGAACATTAACTGAATTGGCCATAACTCATACGCCATCAATCTTGGTGCCCTATCCCTATGCCGCGGAAGATCATCAAGCGTACAATGCAAAAGAGTTTGTCAAAGTAGGGGCCGCAGAAATGTTCAGACAATCAGAATTAAATCCCGAAATATTAGAATCAATAGTCTTAGACTTGCTGGGGACTCAACCAGATTCGATCGCCCGTAAAGAATCAATGCGATCGGCAGCCGAATCATTAGCCGTTCCCAATAGCGCCCAACACGTCGCAAATCTATTACGTGATTTAATCAAATAGTGTTTTAGTTCAATAGATACTGGTGTCCCGCCTAGAGGTTTTATATTCAGACGGGACGCAGAACTATCTACAGATTCATAGAGCCTACAAATCCATAGCACCAAGCGCGTGAGTCATTTCCTCTGCTGGATCAACATCATTTGATTTACCATTTTTACGCGGTTGAATTACACCATACCCATTGTGATTGCGTTCATAAATCACATTGATTTCACTGGTTTCAATGTTGCGGAACATATAAAAATCATGATCAATGACTTGAAGATGGGTCAGAGCTTCTTCTATAGTCATCTCCGGCATTGAAAAGTACTTCATCCGCACCACTTCCGGCGGCAACTGAGGCTCGCGGCGTTGAAGGTCGGTCAAATTCATTAAGGGCTGGTCGGATTCCATCGCCAATGTTTCTTTTACAGGCTCTTGATGGGAACTGCGACGACGTTCTTTATACTTTTTCAACTGTCGCGCAATCTTATCAGCGACCAAATCAATACTCGTGTAGAGATTTTCATTGCTTTCTTGAGCACGGACTACAGAACCATTTACAAAAATTGTCACCTCTGCGGTCTGCTTACTGGGAAATACTTTTGGATTTTTCTCAACTGAGAGATCAACATTAATCTCAGATAGTAATGAATTGGTATGAAGCGTTGCCTTTTCTATTTTCAGATTGGCATAATCACGAATCGCATTCGTGATTTCGATGTTTTTACCTTGGATCACAAGCTTCATAAGCCTTAACTCCGCTAAAAAAGATGAAATTCAATGCCCGATCGATAGAACTGAAAAACCAGTTCTGAAATCAATTTCCCCTGACAACTGTAAGGAGAAGCCATCTTAGAACCGAATGTGCTGCGTTGTATAAAAGTTCTATCTACTGCGTTCAGTTCATTGAGGTGATGTAGACAACATAGCATTTTAGCTAGGTCCATAGTGTTCAATTCAAAATCTTTTAGAATCCCGTGATATTTCTTGATATTAGATCAAATTTGACAGGGGATAACATACTTTTTAGGTATTCAGAAAATGGTATTTTTAAACTAGTGCGCTAAACCAAATTAAGCCAGTCAGATTAGGCAGAGAAGTTATGGCCGTCATTGCAGTTATTGATTACGACGCTGGAAATTTACATTCGGCTTGCAAAGGTGTTGAGGCCGCAGGTGGAGAGGCGATCGTTACTGATTCAGCGTCAGTTTTGGCTCAGGCTGATGGTATTTTACTGCCCGGTGTGGGGGCGTGGGATCCGACACTGCAAAGTATCCGATCGCACCAGTTAGAGCAGCCCATTAAAGATGCGATCGCGTCAGGGAAGCCGTTTCTCGGCATTTGTATGGGATTGCAAGTGCTGTTTGAATCTAGCGACGAGGGCAATGATCCAGGTTTGGGCATTGTGCCGGGACGGGTCCGAAAATTTAAGTCAGAACCCGGCATTCGCATTCCCCACATGGGCTGGAACCAGCTTCACCTCACTCAGCCCCAAGCACCACTCTGGAAGGTCACACCTGAAGAAAGCTGGATGTATTTTGTCCACTCTTATTATGTGGATCCGACTGATTTATCAATGATCGCAGCCACCATTACCCATGGATCTCAGACAATCGCCGCCGCTATTGCCCATAAGAAC
>JAYVUU010000214.1:0-2145 GCA_043787635.1 Synechococcales cyanobacterium | reverse complement strand
GATGTTTCCAAATAGCCTATTCGTTGTTGATTTTCGTAGTAGGCATGAGTTCTTAAGGCGAGTGCTTTGTTATAGACCAATCGAGTACAACCCATCGTTCTACGCAACAGGTTTTCCTGTTCCGCAGTTGGATAGAATCGATACTTGAAAGCCTTCTGCATGAGTCTCTGTTAGTTAATTACATTTTAGCAGATACTAACTAAGATACAACTATTGAAACAAAAGTTCCCGCAATTGCAAGATTGTCTCTTCCCGTTGGTCAGTCACGCGCCTCTACATCCCCGTGCTAAAGCGTCAGGGTTTTCCGGTGTTTCTGATAACTATGAAAGAATTCAGCGTGAGAAACTTCTCATCCTAGACTTGACAATTCAAGCTACAATCCATGATTAAGAGAAGCAACAGGCGAGAAACCATCCTTTAAGTTGTAATGAGGGCTGAGGTTTTCAGGCTTGCGTAGCTTACTTGGGCTGAATGTTTTGTTGTGCGCTTGACGATCGTGCCATTGCACCCGTCATGCTCCCGCGCTGTATTTTTGTTTCACAGTTCTGAATTTAGGCGGCAAGCGTTGAACCGTGGACCCTAGATTCAAAAAATTACAGAGCTGCGTACCCGAGATTTGAGGGCGTAGCTCCAGATCAAGTTTAAGGAAATCAACTGAATGTCCAAGCAGATTGTTATTGCGGAGCAGCACCGGATTGCTGCGGTTTTTGATGCTGAACAGATTCAAGAACTGGTGGTTGCCACAGGGACTCATCAGGTCAGTGATATTTATCTCGGTGTTGTAGAAAATGTTCTTCCGGGCATTGATGCAGCCTTTGTGAACATCGGTGATTCCGATCGAAACGGCTTCATTCATGTCACCGATTTAGGGCCGTTGCGACTGCGCCGATCAGCCTCCTCCATCACAGAACTCCTTGCACCTCAGCAGAAGGTCTTGGTGCAGGTGATGAAAGAACCCACCGGAACCAAAGGCCCACGGCTGACGGGAAATATTTCCCTTCCGGGTCGCTATTTGGTTTTGATGCCCTATGGTCGTGGCGTTAACCTATCTCGTCGGATTGATAGCGAAAGTGAACGGAATCGGTTGCGTGCTCTCGCAATTTTGATGAAGCCCGCAGGTATGGGGATTTTGATTCGGACTGAAGCCGATGGAATGCCCGAAGAAGCCATTATTGAAGATCTAGAAAATCTACAGAAGCAATGGGAATCGGTCTTAACCGAAGCGTCCGCAACTCGTCCGCCTGCATTGCTAAACCGGGATGACGACTTTGTTCAGCGGGTATTGCGTGATGCGTATTGTGATGATGTTAACCGGATTGTCGTTGATTCAGCTCAAGGTCTAAAGCGCGTCAAGCAGCATCTTACCAGTTGGGGTGGGGGCCGAATGCCTTTGGGAGTTTTGGTGGATCAGCATCGTGAACGCGGTTCAATTCTGGAATATTTCAGAGTCAATGCAGCCATTCGCGAAGCGATGAAGCCTCGGGTAGATTTACCATCGGGCGGCTACATCATTATTGAGAAGACTGAAGCGTTGACGGTGATTGATGTTAACTCCGGTTCGTTTACCCGATCGGCGACGGCTCGTGAAACGGTGCTGTGGACTAACTGCGAATCTGCGACTGAAATTGCGCGTCAACTGCGATTGCGAAATATTGCTGGGGTGATTGTTGTTGATTTCATCGATATGGAGTCGAGGCGCGACAAACTTCAGGTGCTGGAGCATTTTAATAATGCGATGAAATCTGACAAGGCTAAGCCCCAGATTGCCCAGCTTACGGAATTGGGTCTGGTGGAACTGACTCGCAAACGTCAAGGGAAGAATATATACGAATTGTTTGGCGTTCCTTGTCCGGCTTGTAGCGGCATCGGGATGCATGTCAATCTTCCGGGTGAAGCACCAAGTGCCCTCCAAACTCAGCATCAGTACCACCACTACGAAGAGATTCCCGACCACTTTGCACCACCTAGCTCGACTAGTTCTTCGCCTCAGTACAGTGAGACCCCGTCCGATCGGCGAGAATCCCGTGAGGTCGGTAAGCGCAGTGCCAGACGAGATGACCGACCCGAAGCGAGACTGCCGGAAGTGCGAAGTCGTGAATACGTTGAATCCTATGCGCCTGAGGGGTTCACTGGGTTTGAAGAGGG
>JAYVUU010000213.1:0-20493 GCA_043787635.1 Synechococcales cyanobacterium | reverse complement strand
ATCGGGTTTTAATGCTAGAAATCGATTCAAGTAATGTGTACACAACAGCTTGGTAGGGGGCTAAGAGTTGAGTTCTGGTTCCCCCTTAATTTCATAGTCCCCCTGCTCTAATGACATCTGTCCCAATTCTTAACCGCGCCGCCATAGCGCTGGGTGCAAACCTCGGAGATACGGTTGCAACTCTCAACAGCGCGATCGCCCTCCTCGCCCAGCATCCCGCCATTACCCTAATATCTCGATCGTCTTGGTATCAAACTGCTGCCGTCGGGCCGCCACAGCCAGACTATATCAATGGGTGTATTGTCATCGAAACTGAACTCGAACCTCAGGAACTCATGACATTACTGTTGACCACTGAAGATCGGTTTGGTCGGGTGCGTCAGGAGCATTGGGGGGCGCGAACATTAGACTTGGATTTGCTGCTCTATGGCGATCGGACACTTTCTACCCCGCATTTAGAACTGCCTCACCCGCGTATGACGATTCGGGCGTTTGTTCTGGTGCCCTTAGCCGAAATTGCCCCGACTTGGATTGATCCAATTTCAGGCCGATCGGTTGAACAGCTCGTGCAGATGGTAGATTGCTCACAAGTTAAACGTTACCTACGGGTTACAGACGTATGTTAGAGCTACCGCAACTTCTCCGTCGTAAACTGTTCTATCAGGGGCGAAAGTTTGCCTACGAAATCAATCGCTATCGACTGCCCAACAAGGTCGAGGCTGAACTGGAATGCATTCGCCATCCGGGTGGGGTGCTGGTGGTTCCCCTGACGGCATCTGGGGATCTGATTTTGCTTAGACAATATCGATTTACAATTCAACGCCGAATTTTAGAATTCCCGGCTGGAACCATTGAATCGGGCGAAACTGCGTTGAGTACTGCCGATCGTGAGGTTCAGGAGGAATCGGGCTATAAGGCGGGGAAAATTCAGCAAATAGGGGATATTTTTCTGGCTCCGGGCTATTCCGATGAAATGGTCACTATCTTTTTGGCGACTGAACTGGAAAAAATGGAGACTCCGCCCCTTCAGGATGAGGACGAAGATATTGAAGTTCTGGCCATGACTCCGATCGCCGTTGAACAAGCGATTCTATCTGGCGAGATTACGGATTCAAAAACGATTTCGGCATTTATGATGGCGCGTCATTTGGTTATGACCTGACCGATGATTCGGGTAGGGGCATGACGACGACCCTGCTTTAGTATTCCTGCACCATACTCACGATCGCGTTTCCCATGACTCAACTCCCGTCCCATTCTCGAAAATTATCTAACCTCAGGCGATCGGACCCTAGCTTGAGGTCGGGGCGACGTACCTTTTTGCGACGATTTGGTACGGGTTGGTTGGTGGTGTTGATGGGTGGGTGTGGGAAAACAAGTCCGGTAAGCGTTCAGAATATTGGCAGTCTTAAACTATTGGAAGAGGAGGGGAAAATTTTCAGCGAACATTTTTCTAGTGAACCGCTCTTAGTCATTCGTGGTCCCAAGACGAAGAATAGCGCTGAGATTGGAGTTTTGTCGGCGGTCAGTCCCATTTGCTCCCATCAAAAATGTTTGGTGAACTGGGACAATCTCCAAGGGGCATTTATCTGTCCATGCCATCAATCTCGATTTGACATTACGGGCAAGCGTCTACAAGGTCCAGCACCCAACAATCTAAAAACCTATTCGATAGAAGTAAGGGGCGATGATATTTGGGTCGCCGATCGGTTTCAGAACGATTCCCAATAGAGAGACAATCTGTGGAACAGATACCAGCAGAAGTTGAACTCGTGACAGCATTCGCCTTAGAACTCGAAACCGCGATCGCCGCCTCAGATTGGGGGGAGGTTTGCAAACTAGCCGAACGATCGTTTTTTAATGATCAAATGGGCGATCGGACCCAGACTCAGATTTTAAAGGGTTTGCTACAAGCGCTGGAATCGGGTGATTTTCAAGTGCGGTGGGAGGTCTCTAGGCTTTTGCCAAAGTTGGGAAATACTGCGATCGAGCCACTGCTAAATCGTTTAAATGATCTACTCAATGAATTAACAGATTCAGACGAAGAGCTGCAATGGTTTATCGTCCGAACCCTGGGGGCTTGGGAAAACGATGGGGTGATGGTGGCGCTATTGGAAGTCCTGAATTTGGGAAACCCTGAGGTACAATCCATGGCGGCGACGGTATTGGCTCAGTATGGCGATCGGAGTTTGACGGTGTTGAAATCCATGTTACAGACTGGATTAGAGCCAGAGCCTTCGCTGTGGGCTGTACGTATTTTGGCCAATATTCGCACCGTAGAAACAGTTGAATTGCTATTGCAGTTAGCGATAAATCCAGACCCTGAGGTCTGCTGTGCGGCGATCGCGGCCTTAGGAAATTTCCAAGACGATCGGATTGCGATGGTTCTAATTCAAGCCCTAACGTGTCCCGTTGCCCGTATTCGTGAAACTGCGGCGGAATCGATCGCATTTTGTCAGACGTTAAGTTTCGATCGGCGGATTGAGGTGTTAACGCCGCTGTTGTGGGATTTGAATAGTGCGGTTTGCATTCGATCGGCAACCAGTTTAGGCCGATTGGGAGACGGTGCAGCAGACTCGTTACTTCGCGCATTAAACAGTAAACCGCTGCCCGATGCCTTGGTGATTGAATTGGTCCGATCGCTATTGCGCGTTGAAACGGTAGAGGCATTAATTGGATTATTTGAAGTCTCGCAAACTGTGGGACTTGTACAAACTGAACTATTGCGGGCGTTGGGTCGTGTGCGCAATTTGAAAGCATTGGCCGTGGACTATTTGACTCAATTAATTCAACAAGATCTAATGCTGAGCGATCGTAAATTGGCTGTCACAGCCCTAGGAAACTTAGCCCACCCCGACGCGATCGTGCACCTATTGGATCAATTTATAATCACTGATTCGGCGCTGCGATTTCATAGTCTTCAAGCCCTTCAACAGATCGATCGGACAGGTCCAGAGCCGATCGTTCAAGCCACCATTCAACAAAAAATGCAGGACATCGGAATTTCGGCTGAATTAAAGTCAGGCTTACAATTTGCCCTAGATGAATGGCGCTAATTTAGCTGATTTAATTTAATTAACTGTGAGCTTTAGCCATAACTTTGGCAGTACTTTAGGACATTTTTCATGCGTCTCGAACAAATTCAAGCCTTTCTCACCGTCGCCGAAACCGGAAGCTTTCAACTATCTGCCAAGCGCTGCGACGTGACCCAATCGACCATTAGCCGACAGGTCCAAACGCTAGAAACCATCCTGGGAGTGTCCCTATTTCACCGAACCAGCCATGTCAAACTCACAGTCGCGGGGGAATGCTTCATGCCACGGGCGCGAAAAATTCTACAGGAATGGACGACGGCTAGCATCGAACTCCAAGACCTCATGGATGGCAAACAGCTTGAACTGTGCATTGCGGCCATTCATTCTGTCTGTGCCTATCAGCTTCCTCCCGTTTTGCAGCGATTTTGTGGTGAATATCCCCAGGTCCAACTCCGCGTCACCTCCCTGGGTAGCGATCGGGCCTTGAAAGTCCTCAAAGATGGACTAGTCGATTTAGCCATTGTCATGAACAACCGTTTCCTGACCGCCAGTCCCGAAATGATCGTAGACAAGCTTTACACCGAACCCGTCCAAGTCCTCATGTCAGCGGATCATCCCCTGGCTCAAGATGAAGCGGTCCCTTGGGAGCGGCTTGTTCACTATCCGCAAGTTGTGTTTAAAGATGGGTACGGGATGCAGCGCTTGGTCCAAGAACAGTTTCAAAAACAAGGGGTGACGCTGAATGCCGCCTTAGAACTCAATACTCTGGATGCCTTTCGCGGAGTCGTGCGTCAGGGGGAACTCGTGGCTCTGTTGCCCCAGGGTGCTGTTGCAGACCTCCATTTGGATCCCACCCTAGTGATGCGACCGACGACCCACCCGGTCATTACCCGCGATGTCGTGCTTGTTACCACCAGCGATCGGCTCCAGATTCCGCCCATTCGTCGCTTTAGAGAACTGGTTCAAGCGCAAATTCAAACCGATGATTAACGGCAGCTCCAACGGTCTCAGAACAAAACTGTACTAGACTAGAGACTCCTTAGAATATTTAAATTCCTAACAATACAAATCCCTCAATCTAAATCTGTCTTTAGCTAAATTTTTCGCAACTGTTACCCTGCACTACGGAATCCCGATCGCAACGCCATGAGTCATGAATTCCGTGCCCTACTGCGTAAAGTAGGCAGTGGACCCCACACCAGCCAGAACCTAACCCGATCGGAAGCAAATGAGGCCATGCGTATGATGTTGCATCAAGACGCGACTCCCGCTCAAATTGGTGCATTCTTAATCTCCCATCGCATCAAACGACCCACGGGCGAAGAACTGGCGGGCATGGCGGATGCCTATGATGCACTTGGTCCACAGCTACCGACTATTTCCCGAAGTCCTTGGGTTTTTTGCTATGCCTACGATGGCCGATCGCGCACGGCTCCCCTGGGTCCCTTGACGGCATTGGTTTTATCCACCACAGACATTCCCGTGATTCAGCATGGGGGCGATCGGGTTCCCACTAAAGAAGGGTTGCCCTTAATTGAACTTTGGCAAAGTTTAGGCGTAAATTGGTCCGGTTTGAGCTTGATGCAAGTGCATGAAATCTTAGAAACCATGGGTCTGGGATTTGTCTATTTGCCCGATCATTTTCCCTTAGCCCACGCCCTCATGCCCTACCGTGACCAAATCGGTAAACGGCCGCCATTGTCCACCCTAGAACTGATGTGGTCGCCCTATTCAGGCCCACAAACCCTAGTTTGCGGCTACGTCCACCCCCCCACAGAAGGGATGTTTAGATCGGCTTTTGAATTGCGGGGAACCTGGTCATTTTTAACGGTGAAAGGGCTAGAGGGAAGCTGTGATTTGCCCTGCGATCGGACGGCGATCATTGGCGCTTCGGAACATGGTGAGTTTGAACGCCTGAGTTTAGCGCCCCGTGATTATGGCTTTGCCGATCGGGAAGTTCCGTTGATGGAGACAAATGATTGGGCGGCGGCGGCACTGTTAGCGCTTCAGGGTAAGCCCTCGCCATTACTACAGGCGTTGGTTTGGAATGCTGGTTTCTATCTATGGCGATCGCAATTCAGCCCAAACAGTCCTAATCATTCAACCTTGGAGGATTCGTTGGTTAAGGCTCGATCGATATTAGAGAGTGGAACGGCTTGGGAGAAATTAGAGGCATTGCGTAACGGGATTGCAAAACAACGTTAGAACCGCGTTTCAAATTCAAAAACAGCCCGATTGTCACCCGTAAAATCAGTAGAGCCTCGGAAGATAAGTTGTTCATTAATGCGATACCGAAGACCAAATTGAGTCGCTTGGCTAGAGGTTAGAACCCGTAACGCGGTCGCCGAGACAACGGGAACCCCATCGGCGGTGCGGAGAATGTCAACCCCTGCCTCTGCGGCCAGTCCTAACGCTGAGGTCCCGGTCGCGCTATTGCCAATCAGGGTGGGGAATAAGCGGAATTCACTCAGACCGATCGCATTGCCAATTACGCCTTGAACATTAGTCAACAGCGCCGATCCGGCAAAATTGGCAACCCCCAACGTCGCATCATCACCACGACCCAGGGTATTCACAAACCCGCCGCCTAAGAGGGACACAATTTCCGTCCGCGATCGGCTGGGGCTGCTCTTGAGTTCGAGGTTTTGGGTCAGTAAACTGGCTGGACCTTCGACGCGGGCCTGAATGCGCACCGTTTGTACCCCGCCGACATTGCCTGAGAGGTTAAGCGCTTGGTTGATTTCAGAACTGATGCTGTTGGTAGGGATGCGAGTCCGGGTGACTTCGGGGACAGAAGTGGTCAGGCGGACATCAAGTTTAGGGTCAAGTCCTAGTTCAGGGCGGAATTCAGCAAAATTGCGATAGCCCCGCGCTAAGACAAATTGAGTGGTAAAGAGGTTCACCTGTCCCGATTCCAGGTCAATGCGTCCGCTGGGCTGAAGCTTATCGAGCGTTCCCGTGACATCTAGGTCACCCTTTGCCACAAAACTGAGCAGGGGTGCCCGCACAACCCGGATGTTATCGCCGAGTCTGAGTTTAAGATTTTTTAGTTCAAAGGCAGATCCGCTATCGCTTTTACTGCCGGGACCGACCGCATTAGGAGTCGCATCAGACAGAAGAATACGACCCTCGGTGAGGGTGACGTTGCCGCCAATTTTAGGTTCAAAGGCATTGCCCCCAACCACCATGCGACCGTTTACGCCGCCTTCGTAGAGACCCTTGAGATTGATGGCAATGCGCTGGAGGTCAACAATCAAAGGTTGATTTTTTCTCGGTCCAGTAGAGCCAACAGGCGCAGCAACCAGCGGAACGATCGCAGTTCCATTGGCATCGTTTTGAACGACGGGTTCTTCGGGTAGCTCTGGTGGGGTAAAGCCAAAAACTGGAATTGAGCCATTGGCCATCACTTGTCCGCGACTGAATTCACCTCGAAGATTTTCGACATGAACCCCCGTAAAGTCTGCGACAATGCGTCCTCGAACATTGGTTAGAGATTCGGGTAGGGCTTGGGCTTTTATTTTTGCGCCATCAAGCAAGAGTTCACCTTGGACGGTCAGGGGTTGATTGGGAGCGCTGCTGACATCAAAATTGAGCTGACCTTTGCCTCCTTCCCAGGCGATCGGCTGACCCAGTAGATTGAGCAACGATAGCCCGTCGTCTTTGACGCGCCCGGTGACTTTGATCGATCGATCGGCGCTGACGATTTTGCCTGTGGGAAGGTCGAGATCGTAGGGCAATTCACCAACAATTCGGATGGGTTCGCTGGAATTAGCAACGATCGTATTCTGGAATTTCAGCCGTCCATCTTCGTAATTGAACGCCCCGACTGCCGACTGGATCGGTTGGTCGTTCAGGGTGCCATTGGTCAAGTCAACCGCGCCGATGAAGTTGGGTTTACTGCGGGAACCAGACAGCGAGACGGTGCCGTTCAGGTTTCCGGCTAATGCGATCGGTTGACCGCCGATATTTAGGGGATAGGGGATGAAACTTTGGATGGATTCGATCGGTAGATTTTCAACTTTGAGCTGACCCGATTGCTCCTCAACTTCACCAATTTGCACAGAAGACAGCCGGATTGTCGTGGCTCCTGATTTGATTAAGAACGGTCGAATACTGAGGACTCCATTTTCAATTCCACCCTCAAGCACCGCATTTTCAGCCTTGAGGACTCGGTTTGAATTAAGTTCTAGTTTGTTCTCGGACGTTGTATTTAAATAGGAGGCATAGGGTCGCCACTCTAGGGTTTTGGCCGCTATCTTGAAGCTGGTCGTGAGCCGATCGGGACGCAGTAAGGATCCAGCGACTTTTATCGTGCCATTGAACCGTCCCCGAATATCAAGTGCGGTCGGGAACAACGTATTCGATCGGGTTTCGGCACTTTGGGCGATGATTTGGTTAATTTCGGCAAACCGCTTCAGTTGTTGAATCACGGGAGCCTTTGTATTGCCGATGCTACTCGGCTGAACATCAGCCGCCCCTGCATAGAGCGGTAGGGCAAAACCACGGGTCAGATCGCTGATTTGGAAAAGCTGGGCTGTCCGTAAAACATCCTGGAATTGACCGTCTACCACATTCAGTTCCGCGTCAATCTTCGGGTCACTTTGGTAGTTGATTGTTCCCCGCAGTGCCACTGTGCCGATTTCCCCCGTCCGTCTGCCCCGATCGTCCACTAAGGGCAACCGCAAGGTGCTTTTCTGGAGATTGAGCTGTGTACTGGATACAAAGAACGCCGCTTTGAAATCCTCTGCTTGACCTAGACCGACTTTGGGTTGAATGACGCTGACGGTGCCGTTTTGACCTGTTTTTAAATTCCCTGCGCCGAGGTTGGCTGTGATTTGTAGGGCCGTGAACCCGATCGCTTGGGGGGCGTTAAGTTCGATTGTAGCTCCTGAAATGGCACCGCTGGCGAGGTTGACGTTTTGAATGTTGGCGCGGATGCTTTGGGCATTGAATTTATTATTGAGTTCGGGCTGAAGCATCACCACATTTGCACTGGCCAAGGATTGCGCACTGGCATTGTTGAGAACGGCGGTGAGGCTAGCGGCGCGGAAGTTGCCGAGACGAAGCCGATCGATTTGAATAGTTCCTGCTTGAAGTTGTTGAGATTTTAAATTCAGCGAGAGGTTGCCATTCAGTTGTCCGCCCAGCGTTGGGGATCCAATTTCATCGGCGGCTCCAGTTTGCGCCAGAAGTTGGGTGAGGGGTTTTTCTAGACCAAATCCATTCAGTTCGGCTAAGTCAAGCCGTCGCATCGCCACATTGAACCCATTCCCCGATGGCCTTTGGCCGGTCGTAGACCATCGCACTGCATTAATGGTTCCATCGCCTCGTTGAAGATTGGCAGAAATCGGCTGAAGGTCACGATCGAGTTTGGCTGAGATCCGATCGCGGCGACCTGCTAGATTCAGGTCTACACCTTGATTGCTGGCGTAGAAAATGGTGCCGCGCAGGGGATCAAATTTCAGATCATTAACTTGCAATGCATTCAGCGCTAGATTTCCCCGAACGATCGGGTTAGTGGGCGTTCCCGTAACGTTCCCATCGAAGTCGGTGGTGCCGGAGAGTCGCACATCGTTGGGCAATTGGGTGGGCAGTGAGGCCAGCGATATTCCTTGCGTTTTGACGTTCAAATCAAGACCCGTGACTTCAGGCTTGTCCCCTAAACTGGCAAAAATGCTGCCGTTTACCAAGAGTCCGGGAGCCGTGGCTTCTTTGATGTTGAGCTGTTTTCCAGTCCATTCAATTTGGGCCACGATCGGGTCCACGATCATCGCAACGCCTTCTGACAGTTGAGTAGAACCACTCACCCGAACGGTTTCAGCACTCAGAGTTGCGATCGCACCTGTCACCTTCAAATCGCTGCTGAACGTTCCCCGCAGTTCCGGCGAAAACGGCTTCAGGGGAATGCCATCGGTTTTGACATTGAGAGCCAGCAGACCATCAACCACCGTGCCATTAATTCGTGCGGTGCCGCCTTCGACTTGGGCAACCGTGTTTTGCACGGTGACAGTCTCGCCAACGATCGCAATTTCCCCGCTAGCCGGATATTTAGATTCAGGCGCGTTCCAAGCCACCAATGTTTTGGGATTAGTCGGGGAGCCGGAAATGGTGATACTTGCGGCCAAGGTTCCGATCGCGATCGGCAGCGCTTTGTCACCGTTGTAGAGTTTTGCAATTTTGTCCCCATCAAACCCAGTGGCTTGCAATCGCAAATCAATGGATTCGGGTTTAGCGAGGGCAATGGTTCCCGTCCCCGTGATGCTGCCGCCGAGTTCAGGCCGTACTGAAAGGTCTGTGATGTCAAGTTTCTTCGACTTTGAATCTAAGATAAATCGGGTTTGGACAGTCGTTAAACGAATATCGGGCTGGGGACTGTCAGATTTTGGCGCAGCGATCGTAATTAATTTTGTGTTTTTAACTTGACCACTAATACGAGGCGTTTCGATCGGGCCTGTAATCTTAACTTCAGTGAGAATTGCACCCGCGATCGGACTGGGCGGTTTGATGTCGAAGGTTCTTAGTAGTTTTGGAATTTCAATGGATCCCGTTGTGCTGGTTAAATCTAATCCTGTTTCAAAATCAATTTTGCCCGTAGTCTGCACTGTAATTGCTTTTGCAACCACCGCCTTAGATTTTTCTACAACAATTTTTCGACCTTCAAATCGCAAATCACTATCAACCTTACTCAGACCATAGGTCACGCCGGGAACTTTGCCCGAAATATCTCGGAACGTGGCGGTACCTTTGAGCGATGGATATTTCTCGTCGGCTCGAATCTGAAGATTTAGGTTGCTGTTGAGTTCACCAGATTCTACGTTCACAGGCAGCCGAGCCAGCCGATCGAATTCACTGAGCAGCATTTTGTCGGTGCGAATTTCACCATTAATATCGAGGCGTAGTGTGGCAGGTTTGCCTGCGATCGGCTTGTCTGTTAGTTTGTCTGGTTTTGGTTCCGTGTCAGCTTTGGTATTAATAGTCCGATTCCAAATTTCAGCATTGACCTTAAACGTGCCCTGGACTGAGCTTTCGCCTTCGGAATTTAGTTTGAGCTGTTTTCCCCGATCGAATACTTCAACCGTAGTATTCACCTTTTGATACTTGACACTACGGCGCGGCTGTTTTTCTTTAGCGATCGGCAACAGTTCCAACGTTGCATTAGAGAACTTCACCTCCGTAACTTCCACATCTCCAGCGTTCGGGTCGTCCTCTTTTTGCGTAATCTCCGTCCCAATCCAAACCCCCGGCTTATCTTCTTCGACAAAAGCAACGGGATTAACCAAGTCAATTTTAATGTTCAGCTTTCTTTTCTGAAACGATTCCCAAAGATTGAACCCCACCTCGATCGCTTCAATCTCCATATGATCGCTATCGGTCGCCGTCGCCGGAATCTCTGACTTGCCCAAGCGGAAACTGCTTAAGCCAAATCCCTTCACCTTGCCCAGCTTCACCGGACGATTGATTTCTTTTTGTAAGGCCGTTTCAACGATCGGTACGATGTCTTCGTAGATAAACTTTCTCGCCCACAGGGTGCCACCAATACCTGCGATCGTCAAAACCCCCAGAGGCAAAACAGCCCTTTTCCAAAACGTATTGGTGCGCGGTGTGGGAGTGGGTTCCGGGTTCATAAGATGCCGATGCGAATTGGGAATGTCTTCGGTCTGGAGGCGAGCCGGAAATGATCCTGCGTCACAATTGGTCAATGAGTCAAAATTGGTGAACTGAATTAGTGAATTCTAAATCTAACCCCTAAATTTTCTACGCAAGTGTCTCAACTAGTTACCACACTAATTGTCTTCAGACTAGTACCTTGAAGAAATCCAGATATTTTAGTCAGTTTTGCACCTTATAATTTCAGGGCTGTAATTGTAGGCACGGGTTCCCCGATCGTGACTTTTAAGCCATGGCTAAGCAACGTCTAGATGAATTACTCTTCGATCGGGGGCTATGTGATTCGCTGCAACAAGCCCAGCGACTGATTCAAGCGGGGGAAGTGCGGGTCAATCAGACGCTGATCGATAAGGTGGGAACGGCGGTGGATGTGGGGGCGATCGTGGACATGAAGGCCCGATCGCGGTTTGTTTCACGAGGTGGCGAGAAGCTGATTAAGGCGCTGGAAACCTTCGGCGTTGAGGTGACGGGTCGGGTTTGTCTCGATGGCGGTATTTCGACGGGAGGCTTTACGGATTGTTTGTTGCAGTGCGGGGCTAGTCGGGTTTATGGGGTGGATGTGGGCTATGGGCAGGTGGCGTGGAAATTGCAACGTGACGATCGGGTCGTCATTCGGGAACGGACCAATATTCGCACGCTTCAACCGGACGATTTATATTCTGAATCAGACCTGCGGCCAGATTTGGGGGTGGTGGATGTATCGTTTATTTCGCTGGTGAAGGTGATACCTGCGGTTCATCGGCTCTTGGTGAATTCCCGTGAGGTGCTGCTCTTGGTGAAGCCGCAGTTTGAGGTGGGGCGCGATCGGATTGGGGCGAAGGGCGTGGTGCGAAATCCGGTGGCTCAGGCTTGGGCGATCGATCGGGTATTGATGGCAGGACTAGAGTTAGGATGGAATTATCAAGGCTTAACCTGGTCGCCGATCACGGGTCCAGCGGGCAATATTGAATATCTGCTTTGGTTGAGTCAGTCCGAAGGAATTGTCGTGCCCAATTTGGACGAGTTGGTGGTGATTACGGAGACGGCTAGAGCGGCGATCGGGTAAAAACCGTACTACAACCGATCGATAAACGAGTTCACCGATCGAGCGTCTTTGACGAATTTAGACTTTAGGACACTAGAGTAACCCGATCGCATGGAGTGGTCCTTGTCCCACCATCAGTTCAGCAATCAAACCCAAAATGCCCAACATGGCTAACCGACCATTCCACACCTCAGCCGATGCGGTCAGCCCCCATTCCCAGCGTTCTTGGGGATAGAACTTGGTGTTCTCGGCGGGAGTGATGGTTTCACCGAAGCAAATCGGCGGGTCACTGATGGCTTTTTCAACCAAGTCGCCCAGCGCGTTGATAAACGTCGGATCCGTATCCAGGGCAGGAACACGGGCAAATACATGAATGCCTGCGTCTTCTGCGATTTCTCGGTACTCCTGATCTATTTCTTCTAGGGTCTCAATGTGCTCAGACACAAAACTAATGGGAACCACCACCAGTTCTTCAATCCCTTTGGCGGCCAGCTCCTTAATTGCTTCATCGGTGTAGGGTTGCAGCCATTCCACCGGACCCACGCGGCTCTGGTAGGCCAGGGTGTAGTCATTCGATCGACCCAGGCGCTCCATGATTAGCTTGGTGCAGTTCTCAATCTCACGCTGATAGGGATCACCCGCTTCTTCGACGTAGCTGACCGGAACCCCGTGGGCGCTGAAAAAGACGTGGGCTTTTTCAGGATTTGGAACGCTATCGATTTGGGTGGCGATCAGGTTTGACATGGCCGCGAGATAGCCGGGATGGCTGTACCAAGATGGAATTACGGTGTAGGGAATCTTTTGCAGTTCTGGATCCGCTTGCCACATGCGATCGAGAACGCGGAAACTGGAGCCGCTGGTGCTGATGGAAAACTGTGGATAGAGCGGCAAGATGACGAGGTTGTCGATTTGGTCACGCTTAATTAGGGCGATGGCTTCTTCGGTGAAGGGGTGCCAGTAGCGCATCCCAACGTAGATTTTTGCATCCATTCCCCGATCGCACAGCAGGATTCCTAGTGCTTTTGCTTGCTCTTCTGTGATTCGGCGTAGGGGAGACCCACCCCCAATTTTTTTATAATTTTCCTGAGATTTTCCATAGCGCAGGGTGGAGATCAGCCATGCAAGTGGGCTTTGTAGCCAAGGTACAGGTAATCGAATAATTTCCGGATCGGAAAATAGGTTGTACAGAAAGGGCCGAACGTCTTCTAGACAGTCTGGTCCTCCCAAATTAAGCAGTAAAACCCCAGTTCGACTCATAGTCACCTTCTGTTCCTTTGAGATTCGCAAGTATCTTAAGTAAATTTTAACAAACAACTCGCACGAAAATCTATTTTGTCCCCAGTGTCGTTTGATATATTTCTTGATTTCGCTAGGTTTTTTGAGGTTTACAATGAAGATAGGATAATTCAATGGAAACTTGGTGAAACTCTCTCAGAATGCGACGATCGCGTCAGCAACGTTGAATTTCTATTTGCTGGTGTGGCGATCGGTAGATGATAAATCCATAGTTCAGCAATCCTCGCAGTTAACCGAGCTTTAATCAATCCTAACAAAATACGATCGTATTTTGTCACAGTAAAATTTTGAGGAATAAGGACTAAACAAATTGTAAAGTTTGGGGCATATCGATGGGCACGGCGAGCCGTGCCCCTACGGTACCTGGAACCCGGATCTTCTGTAGAAGAGTCATACCCCTACAATACCTAGAACCCAAATCTTCTCTAGGCAAACCATAGCTCTACAATACCTAGCACCCGAATCTGTAGGGGCACGGCTTGCCGTGCCCTAAACCCAACTATTTCTACCTGAACAACAGCAACAAGTCAGACAGTGCTTAAATAGACACTGTTCTACGCTAGTCTACAGCCGTGACCGAACCATCTCCCCAAAAACGATCGCTCGTCAATATTGCCACCATTGTCGCGATCGCAACCCTAATCAGCAAAGTCTTTGGGCTAATGCGTCAGGTCGTTTTAGCCGCCGCATTCGGGACCAGCGCTCCCTATGGTGCCTATCAGTACGCCAGCATCATTCCGAGTTTATTTCTAATTCTCTTAGGTGGGATTAACGGACCCTTTCATAGTTCTCTCGTGAGTGTCCTAACCAAAAAAGATAACAAAGAATCAGCCACTATTATTCAATCTATCTCGACGCTGGTGGGATTGGTGATGCTAGGCGTGACGGTGATTATGGTGGTCTTTGCGCCTCAGTTGATTACCTTGATGGCTTCGGGTTTGACCCAGACCGCCGAGGGCATAGAAGTTCGAGAAATGGCAATTCAACAATTGCGAATTATGGCCCCGACGGCTTGGTTTGCGGGAATGATTGGGATTGGGTTTGGGGCGTTGAATGCGGTGGATGTCTATTGGTTGCCTTCTATCAGTCCGCTGCTGTCGAGTGTGGCGATGGTGGGCGGTGTGGCGGGGCTGTGGGCGATGTTGGGCAGTCGGTTGACTAGTCCTGAAAATGGGGCGCTGGCGGGCATGGTGTTGGCGGGGTCATTTGTGGTGGGAACGGTCTTGCAGTGGGGCGCACAGGTCATCGCGCAGCGGCAGCAGGGACTTGGAGGCTTTAAGCTTCAGCTTGACCTGAAAAATCCGGCGGTCAAAAAGGTGTTACGGCTCATGGGTCCAGCGTTGTTTGCATCGGGAATGTTGCAGATTAATGTCTATACCGATATGCAATTCACATCTTATCTGCCAAACCCTAGTGCGGCGGTGTCGGCCTTAGACTATGCCAATCTTTTGGTGCAGACTCCCCTAGGAATTCTGTCGAGTATGATTCTGGTGCCATTTTTGCCAATTTTTTCAAAGCTGGCCGACCCGCAACATTGGGACGAACTGAAACAAAGGATTCGTCAGGGATTGCTAATTACAGCAACGGCAATGTTGCCCCTGGGTGCATTAATGATTGTGTTGTCAAAACCTATGGTTCAAATTGTTTACGAGCGCTATGCGTTTGACCCAGATTCTTCGACCTTAGTGGCGACTGTATTGATGGCCTATGCCTTTGGGATGTTTGTGTACTTGGGTCGAGATGTAATGGTTCGGGTGTTTTATGCGTTGGGTGATAGTGATACGCCGTTTAAAATTAGTATTGTTAATATTGGGTTGAATGCATTGTTTGATTATTTGTTATTACCCTTTGGAGTGCAGGGTTTGGTACTCGCGACTGTGAGTGTAAATGTGTTGTCGTTAATTGCCCTGACGTATTTTCTAAATCGTAAATTGAATGGTTTACCTTGGCGATCGTGGGGCGTTTCGATCGTGGGGCTAACGATCGCGAGTTTGATTTCAGGTGCAGCTAGCTATTGGGTTCTAACGGTGATGCAAAATTCACTTGGAACTCAGGGGTTTGTGCCGTTGGCAATTGAATTGTGTGGTGCGGGCGGGGTGGGGCTGCTGGTGTTTGGGGCGATCGCCTCCCAATTACGAATTCCTGAGGTGACAATGTTCGGCGATCGACTTCAGGCGAAGTTAAAGCGATAAAGTCCCATACTAGATAAAAAACTCAGAGAGAAGCGTTATGACATTCAGCTACTGAAAGGCTTAGGCTGAACTTGGAGTTCGAGTCCGATCGTAGTTTGAATGGTTGTGGCGATCGTTTGAATCAAATCATTTCTAGGATGAATAGCATCGTAAAATAGATGGCTGCCTCCCTTAGTGGTTAGGGCTTTGTCAGAGTTTGATGCTTTATCGATCGCATCTTGAAAGGATAACGAGGTGATGCCGCTGACTGTTTTTTGGGACTGAATCAGTTTGGCGTATTGGTCTTGGATCAGTTTGGGATAGCGGCTATCAAGATTGCTTAGGATTTTGGCATCATCGCTAGACGGTGACTTGAGTTGGCTGACTTCAGGTTGGATGCCGACGATAAAAGGGATTTTGCGAAGGGAGGTGAATTTTTCAATGCTAGCTAACGCACGGGTTCGCCGATCAATTCGTTTTTGAATCTCAGTCGGGTCTGTACTCAAACGATCGGTTAAGGTTCCTTTGTCGTTAGAGACATCCGCCAGCAGTTCACTCTTTGGATTCGGTTTGACAATCCAGGCGTTCCAAGCCCTGACTAGGTAAAACTGATTCAGTAACGCGTTGAAATTAATGGCGAGGCTGCTGAGAAAATGACCGTTGGCATCCGTCAATAAATTATCAACTGACGAGAGGGTGGCTGCTGGACGATCGCTTGGAACCAGCAAATCACCGTAGCCGTCAATCAGCACCACTACATCCGGCTGATAGTCTAAATGGCTGGCAAGTTGACTTTGAACATTGCTAGTTAGATACCCCGGCACCGCTGCATTCATGACTCTGTATTGTCCCTCACGTATTTTTGCAGGGAGTCGTAGGGCTTTTTCCATTTCGTCGGCAAAATAGGGAAGACGATCGGGACGAAATTTTTTGGCGTTGGTCTGCTGCTCCTTAACCTGTTGGTTGAGCTGGGTTTCAAGTAATGACCCGATCGTTGCGCCATTGTCCGGCGTTAGCGTACCAAAGGCCGTCGAACCACCCACCAGTAGAACCCGGACTTCATTGGCGGGTTTGGGTTGGGGAATGCTTTGATTCGTCCGGAATCCTTGATTGATCTCGACTGTGCTCGTTTTTTGGTTCGGCATCAGTTCGTAACCTGTGAACGCACTGGGTCGAACCTTGAGTTCCCCCCAAGCCACACCGCTAACAGGTCTACCCACACTTGTATTCACCTGAAGCCGATAGTCGCTCACAGAGGCAGGTTCCCCAAAATAGCCCGCCAGCTCTCCCGCTTTTCCAGAGGTATTCACAACCAGTCGCAACAACAGTTCCGCTGCAATAATGACCAGGGGCACAACTGCAATCAATAAAGGAAACGGAATGTTTTTTTTGCGCGATCGGACCTTTGATGAATAAGACCTAGAGGATTTACGACGGGTGAAGAACTGGAAGGGAAAACGAAGCATGTCGATTTATTCTCCTGCGGGGACCGAAACAGCCAGGGACACAGCGCGATTTCGCCACCAGGCCAAAAGTGTACTCGCGATAAAGATACTGGAGTATGCGCCCATTGCAAAGCCGATGATTAAGGCAAGTGCAAAAAACTTTAGGGTTTCTCCACCAAAAATAAAAATAGAGGTCAGGGTCAACAGCGTGGTCATAGTGGTGTTAATCGATCGCCCCAACGTCTGGTTCACGGCATCATCAACAACATCATTGATACTGCGTGATGGGTCTGCGGCCAAAACTTCACGCACCCGATCGTAGATAACTACGGTGTCGTTCACAGAGAAGCCCACGATCGTCAACAGCGCCACAATAAACAAACTATCGACTTCAATCCCGAAGGCTAACCCCAAAATTGAGAAGATGCCGACGGTAATTAACACGTCATGAAGCAAGGCGACGATCGCAAATACCGCGTAGTCCCACTGAAACCTAAAGGACAGGTAAAGCGCAATTCCCGCAAAGGAAACCAGCAGCGCCAAGAGTCCCGACGTGAAGAGTTGTCGTCCCATGGTCGGTCCCACGGTTTCACTGCTCGATCGGGCCATATCAAAAGCTCCGATTTTCTCCGTCAGGGTTTTCTGGAGTTTTTCTCGTTGTCCAGCGTCTAGGCTGCTGCTGCGAATAGAAACAGCGGGTGGTTTGCTGCCTTGAGCTTCGACAATTTGAACGCTGCTGCCGCCTAAACCTTGCTCATCCAACACCTTACGAATTACTTCTAGGTTAAGCACGTCAGCGTTGCAATTCTTCGGATCAGGGCAAGCGATCGGCAATTCTAGGCGAGTTCCCCCCACAAAATCCAAACTTGGACGCAAGGGCGCACCAATCGTTTTCCAAGAGATCAGCATTGAGATGACTCCTGCAACAAGGATTGCTATGGAAATTCCCCACCATAGCTTTCGTTGCTGAATGACTTGTAATCTCATTTAAACAACCTCCGAAGATTGGCTGGTGGTAATTGCAGGCGGATTTGGACAAAAGAATTCAGGTTTGCGCAATGCGGGAATACTCAAGACATAAAACAACAGCGTTCGACTACAGGTGAGGGCGGTAAACATACTAATCAAAACCCCCATCGTCAGGGTTACAGCGAATCCTCGCACAAGTCCGGTGCCTAACCAATACAATGCAGCACAGGCAATGATGGTGGTGATGTTGCTGTCGAGAATACTAGAGAATGCATTTGTAAATCCAGCTTTCACCGATTGATACAATGTTTTCCCATCCCGAATTTCTTCGCGGGTTCGTTCAAAAATCAATACGTTTGCATCGACCGCCATCCCTACACTGAGAATAAATCCAGCAATTCCGGGCAAGGTTAGAACAAATCCGGGCAACAGTACAAAGGCGGCTAAGTTTAACAGTGCATAAATGATCAAAGCAACAGAGGCGATCGCACCGGGAAGGCGGTAATACAGCACCATAAACACAAGCACTAGGAAAATTCCACCCAGTCCGGCGTAGACGCTACGTTGAACACTGTCTTGACCGAGACTTGCCCCGACGACGCGGTTTTCTGCAATTTCGATCGGAACGGGAAGGGATCCACTTTTAAATTGAATCGCCAATTCATTTGCAGTGTCTAAGGTAAATCGACTAATGGATGCACCGCCACCTGTAATTCCATTTTGGGCGAATTCAATGCCCACATTCGGCGCACTGATTAGGGTGTCATCTAGAAACACGCCAATGCTGCGACCAGTGCCTGCCAGCCGTTTGGTCATGTCTGCGAACTTCAAGCCCCCCTCAGCATCAAACCGAATCTCCACTTGCCAATCGTCCCCACCACTCCCCAGCGGTTGGGCAAAGGCTTCTTTGAGATTGCGGCCATCAATGCCTGTTTTGTTAAACATCTCGGTGAAGCTTTGTTGGCTCACCTTTTTAAGCTCAATAGACAATGCGGCTAGCGTGGCGCGATCTTCGGATTTTTTGAGTTCTTTAATCTGCTTTCTTAACGTTGTTTCTTGATTAATTAGAGGGCGATATTGATCGAAAAGGGCTTGGAATTTGTCTTCAGTTCCAGCTTTTTGCTCTCTAAATTCGAGCTGTGCAGCACGACCCAGCAGGCTCTCGGCTTCGTAGGGATCTTTGATTCCTGCCAACTGCACCAGAATTTTATCGTTCCCAACCCTCTGCACTAGGGGTTCAGAAACGCCCAAACGGTTAACCCGATCGGCGATCACGCGCTCGACATCTCCAACGGCTTTTTGCCCTTCAGGGGAAGAAATATCCTTGATGGTCTCTGACGGCTTGACCTGAAGCGTAATCTGAGAGCCGCCTTGGAGATCTAATCCCAACCGAAAGGGACTGGTGCCCAATCTCAGAATGGGATTAAGCAATAGAAATAAAGCGGCGGCGGTGAGCGAAATAATTAAACCGAGAAGCCAACGTTGCCTTGCCATACGAAACCCTTGCCATTCAACAAAACCCGTGCATACCACTGGTCATAATACCCCATCAACCCGTCAGTACGATCGGGGAAGTGGGACCGATACCGCTAATGCGATGCAACTAATGCGACACTATTAACTAGTGACTAGGTGAATGGCTGAGGTGAGTGTGGTGGTACAAAATAAAAAACGTCCCCGATCGGATTGGGATTGGAATTTTTGGTGGACCCTGCCGATTTATCCCTTCAGCCAACGTCAAACCCTATGCCGTGAAGTCGTCCCCGGAGACATTTGGGTTCTGGAACAATTGCAGGGCATTCTCTATGTCATCACCCCCATTCGTATGACGGTCGTGCGGTTAGATCAAGGTGGACTGCTGGTCTATGCCCCGATCGCCCCGACTCGCGAATGTGTCTCATTTATGAATGATCTAGTCGCACAGTATGGAGAGGTGAAATATATCATTCTCCCAACGGTTTCTGGATTAGAGCATAAGGTTTTTGTTGGACCATTTGCCCGAAAATTTCCCAATGCTCAAGTGTATGTTTCTCCCAGTCAGTGGAGCTATCCTGTCCGATTGCCCTTGTCATGGCTGGGGTTACCGATCGGACGCACCCAAACCTTACCGCAATCGAGTCAAGACACTCCCTTTGCCGATGAATTTGACTACGCTATTTTAGGCCCAATCAGTTTGGGTGTTGGACCCTTTGAAGAAGCTGTATTCTTTCATCTCCGATCGCAAACCTTACTCGTCACCGATTCAATTCTATCCGTCCCCGCAACTCCACCTGAGGTTGTTCAACTCGACCCCGCTGCACTCCTTTATCATGCCAAAGATCATGCCGCTGATGTGATTGAAGATACCCCTGAAATGCGACTGAAAGGATGGAAACGGATTGCCTTGTTTTCCTTTTATTTTAGACCTAGTGCCCTAGATATTTCAGACTTAGGCCCAGCCTGGACGGATGCAAGACAGGCGGGAAATTTAGCCTCCCGTTCCTATCTTGGACTTTATCCCTTTCGTTGGAAATCCGGTTGGGAAGCTTCATTTGAATCGCTTTCAGCCGGGGGACGATTGTTTGTCGCTCCTATTTTGCAGCAGTTAATTCTCAATCGAGATCCGCAGCAAGTTTTGGATTGGGCCGATCGGGTGATGAAATGGCCCTTTATCCGGATTATTGGTTGTCATTTAGAGGCACCGATCGTAGCCGGACCGATCGAGTTTCGCCAAGCCTTTTCGTTTTTAGAACAGCATTCACAATTCCCCACAGAACCATTACCTGAAGCCGATTTTGCCCTACTCCGAGACATTGAAACCCAACTGCTAAACCTCGGAATTACACCACCACCCCGCGAGCGGCTGTGAGCGGCAATCCAATAAAAAGGAAGACCCTAAAATAAAG
>JAYVUU010000212.1:0-2090 GCA_043787635.1 Synechococcales cyanobacterium | reverse complement strand
AGGGAGATTGGGTCTCTGGGTTGGGTGCGGGAACGCTCTTAATTTAAGTCCGATCGCTGAACTAAGAATCTCAGTCACTTTAGTGCTGAGAGTGTCAATAAAGAAGATGGTGTTTGGTTCTATCAAGATGGAGATAGTTTGCCGCCTATACGCATTAAGTAAAACGTAAGAGAATTTAGGGGGTTACATTGTTAGGCACGATGTCGATGATAACCCGATCGTCAGACTCATTGCCGCCGCTAATGGTTATATCTTGAGTATTGAGATTTCCTTTAGCCGTTTTACCGACCAAGTTCGCTGTAGGGTTAGCTTGACGATAAACAACGCTTCCCTCGGCTTCAAAGGTTTGACTGTCTAGAAACCAAATGAACCGATCGGTCGCAATATTCGATTGATTTTTTTGACTTGACCCTTTAACGTTTTGGTTCAGATAGGCAACGCGTTCTTTAAGCTTCACTTCACCCCGATCGCTGCTGACCATCACCTCATCCACCGGACTAAAGGCAATCATAGGCTGTGGGGCAACAACAACTTGCCTTTTAGTATCCCAATTGAGTTCTTCACCCGTAATCTTTAAGTCAGGTTTGGCAACTGCGATCGTGACATTATCTCGCAAGGTTGCCACACTTGTTTTGAGATTGTAGAAGCCTTTTTCAGCTTTTCCCCGATCGACAATTCCTTTCTCTGGTGTTCGTTCAATTTCGATCGGTGAATTACTTTCAATGGTTTCGGCTTCAAGAAGCCAGGTTAGTTTTTCGGTTTGCAGATTAAGCTTTTCTTCCTTGATATCGGCGACTATTTTCCCCGACAGATTCGCTAGACGTTTGCGACTAAAATATTGACCTTCTTTAGCTTCTAATTTGATTCTCTTATGGGTTGCCGTAAATTTGTTTTTGATAGACATTAAGTCTTCCTTAGGCTTCCATTCCATCTCGTCTCCCTTCAGCTCCACGCCATCTTTTAGCGCTATGGCTATGATATTTTCCTTGAGCTTCAAAACTTTTCCATCGCCCAAAATTGACCCTTTCTTGGCCGAAATTTTAAAGGCGGGCTTGCCATCTTGATACAGTTCTCCGGTTAGATCAAGAATCTCGCCCTCTTTCTTATCGCGATTATAAGTCGCTTTCTTGGCCTTGAGCTTCCACAGCAACTGACCATCATCTCCGGCTTGCTCTAAGACTAAATCATCTAATTTTAGACTTGGATCAACTAAGGACGCATCACCACCTGAACTGGATTTCAATCTATTTTGTTGAGACTGAAAGATCCAATAAATGCCACCAGTGATCGCAGCTACTAGCGTCAATCCTGCAATGATTCGTCCCGATCGACCCAAAGATTTCAACTGAATTAGACTCCACATATGATTAGATGAATGAAAGATTAATCAGATGAAAAAACAGACCCTAAAATTAGGAGATTGTATCTACGCAACTTGCACACGTCCTAATCGTCCAGTCTGTCTCTTATCAATTCCCTCTAGCCTAAGACTAGTTGTCTTGTTCTATCGCAATGCCTGCTGTGGACAGCGGACGATAGGTGTAGGGACGTTGGGTTTTCTGGATGTCTTCTTTAATCGTGTCCAGATCAATATATCGATCGGCCACATTGATTAAACTATCACTCGTCATCGATCGTAGGCTGACCACTTCAACCCGAACTCCGCGATAGCTCACAGCATTGACAGCGTAAGCCAAGTCGCCATCACCGCTAACCAACACTGCCGTGTCATAGGAACCCACCAGCGACATCATATCCACCGCAATCTCAACATCCAAATTAGCCTTCTTCGAGCCATCGGGAAGCTGAACGAGATCCTTTGAAATGACCCGGTAGCCATTACGTCGCATCCACAATAAGAACCCCTGTTGCTTTTCATTGGTACGATCGACCCCGGTATAGAAAAATGCTCTTAACAAACGAGACCCACCCGTTAGCCGACAGAGAAGTTTGGTGTAATCGATTTCAATTCCAAGCTGCAAGGCAGCATAGAAAAGATTAGACCCATCAATAAAAATAGCAACTCGACCACGATTTTCAAGGATATGCTCAGGGGAGAACATCGTCTCATGTTCAGGAGAGAGATTGTG
>JAYVUU010000211.1:0-2133 GCA_043787635.1 Synechococcales cyanobacterium | reverse complement strand
GTGAGAAAATCTCAGTATAGAGGTTAAGCTTCGTTTAAAGATCTCTGAATTTATGAGGGGGTCTACACATAGCTTGATATTTCTACTTGCATTGAAACCCGATCCCCCTAGCCCCCTTGAAAAGGGGGAACAGGAGAAAATCTTATTGCGTTGTCCCTTTTACTTCCCAATACAGAAACGACTAAAAATTCGATCGAGGACCGATTCTGTGACATCCTCGCCTAGAATCTCACCTAATGCTTGGGCCGCACCGCGTAAATCAATGGTCCAAAAATCTAAGGGAAGTTGACTGTCTATGGTGACTTGAACTTGTTCAAGCGCCGTCTTTGCATTCATCAATGCACTGGATTGACGTTGATTGATGGCAAAGTCTAAATTTCCAAGCTGCGTTGTTCCCTGATTGACGGTACGCAAAATAGCTTGTTCTAGATCCTCAATGCCGCGAGTCTGCTCGGCTGTTGTTTCAACGATCGTCTGCACGATCGACGATCGCCCTTGTGTCAAATTATGGACTTGCCTAATCACCGCTTCCGCACCCGGTAGATCCACTTTATTAATCACAAAGATCAACGATCGGGTTTTAATTTGATCATAAATTGCATCTTCTGCTGCCGTCCAACCTTGGTCAGCCGCGATCGTAAATAATACTAAATCTGCGGCTAGAGCTGCTTTCCGCGATCGTTCGACTCCAATACTTTCAACCCGATCGTCGGTTTCCCGAATTCCCGCCGTATCTAAAACTTGAATCGGAATCCCACCCACAACAAGCTGTGACTCCACAACATCTCGTGTCGTCCCCGGCAAATCCGTCACAATCGCCCGATCGCAGCGACTCCACGCATTTAATAAACTTGATTTTCCAACATTGGGCCGCCCGACGATCGCAACGTTTAATCCTGTTCTTAGTAATTCACCGCGATCGGCTGTGTGTAGAATTTCGGTGACTTGGGCAATGGCATTGATCAAACTAGTCCGAATGCTTTGGAGTTGAAGTGCAGGCAAATCATCCTCAAAATCAATTCTGGCTTCGACTTCAGCCAGAATATCTAAACAAATCGATCGGACCTCTCGAATCGGTTGAGCGAGTTTCCCCTGGATTCCAGCCAGTGCTGTTGCTGCCGCTTGTGGAGACTTTGCTCCCACTAAGTCCGAAATACTTTCTGCCTGGGTCAAATCCAAACGTCCATTCAAAAAAGCCCGCAACGTAAACTCTCCCGGTTGCGCCAGCTTTGCTCCAAATTCAATACACAATTGTAAAACCCGCTGTACTGCAATCATTCCGCCATGACAATGAAATTCCACCACATCTTCTTTGGTATACGATCGGGGAGCCAGCATAATCATCAGCAATGCTTCATCAATCCGTTCATTTGTTTTGGGATTGGTAATATACCCATACAAGATTCGATGACTTTCCCATTGCTGCTGACCTGGAGCTTGGAAAATAACCTGTGCGATCGTAAAAGCCTCCGCCCCAGAGAGTCGTACAATTCCGACGCTTCCCTGCTCTGGAACAATGGCCGTTGCGATCGCGGCAATGGTAAAGCCTTGAACAAAATTAGACTCTGAAGATTTGAACTCTGAAGACATTACGCATACCCATTTTATTAGCTTCTCATTGTCCAATTCAAATTCGTTAAACTGGTTAGTACATGGTCTTCCCAGACTCCATGAATTAACAAATAATCCTTTGCCTCTCCTTCTACCGTAAACCCTAACCCTTTTAAAAGATTACCACTGCGCTGATTTCGGGGCATATAGTTAGCCTGAATTCGATGGCAATTCATAGTATTGAACACATAAACAATACTGGCCGTTAATGCCTCATGCATCAATCCTTGCCCCTGCTTTGATTCTGCAATGCCATACCCTAAACTGCAACAATAGAACGGATAATAAATAAAATTATTAAAATTAATACTACCAATCACTATTCTCGGCGCATCTCGTTCAAATATAAATAGTCGCAATGCATGACCCGCCTGAAATTGTTGATAGCTGCGAATGACCTGCTGTCGCCAATAGCTCCGATCGTAAAACTCAGAGGGACGGATGGGTTCAAAGGGCACTAGGAAGTCACGATTCTCAACCAAATGCGCCACAATTGCCGGAATATCCTCCTGGGTCGCTAGC
>JAYVUU010000210.1:0-16017 GCA_043787635.1 Synechococcales cyanobacterium | reverse complement strand
TCGTAGAACCGAGAGATGCTAGACCATGCTCGTTCAGCACTCGCTTGTCTTGCCATGCTGTTTAAGCGATTAGCAAAGTCAAAATTCTTAGCCAACACTACACAGTATTTATTGAGGTCAAACTTGCCCGTTCCTTTCACATCAAGCCATAGACGGATACAACGATTACGGACAAATTGAGACGTGCGAATTGCTTCATCAACGCCCGTGAACTGTTGTTTTTTGCCGTAGGTCTTGAATTCCAGAACCAACATTTTCGACCTCCTTCATTAATCTTGTACTAGCACACTTGGCATGAGATCATCAAGGAAGGCGCGGAATTAGATCGGAGAAGGGGACTGAAGTCCCGCGTGTCGCTTACATCCCAGCTCTAAAGAGGCAGGGTTTTCCGCTTTCCGAGTTTTCTCTATAATCATAGAACAAACTTAGACGGGACAATTTATGAAGCTAGGAATTGTGGGCTTAGGCTTGATTGGTGGGTCGCTGGGACTAGATGCAAGGGCGATCGGCCATACTGTTGTCGGAGTGAGCCGTAAGTCTAGTACTTGCCAACGTGCGATCGTAATTGGGGCAGTGGATGATGCAAGTGTGGATCTGAGCATTTTGAGCACTGTGGATGTGGTGGTGGTGTGTACGCCTTTGTCGGATATTATCGCGACAACTGAAAGGATTCTACCTTTTCTATCAAGGGCGGCTATCCTAACCGATGTGGGTTCTGTGAAAGCGCCGATTGTATCTCAAATGCAAGAGTTGTTCACCCAAACCAGGGCTGAAAATCCATTTGTTGGTGGCCATCCAATGGCGGGGACCGCGAGTGCGGGGATTGATGCGGCGATCCCGAACCTTTTTCGAGGTAATCCCTACGTTCTGACTCCGACCTCAACGACTTCTGATCATGCAGTGGCGGTGGTGGCAGATTTGGTCCGATCGCTGGGGGCTAATCTATACACGTGCGATCCGAGTACTCACGATCGTGCGGTGGCGCTCATTTCCCATCTTCCGGTGATGGTCAGTGCGAGTCTGATTCAAGCTTGTACAGCAGAACGAGATCCACAGGTACAGAAGTTAGCGATTCAGCTTGCGAGTTCGGGCTTTCGTGATACCTCTCGTGTTGGCGGCGGTAATCCTGAATTAGGGCGTTTGATGGCGGAATTTAATCGGGATGCGCTGTTGACCTCACTGCACCAATATCGATCGCAGCTCGATCGCATTATTTCTCAGGTAGAGTCAGGCGAATGGAATATTCTGGAGGCGCGTTTAGTAGAAACACAGCGCGATCGGACCCTGTATCTAAAAGAGTAAACTGTGGCTGAATGGACCACTTGATAATGTGGAATCGACGGGGATCACTTGCTATGGGATCAAGTTAGTAGAATTTCAAAACTCGACCAGAATTAACAGCTCTTCCCCTCCCTTGATCGTCTTGAATTAACAGCTCTCCCCGCTCGTTAATACCTTTAGAAATTCCAACGATTAAACCATTCGGGGCTTCAAATTGAATCTTTTTACCCAGTAGTGCATCCCTCGATCGGATCTGATTCAGCCAATCTACCGGCTTCAAATCACATTCAAGCTGCATCATGACCTTCATCACGGTGGATTGGGTCAGGTGATCGCGCAATACCGATAATAGTTGAAACTCCGTCGGAATCTCTTTCGAGACCTCATGCAAACTAATGGGATTACCGATCGGTGCAGTATCAATCCCGGCTTGGGCAAAATTGACCGATCGATTGAGACCAATTCCCACGATCGCGGTCGTTGAAACGGGATTATCAGACGAGGGCGATCGGGTTTCACACAAAATGCCTGCAACTTTACGATCGTGAATCAAAATATCATTGGTCCACTTGAGCTTTGGGATTCCATCTAAATCTGGCATCAGCATTTCTAAGCTGTCAATGACCATTAATCCTACGGCTAAACTCAGCAGATGAATTCGGGCGATCGGAAAATTCTGCATCACAAACGTTGCCGTCAGAACCCCTTGAGGCGATTGCCACGATCGGCCATACTGTCCCCGCCCAGCAGTTTGGCGACGTGTAAAAGCAACGTCACCGTGATTTAAAATGCTGAGATTTTCCATAGCCCAACGATTTGTGCTGGGGCAGGTTTCTAATTCATGGAGCCAATGGGGAAGGGGCATTGTTCAATAAAAATTAGGTAATAAGCAAACAATTTAGCGTGAATTTGACAAACAATGAGTGTGAGTGGACAGAGGAACACGATCGCACCGTAGCCAGATCGTTCTTGCCTGACTCGAAAACATTGCCCATTCAAGCATCAGACGATATACGATGGAGGGCGGTGAAACCCCGTTCTAAAGCCAGCCTTATTTCCCAACATTTCATTATGACAATTGTTTTTCTTGCCGGAGCTAGCCGTGGTCTTGGGTTTGAGGTAGCGCGCGTTCTCTCTCAGCAACAGACTCCCACGATCGCACTTTTACGCAGTTCTGAATCTCAGTCTCAACTCGAAGCCTTGAATATTCAGGTGAAATTTGGGGATGCAATGAATGAGGTTGAATTGGCGACTGCCATGACTGGACAGTCCATTGACACGGTGATTAGTACGATCGGTGGAACATCTCTAGAGGGGGTGCGATCGGATTTCATTGGGAATCGTAATTTGATTGATGCGGCAGTTGAGGCGGGTGTAAAGCATTTTATTTTGATTACTTCGATTGGAGCTGGAACGAGTAGTAATGCAATTCCAGCTAGTGCATTAGAGGCATTGGGTGCGGTTTTGATCGAAAAAGAACAGGCTGAGACCTATCTCCATCAAAGTGGTCTAGCTCATACTGTTATTCGTCCCGGTGGGTTAAAGTCTGAGCCTGCAACTGGAAATGCGGTGCTGACGGCAGATTCTACAATAGGCGGAATTATTCATCGTGCAGATGTTGCAAAACTGATCTGTAAATGCATTGGGAACGATCGGACCCACAATCAAACACTTAGCGCGGTGGATAAAGCAATGGTTTATGGCGATCGAACCTTTGAGGCGTTTGCGTTGTAGGTTTTAGTCAACGGGTTTTCTTGTCTGGTCGCTCACTTATTCGAGGTGCAGCAGTAGTAAATCCATTGATCTTTGTTTGCAAGGCGATCGGTTTGGTTTACCAATTCAATATCGTTTTTCCAAGAATAAATTTGAATATCTTTGAACTGATGACCTAATTGAGCAACCTGCTCTAGCGGTCTAATGTAGTAGGTATTGAGCCGAAAATTGTGGGATTCATCATTAACAATTTTATAGGCTGATTCTTGAACATTCGTTAAAGTAAGAGGTCGATTTAATAGTCTTAAGATACCTGTCATAACTAGGTTAGTATAGGTTGCGATCGGGTTCCAAGACCACTGAGATTTAAAGTCAAAAGAGGCTTCAAAGCTTTGTAGATTATGGCTAGAAAAACAAAAGGTTCCACCAGGTTTACTCACCCGATGAATTTCAGTGAAGATTTTAAGGCGATCGTTGTGATCGACATAATCAATACCATTGAAACTAAATAGAATGAAATCGAATGATCCATCATCAAAACAATTCATATTCCGCGCATCACAGACTCTGAAACTACGATCGGGAAATCGGGTAGTACAAGCCTCTATCATTTCAGATGATGAATCAATCCCAATGTATCCCGCTGTGCGATCGGCGAAATGCTGCGTCGTCCGTCCGGCACCCACTCCAATGTCGAGCATCTTCATGGTCCGCAATCGTGGGGAAAGCCGATGGAGAATCATTTGTTCTGCGGGCTGGAGTTCATTGATTTGCTCATAGTACTTAACAATGCTAGCAGTCTTGTAGGTTGTTTGATTTTGAGACATGGAGATAAAGTATTTAAAAAAGATTTACAAGCATCGATCGCAATGACCGCAGGGCTTAATTAAGTTTAAATTACCAAAGAAATTTTGAATATAGTTCCAACGACAGCCGCGATGATTAATATAATCTTCCACCTCTGATCGTTTTGGAATTGACTTAAGTAGTTCTAAATGGACCGTATCTGAGGATCGCATTTTAAGGTTTTGGCGCATACTTTGAATTGAATGTTTCCAGGTTGCAGAATCGAGCGGATCAAGCAAGCCCGATCGTTCACTCACTAAGGTTAACCCGATAGCCTGTGCGCCATCCCGTCCCGCCCGTCCAATTTCTTGAACATATTCACTTAACCACAGCGGCGGCTGATACTGCGCCACCCAACGCACATCGGGCTTATCCACACCCATTCCAAACGCGCTGGTTGCAATTACACAACGTATCCGATTTTCCATCCAATCTCTTTCGATATCACGTTTTTTAGAGATAACTAGTCCCGCATGATAGCTGGCTGCTCGGATAGTTTGCGATCGGAGCCATTTTGCTAATTCTTCCGAATCAGTTCGGGTTCGGACATAAACAATACCAGACGTTTGATTTTGAGATTGAATAAATTTAAGTAATTTCTGACGACGATCGCGGGGAGTCCAAACCCGTTGCTTTTTTAATACTAAATTCGATCGATAGGGCACTTCGACAAATTGAACTGGATTGTTGAGAGTTAACGATCGGATAATGGTCGCTTGTTCTAAGGGGTTAGCCGTCGCGGTGAACGCTGCAATATTGATCGTTGTGCCCGTTGGACGTACCGCCAATAGCCGATCGCGCACGGTTCCGAGTTGTTGATAGACCGGACGAAAGGTGTCACCCCACTGCACTAGACAATGCGCTTCATCCAAAATTAAACTTGAGATTTTCAATTCAGGATTCAATAATCGCGCCATCACGCCTTGACTCAAAAGCGTTTCAGGAGACAAATACAATAGCTTTAGCCGCTGAGTCTCGATCGCAGAACTAATTTTTTGACGCTCCGATCGATTCAGTTGTGAATGGAGCAGTGCAGCGGGCAACCCTCTTGAAATAAGCGCATTGACCTGATTTTCCATCAGCGCGACCAAGGGTGAAATCACAATTGTTAGTCCCGGCAATACCAACCCCGGTACCTGAAAACAAATTGACTTGCCGCCACCTGTGGGCATAACAATCAGAGCATCATTCTGATCACACAACGCTTGAATGATTGATCCCTGCGAGCCACGAAACTCATCAAAGCCCCAAATAGACTTTAGAACTTGATGCGGGGTTTTTGCGTCGGTCATAATGATAGGGTTTAATCTAAACTTACCAAGTATCGCTCAACTAAAATAATCGCCACAATATCATCGATCGGACGAGGCGGCGTTCGCATTCCCAGCGGAACTAGCTTCTGAAGTCCTTGGGCTGGATACATTTGCCAATACCGATCGCGGGCTTCTTGACTGCTAAATCGTTCATCGATGGTAGCAATTTTCAAGTCAGGTAGTGCTTCGATAATCCGCGATCGCCATTGTTTAGATCCGGTTTGATCGCCTAAAATCAAAGCCTGAATTCCATGGGTTTGAATCCAACCTTGAAGCGTTGTAATCACAATATCCGAGGGAATGACCTCATGACGAATCGGATTCCCATCAAGAGTTACGATCGCAATACCACATTTGTCCTTACCGGGATCGAAGCCAACGTACATGATTAATAAGTGCGAATAGGATTAACGAGATTGTTTAGTTTGAAGAATGATTTGACCATTTTTAAACGCTGCGAGTTCCAAATGAATGAGGGGTGTTCCGGGCGTGACGCTTTCTGCTGCGATCGCTCGGATTTCGACGGGTTCATTGAGTTCACGAACCTGATCAAAAAACTTTAAGGTCGATCGGATATCATTAAAATCAATGCCATCATTCGCCGGGTCTGGAAACCAGTTTGAGCTGACAGCCTTGAGTCGCGCACGGGGCAGAAGTTGATTGAACTGATCTTTTAACTCTGCTGATGATACTCGACTCGGATCAATGGCAATAGAGGCCAGGATATCTCCCGGTTGGAACAATGTTCGGTTTACCACCACAATTATACGGATTTTAACCTCTGTAGTTTCCCCAAAAAAGTAATTCTCTCCCGCCCGAATTTGAACTAGATAGTCTTTTCCGTCAGCAATTCGTTCAATTAAATTATTCAATTCCTGCTCCGCTTCTTTAGACTTCACGTCTAAAATACGTTCCGGGGTTTGAATATTGGGTTGAAGTTCACGCAATGCCACACGATTGGCTATCTGGAGAAGTTGGGACACAGCAATCACCGATTCGCTGGAATTGGTAATTCGGACAACACCACTCGCTAAAACTTTATTGCGAACAATGCTCGGCAGATTCAGACGAGCACTGGCGCTCTCAATGCGTAATCGATCGCTCTCCCGACGCAACACTTGAATATCTTGCGCCAATGCGACTGATTTTTGAACCAAACTTAGCCGCTCTTGATCCAAAATCTGCAACTGACGACCCCGATCAGCAATGGCGCTATCCCGAAGTTTCAGATCTCGTTCTTGGCTGACAATTTTTTGATCGCGAGAACTAATAGTTTTTTCTTGTTCATTAATATCCCGATCGCGGGCCTGAAGTTCCCGATCGCGTTGGTCAATTTGCGCCAAAACTTGATCGCGTTGAGCCGCTAAAACAGTTTGCTCTTGCTGAAGACTTCCGATTTTAGTCGCTAACAATTGAGCCTGTTGTTCAATAAGTTGACGACGAGATTCCGTTTCTTTGAGCGCTGCTTCCACGGTATCCCGCGCACGTTGGACTTCACTAGTCTTGTTCCGGGCTTGGGTAAGTTCAGTTTCAGCAACGTTCTTTTGATCAACGCTATTCTTAATTTCTGCCTTGGCTTTGTCGAGATCCCTTTGAGTGTCACTCAGGGACGATCGGATACTGTCAAACTTCAGTACCATTTCCCGAAAGCCCTGACTGGCTAGCAGCAATACCACCAAGGTCGAAGCCGCAATCATCACCCCCGTAATCACCGTCACCAACACCGCCGTTTTTTTCGGACGCATGTTGAACAGACTGAGACGCGCTTTCCCGACCTTTGTACCAATACGATCGCCCAAGGTTGCAATGACACCCCCCAGAATCAATACCGCTAAAATTAGAACAATCCCACCTGTTGACATAGATTCCCAAACTCCCACTCCAGAACCCCAGTGTAAGCGCTAATTCGTTGTCTAAGACATGGTTTCTTGAAAATACGATGAGGTCTGGAAATAGGACTAGAAATTCTGATAGATATAACGGTGATTCCGGTGATTTTAGTACTTATATTTAATGAGAATAATTAAGTAAAATAGGAAAGATTAAATACAATATAGAATGATTTTGTCCGATCGAGAGAGAGCTATCTTGCCGCGACCTTATCAAACATTTATTCCATTCCAAAGTCTTCACAATCCAATCTTTGCTAAACTTTATCTTGCTCAGACTACCAGTTTGCTGGGTGACGCACTCACCTGGGTCGGACTCGCGTTACTGGCATTTGAACTTGTAGGGACTGGGGCTTCAGAAGTCCTCGCGATCGCTTTGACCCTTCGCGTTACTGCATTTGTAATTTTCTCACCCCTAGCTGGAGTCATTGCCGACCGCTACGATCGGAAACCAATTCTGATCATTAGCCATCTTATTCGTATGGTGATTGTGGGACTCCTTCCGTTTGTTCAATCCGTTGGACAGATTTATGCATTAGTTCTAGCCCTGAATATTGTGAATGCTTTTTTCACTCCAACGTATAAAGCCACTATTCCCCTAGTGACCGGAACCGACTATCCTCAAGCGATCGCTCTTTCGAGTTCGACGGAACAGTTATTAGGAGTTCTGGGTCCAGGGTTGGCTGGAGCGATCGCCGCATTCATTGGGGCAAGGCAAATATTCTTTTTGGATGCAATCAGTTTTTTAATTGCCGCAGGTTGGATTGCAAGTTTGCCGGGACAATTACGATCGCCCGCTGTTTCTATGAGAAGTCCATGGAAAGAAATCCAACTCGGCACAGCTTGGCTTTGGAGTGAATCTAATATTCGATTTGCATTAGTGATGCAACTTGTTGGAGCAATTGCTGGGGCACAAATTTTAGTGAATACAGTAGGGTATGTCAAAGGTTATTTGCAATTGGGGAGTTTGGAATATGGTTGGGTAATGATGGCTTTAGGGATTGGAGCGACGCTGGCGGCCTTAACCTTGGGGCGACTATTCCCCCATATTTCTCGGTTAAATTTGATTCTGGTTGGAGCCATCATTTTGACCTGTGCATTAATGTTCGCTAATACGGTGAGTATTTTTCTCTTAATGGGTCTTTGGTTTATAGCTGGAATTGGACAAACTTGGATTAATGTTCCGACTCAAATGGTAATTGCCGATCGGACCCCAAACGAGTTTCAAGGTCGCGTCTATGGTGCCCATTTTGCTTGGAGTCATTTGTGGTGGGCGATCGCTTATCCTATCGCGGGCTATCTGGGTGGTCATTTCAGCGATCGAACATTTTGGATCGGTGGGCTGATGAGTGTTGTTATTTTAGTCATTGCCTATCTAAACGTTAAACCTCGGCTTCATGAGCATGAACATAAACATTCAGAACTAGAACATGAACATTTACACATTCATGATGAACATCATCAGCATTTACATCCTATGGGTCTGAATGCGGCAGAGATTCATTCTCACATTCATTACCATGAACCCTTCAACCATTCTCATTCCCACAATCATGATCGGCATCATCTGCATCATGACTAATGTAAATTGAGCGCATGAAAGATTGACACTGAGTTTCTAGATTTATCTCAGAACTCTAGTTGAATTAGCGATCGCCAACAATGCGACTCCCACATCAGCGAACACAGCTTCCCACATTGTCGTCTGCGATTTTCATCGCGGCTTCCGGAGACACCGTTTGAAGTCCAGAATCAGTTTTGAGATTAGCGGAATCAGGTCGAATTTCTAGAAGGGATTGAATCGATTGTTTCGATCGGCTTAAGACCAAATCTTGAAATAATTCTCCAACTTTGTAAAACAACATTACACCGACCGCTTCAGGCAACTTATGAATGGCAATTGCGCCTAATGTTGCGATCGTCATTAAAAACATCTCGTCAAACACGCGACCGCGTAGAATATTTCGTCCTGCGGTTTTGAGAACAGACCAGCCGCTGAGTAATCCATGAGCATCTATTCAGATGATAGAATGATTCTCACTCTTAGCTTGAGTTCTTCCCATGTCCGATCGTCCTACCCAAGCTCCCTCACAAAAGGCTGCTCTTGAAGCCCCAATCTGTGAGGTGTTGCATCTCCACCCAGATAGCGTTAAGAACGCACAAGCTCACCTTCTCTCCACAGTACAAGCTCAGCAAATGGCCGAATTCTTCAGTCTGCTGGCCGATCCCAATCGATTGCGGTTGTTGTCTGCATTGGCAACTCAAGAATTATGTGTGTGTGATTTGGCCGCAACCATTGGAAATGGGCGAGTCAGCCGTGTCCCATCAATTGCGGTTATTACGATCGATGCGCATTGTGAAATATCGTAAAGTTGGACGCAATGCCTACTACACCCTGATGGATCAGCATGTCGTCAGCCTCTATCAAGAAGTCGCAGAGCATCTAAAAAAATAGTCTGAACCTTAGGTAAATTGCTGACTGAGGGTTGAGGGATTGTGAACGGTGATTTTTTTCTTAGTTATTGAAATCATATTCTCCTGTCGCAGGTCGCCCAGCAGCCGAGTCACCGTCACTCGCGTTGAACCAATGGCTTCAGCGATCGCTTGATGGGAAAGCTTGAGGTCGATCGTTACGCCCGTTGCCCCATCTGTACCAAAGTCACGACACAGAATCAGCAAAAAGCTAACCAACCGCGATCCCATGTCTCGATGGGCTAGAGTTTCGATCATCATTTCCGTCTGCAAAATCCGAGTAGACAAACCCTTTAGCATCCACATGGACAACTCAGGGTTTTCCTTAAGCGCTTTTTCGACTTGCTCAATGGGTACCGACAGCAATTCAACATTAGTGAACGCAACGGCATGATAAAAACGATCGGTCTTCTGCCCCGTAATCAGCGACAGCACTCCAAAAACGCTACCTTCCCGTAGAAGTGCCACCGTTATTTCCTCTCCCTGTTCATAAACACGAGAAAGTCGAACAGCGCCCTTCTGAAGGAAATACACCCGCTCTGCTGGATCGCCAGGGAAGAAAATTGTTTTGCCTCGCTCAAACGACTCAATCACTAAGGGATAGGTACTTCCACCGATTTGACGGAACATGCCTGCGATCGATTTGTCGGGAAGCGGCTTGTCAGAGAGAGCAATCATGAGCGCGGGATCCTGGCTGGAGTTCAAGATTAGATGTTTTTTATAGCTTAATCTTGCAGTCCAAGATTAGAAACTAGCAGGCTTATGTCACGAAACACTGACTTATGAACCGTAGTTTACAGTAAAGTTCGCGCATTTGTGGCAAGCATAACAATAACAAATCAAATTTTCATTAACTTAAAACGTAATGTTGTGCGGAAGATCTCCAGAATACCTTATTTGGTTGTATTCATTATGTCTATGAACTAGATAGGCACAGGGTTATATTTCGTTAGCATCATAGCGATTATTCAGACAAATGTCACACTGTTCTTGCGGACTGCTTCCGCAGGCTATTCCCTCTGTGACCATCTTTGAGTATTCTCAGTAAGGCTCTTTTGAGTAATTCCTTACCGCCCCATCGAGAATGTTATGTTAGACCTTTCTGGAAAAAATGCTTTAGTCACTGGCATTGCCAATGATAAATCGATCGCTTGGGGGATTGCACAGCAGCTCCATGCGGCGGGTGCCAACATCGGCGTGACTTACTTGCCAGACGAGACGGGCAAAATGGAACGTAAGGTCCGGGACTTAACGGCATCGCTGAACCCGAGTTTGTTTGTGCCTTGCAATGTGCAGAATGACGAGCAGGTTCAGGAGACATTTAAGGCTGTTGGCGAGAAGTGGGGCAAGTTAGATATTTTGATCCACTGTTTAGCCTTTGCAAATCGCGATGATCTGAAAGGTGATTTCAGCGCCACATCACGATCGGGCTTTGCGCTGGCGATGGATGTGAGTGCATATTCTCTAATCACGATGGCGGGTGCGGCTAAGCCACTCTTTACGAATGGTGGCAGCATTATTACACTCACCTATCTGGGTGGGGTCAAAGTGATTCCGAACTACAACGTTATGGGCATTGCTAAAGCAGCCTTGGAGATGAATGTTCGCTACCTGGCTCACGAGATGGGTCCAAATGGCGTGCGGGTGAATGCGATTTCGGCGGGTCCCATTCGGACGTTAGCCTCTTCAGCAGTGGGGGGCATTCTGGATATGTTGCACCACGTTGAAGATTCTGCCCCTTTGCGCCGATCGGTGAGTCAGAAAGAAGTCGGCAACACTGCTGCATTTTTGGCCAGCGATCTGTCTAGCGGTATGACAGGGCAAGTGCTCTATGTCGATGCAGGCTATGAGATCATGGGAATGACAGACACGCGGGTCAAAGGTTAGTTATTTGCGGTGGTCTGCATTCATGATTCTTGCATTGAATTGCTAAACAATCGTCCCCCAATCCCCCGTAAAAAGAGAGACTTAATCTTCACTCTTGTTCCCCCTTTTCAAGGGGGCTAGGGGGATCGGGTTTCAATGCCACAGGAATAGATAGGGTTCCGTTAAGGTACGATCTTGAGCAGTTCGACATCAAAAAGCAAGGTTGCGCCGCCAGGAATCGGACCTACACCCCGATCGCCATACCCCAGTTTTGCAGGAATCACTAACTTACGACGACCCCCGATTTTCATGGTTGCCAATCCTTCGTCCCAGCCTTGAATCACTTGACCCGCGCCAATTTTGAAGGAAAAGGGTTGGTTACGATCGCGGGAGCTATCAAACTTGCTGCCATCGGTCAGAGTTCCGGTGTAATGGACCACAACAGTTTGACCGGAAATCGGCTGCGCGCCTGTGCCCTCGACTAGCTCAACGTACTGCAACCCAGAAGCGGTTGTAATTAAATTTTCGTCCACAGTTTTCTTTCCAGCGATAGGTTCCATGAGTTTTGTGGCTTCTTTTACCACAGCAGTGGATACAATATCAGCGATTGTGGGCTTTGTGATCAGTTCAGCAGCGATCGCTTCACTTTTTGGGGCGTTGAGTTGGGCGGCCAACAAAATGACAACACAAGCCACGACTACGCCTAAGCTGATGAGGATTTCTCTCACTAGGTCTGGTTCTCCTAAGTTTTTTATAAATTTATCACGTCTAATATTAACGCCAGTTCTTGTTTTCCAGTTCACGAAGTTGTCGCTCTAGCCGATCGATGCGTCCACGCAATTCATCGACTTCAGACTGCCGCGCCACGCCAATATCCTGCATCACGTTACGAACTTGGCGTTGAAATTGCACCTCAAGGTCGCCTTGATTGGCCTGAACTTGTTTCAGGAGATCATTAACGAATGTGGATGCCTGTTCAGGATTGAGCTTACCGTCTCGGACCAACTGGTCACTGGCTTCCTTAAATTTCTCGGCGGCGATGCTGGTGGTGCCGACTCCGAGCATGAGCAGTTGGTTCAGCCAGTTGTTGTTATCCATAATTTTTGGGGTGATTTTAGTTAAAACTGTTTGCCTTGGTATTGTGGCAAATTGTAGCAAAGGTTTTTAAGTGAGAGGGTTCGGGTTAACGATCGCAAAATCTGGGCAGTGCATTTATGTACAGGATGGAGATAATTCAATGGATAAATCTTTTCGGCATCTCGACTCAGATCTGACAATTGCAGAATGGAAGGATTCTGTTGATAACCGAGACAAGACAGAATGATGATTTCTTTACTATTCGCAGCACTACTTGACTTTTTAGTTGGCGATCCTTGGTCTTGGCTGCATCCAGTCCAGGTGATGGGCTGGGCAATTTCAATTTACAGTAAACTTACGCTTAAATTTGTTCAAAGACCAATCCTCCAAAAGATTGCAGGAGTTGGTTTAACCCTATTACTTCTATTAGGCAGTAGCGGTATTGCTTGGATGATGATTAGTGGTGCAAAATTTATTCACCCTTGGGTTGCGATCGTCACTGAATCAATTATTCTGGCCAGTTGTTTCGCGGGCAAAAGTCTTCGAGTTGCCGCAGAAGATGTATTGGCACCGCTCAAAGGCGGCGACATAGAACAAGCCCGATCGCATCTTTCTCGGTATGTAGGTCGCGATACTGATCACCTAAATGAATCCGAAATTCTACGGGCTGTACTCGAAACGGTGGCAGAAAATGGGGTCGATGGCGTGATGGCTCCTTTATTTTGGGCGATCATTGGACTGGCTACTCCCATCGGTCCCGCGCCGTTTGCGATCGCCTACAAAGCAGTGAGTACCCTTGATTCGATGGTGGGTTATGTTGCACCGCCTTACACTCATCTAGGCTGGTGCAGTGCAAAACTAGATGATCTATTGACCTACATTCCCTGCCGATTAATGGTGATCTCATTGGGGATTAGTTCAGGGCATCCGATCGCACTTTGGAACCAATGTCACCGAGACGGTACTCAAGACCCTAGTCCCAACTCTGGCTGGAGTGAATGCGCCTATGCCGTGACGTTGGGCGTGCAATTGGGTGGATTGAATACCTATCGCGGGGTGGAAAAAATTAAACCAATCTTGGGGATTTCTAATCAATTGATTACTCCAGACGTAATTCGATCGGCGTTGGATTTAAATCGATGGTGCTTCTTAAGTTGGATGTTGATTGCGATCGGGCTGCGCCTAATCATCCAGATTTGAAAGCGCAAACTTGGACGGGGATTCATCAATTCGGGCAACCGTTAGAAGCTTTTGCATCAACTCAGCCGCCAATTGAATAAATGCCTTACTTCCTGAGCAGGATGGATTGCTCAGCACCACAGGCTGATAGGTATCTACGGCTTTAGAAATATTCACATCCATTGGAATTTTAGTCTTGAAAAGTTGCATTTCATTAAAATCATCATTCAACCGTTTCATCACTTGATTATGATACCGACCTGTAAATATATTTCCCGATAACGAGAATGCAATGCCCAACATTTGTACATTCACTGAATCATTATCCTTATAGATTTCCTTGAGTCGAGCAATCCGACGCTGAAGAAGCTGAATCCCAATCAAAGACAATGGCTCAGGGCGAGATGGAATTAGATAAAAATTACTTGCTAACAATGCACTCCGCGTCACCAAATTATATCCCGGAGCACAGTCTAAAATAATAATATCAAAATCGTTCCTGACCGGACTTAGAATATCTCGAATTAAACTTACTTCAAACTCATTCCACACTTGTTCAAACTGGTCCGATCGTCCCTGCTGCACCGATCGTCGATGGATCAACTCTGACACCAAAAACTCATCATACAAATCAATATCACCCGCCAGCAAACTCAGATTCGGCACATTACAGACATAACCTTGAATCGCATCTCGGGTCAGGTCTGCTAACTTTGGATTGCTGCGCACCCCTTCACAAATCAAAGTCCGCAACGTCTTTTTCTGCGATCGCAGATTCGCAAATCCCCCTGGCGGCATCAAACTCAGGGTCGCACTAATTTGGGTATCTAGATCAACAATTAAGACCCGTTTATTATGATACTTAGCCAAACAAGTCGCCAAATTGACGGTCATTGTCGTTTTCCCAACGCCACCTTTCATGTTGGTGGATGCGATGATATGCGCCATGGGCAGTTGCCTTCCTGAAGAATGAAAATCAAGCCCATTGGTTAGCACCTTTAGCTAAGTGCATGGACTGGGAGCTAATATACATTAACCGATCGATCGTACAACATCTCTCTGAGGACATCTGGTAAGACCTATGCAGTACTGGAATACCCTCCAATCCCAAGTAAAATCTACATCTTCTGCCCCTGCTTGGGATCTCTCCGACCTCTACAACGACCTTGAAGATCCTGCGATCGAAACCGACCTTCACACGCTTAGCCGTACCGCAAGACGGTTTCGTGAAACCTATCGCAATCACGTCAATAGCCTCAGCCCCATAGAAATTGCCGATTGTTTACATCAGCTTGAAGCAATGTATGAACGATCGGGTTATCTATATGCGTTTCCAGCATTAATTTTCAACGCAAATACTCAAGATAAAATAGCCAAACAAGCCATGGATAAAGCCATGGAAGCCTATACCCAACTTCAGAATCAACTGTTATTTTTTGCCCTAGAACTCAAGCAACTGCCCCCAGAGCAGTTTCAAGAATTAACAGTTGCCCCTGAACTTCAGACCTATCAGCACTACTTCACCCAAATCGCTAAATTTCGCCCCTACCTGCTCCCTGAAGCTGTTGAACAAGCTCGCAACCAAAGCAGTCTGACGGGTCGCGAGGCATTCATTCAGCTTCGATCGGTCCATCTAGGCGAACAAACCTACAATTCCGTCACCCCACCCGATGGCCAAACCGCCAGCACCGAAGCCGAATTGGGAGCCTTATCGTTTCAGCCCGATCGGGACACTCGAACCGCTGCCTATCAATCCATCCGATCGGTGATGAAGACCCACAACTCTCTTTATGCCTACATTCTCAACGCTGTCGCTCAAGATCACAGATTAGAAAATGAACTACGCGGTCATGGCTCAACCCTAGAAAAACAACTCTTGGGCGATCAAGTGTCCAAATCTGTTTTCAATGCAATCATGCAGGGGATGAACGATCGATCGGACCTATTTCAGCGCTATTACTGTTTGAAAGGAAAAGCCCTAGGCCAAACGATTCGCAGTGCCGATCTGTATGCGCCTTGGAGTCTGAAACCTGCGGTGAAAATTCCCTACGAGGACGGAATTAAGACCCTGATAGCGGCGATCGAGCAGTTTGATGTGAATTATGCACGTCGGGCGGAAGAATTTTTCGTGAATAACTGGGTGGATGCAACGGTGCGGTCCGGTAAGCAAGGTGGAGCATTCTGTTGGTACATTCACGGCAAGCATAGTTATTTACTGCAATCCTACACCGAAGACTACAGCTCACTATTTACACTGGCTCACGAAATGGGGCACGGGTTACATTTTTCCTGGATCGCCGATCGGCAGAGCTATTTCAACAGTATGCCACCCATGGTTTCGGCGGAAATTGCTTCGACGTTTAATGAATTGCTATTGCTCG
>JAYVUU010000209.1:0-4496 GCA_043787635.1 Synechococcales cyanobacterium | reverse complement strand
CACCGTTTTCTTTGCTTTACTGCGAGTGCTGCGGACCGTTGGAGTTGCGACGCGTTCTAGGGCTTCAATCAGTTCCTCGGCAGTCTCTAGATCTTCGATCGCATCACAATCATCATCAGAAGTGCGGGTTTTGCCAATGCCCAGCCGCTGTGCCCGCAGTTTTACCTGTTGCCCAGATTCCTCAGCGCAGACGTAGAGGGTGCGGTGTTCGAGGGAAAGACGGTTAGCAGTTTGCAGCAATAGCGTTGATTTGCCAATGCCGGGATCTCCGCCGATGAGCACCAAAGATCCGGGAACAATGCCACCGCCCAACACCCGATCGAGTTCCACATAGCCTGATGGAATTCGCGAGAACACCGTATCTTCGATTTGATCTAATTGTAATGAAGCCATCGGACGCGCTTCACTGCTATCTCCGGCGCGGCTTTTCGTCATTTTCATCAGCGGGTTTTGGCTGAGACGATTGGCTCCAGCGATCGGAGTTGGGGCTTGTTCTTCGAGTGAGTTCCAGGTATTGCAGGACGGGCAACGTCCGAAAAACTGGGGAAACTCGGATCCACAGTCATTGCAAACCCACCGCGATCGACTTTTAGCCATGCTTAAAACTTGACAAATTAATCATGGAATACTGCGAAATCATGTCTGCTTAGTCTGAGATCTTCGACATGGTAAATCTTCACGAAGGCTGAAGCTTAGAATCAGACTGGATTTGAAGTTAAGAAACCAGCAACTTGACCTATCATAATGAATTATAAGACACCAAAATTAACTCAGTTACGACAGTTCTGCTGATTTCGGACTTAGCCAAGGTTCAAGGGAGCGATATCCAAGTTGGAAATTCATAAAGAAAAAATCCTCGTCGTCGATGATGAAGCCAGCATCCGACGTATTTTAGAAACCCGATTGTCCATGATCGGCTACGAGGTGGTGACAGCAGCAGACGGTGAAGAAGCGCTGGAAATCTTCCGCACGGCTGAACCGGACTTGGTGGTGTTGGACGTGATGATGCCGAAGCTAGATGGCTATGGTGTATGTCAGGAACTTCGTAAAGAGTCCGATGTCCCGATTATTATGCTGACCGCGCTGGGAGATGTGGCCGATCGGATTACGGGTCTTGAGCTAGGTGCCGATGATTATGTCGTCAAACCGTTCTCGCCTAAAGAATTAGAAGCCCGGATCCGATCGGTATTGCGCCGAGTGGACAAGGTTTCAACAACGGGAATCCCTAGTTCTGGTGTGATTCAAGTCAATACCATTCGCATCGATACCAATAAGCGCCAAGTCTACAAAGGCGACGAGCGAATTCGGTTGACGGGTATGGAATTTAGCCTTTTGGAACTTGTGGTAAGCCGATCGGGTGAGCCGTTCTCACGCGCTGAGATTCTGCAAGAAGTGTGGGGCTACACGCCTGAGCGTCATGTCGATACTCGCGTTGTAGATGTTCATATCTCCCGGTTGCGGGCTAAGCTCGAAGATGACCCCAGTAATCCAGAATTGATTTTGACCGCTAGGGGGACCGGATATTTGTTTCAACGGATCCTAGACCCAAATGAAATTGAATAGCAGGTGGTCGTTACTCTTTAAAGCAAGCGATTAAGATGTGGGTTAATAATTAAAGTGCCTCTGGGGTGAAGAATCTATTTTCTTAATCCCAGAGGTATTCTAGTTCTTAGCCTACACTTCAATCGTAATTAGACCTTTACTTTCACCTTCACCACTGCCGCCAACGATCGCAGCATCTCTACCGTCGTCTCAAAATCCACACAGGCATCGGTCACACTTTGACCGTAGGTTAGCTCCGATAGCTCATCAGGAATTGATTGGTTCCCAGCGACTAAATGGCTTTCAATCATTACCCCCATCAAATAAGGTGTGCCGTCGTTTAACTGCTTAGCCAAGTCCGCTAACACAAGGGGTTGATTGCGATAGTCTTTTGAACTATTGCCATGGCTACAGTCCACCATCGATCGTTCACATAATCCCTGCCGCTTCATCTGAATAGCCGCTTTCTCCATTGAGGCAAAGCTAAAATTGGCTCCATCTTTGCCCCCGCGCAACACTAAATGACAATCAGGGTTGCCCGTTGTCTTAACAATGCTCGCGCGACCTTCAAGGTCAATGCCTAGAAAATGATGGGGATGGCTGGCAGAAAGTACGGCATTAATCGCCACATCAAAGCCGCCGTCTGTCCCATTTTTAAAGCCAACGGGCATGGACAATCCCGATGCCATTTCTCGGTGAGTCTGGCTTTCAGTGGTCCGCGCCCCGATCGCACTCCAAGAAATTACGTCCGCAATGTACTGCGGAATAATCGGATCCAGCAATTCCGTCGCACTGGGTATGTCCATCTCCGCGAGGTCTAGCAGCAGCTTCCGCGCCGTCCGCAACCCGGTGTTGATGTCATAGGATTCATCTAGGTGGGGATCATTAATCAACCCCTTCCAGCCCGTTGTGGTCCGGGGTTTTTCAAAGTAGACCCGCATGACAATTTCCAACTTGTCGCGCAATTCGTACCGCAGAACCGCTAGTTTTTCCGCATATTCCCGAGCCGCTTTCACGTCATGGACAGAGCAAGGGCCAACGATTACGAGGAGACGATCGTCCTTTTGGCTCAGGATATTACGGATTCGTTCACGGGTGCTGGTTACGACTTCGGATGCCTTATCGGTCATCGGAAATTCTAATCTCAACTGTTCTGGGGTCATCAATGCCCGAGTCTCAACGACATGCAAATCACTGGTTCTATACATAGCTTTAATCTTAGGTGAAGCATGGGAAATACGACTCGCGATCGTCGCACCAATCTTCCCAAAATGGACCGCCCATCATTATCTACTAAGTTGAGATCGTCCCATCGTAAAGAATTTCCTCCGCCATCTTAAGAAAAAACAATAAAAAGGGCAGGCTTCTCACATTTTGGCGCGAGATTAACCTGCCTGCCTTCGTCATTCATTCACCTGTGGACAAACAATAGGCGGCTCAGTTGTCAACGATATGATGCCGATGTGAAGTCACTGTGACAGGGGTAAAATCCCAAGAGTGCCCAGAATTTCCCGGTCTCGATAGTCAGAAAACATCTGTTGCAAAGATGCCATCGAGATGCCATGACTCCGACGTGCGATCGCCACATGGTTTGACTAAATTAACTATCATGTGAAAACACTGCGAAGCTCATCGACTATCTCGGCAAAATTTACAGAACTCACTCAGTAAATTGATTACCCAGTAACTCAGTCGATAAGCAGTAGATCCCTTGTTAGACTAAATCCACCTGTCCTTAGCTATTCTTTACGAGCTGCACTGCTATGATGCCCTCCGATAAAACCCCAACCCCCAGACGTACTGCCCTTCAAAATGTCGCCCTATACGCGACCCTTCCGTTAATTGGTGCGGGGGTTACCTTGTTTGGGGGTCGTATGTTGCAACAGTCTCCAGCGATCGCCCAAAGCGGTAATTCTCCAACCAACACATCGGTTATCGCTCAAAGCCGCACTGGGGCATTGGTCGGCGAATCGAATTTTATTGCAGATGCCGCCGAGCGAGTGGGTCCTGCTGTGGTGCGGATTAATGCGTCCCGTACTGTCAAAAGCAGTGGACGACCTGACTTTTCCGACAATCCAATGTTCAAACGCTTTTTTGGGGAGATGCCGGACCAACCCCAGGAACGGGTTCAAAGAGGGACGGGATCTGGCTTCATCTACAGCAATGACGGCTTGATTATGACTAATGCCCATGTGGTGGCGGGGTCTGAGACGGTGGAAGTGGTTTTGCGAGATGGCCGAAAAATTTCTGGCAAGGTCTTGGGGGTGGATTCACTGACGGATGTTGCGGTTATTCGAGTCAATGAACGCAATCTGCCGACCGTCAATCTGGGCGATTCTGACGGATTGCGACCCGGAGAATGGGCGATCGCGATCGGGAATCCTTTGGGGCTCGACAATACGGTTACTGCTGGGATTATCAGTGCAACGGGGCGATCGAGTTCTCAGATAGGGGTTCCTGACAAGCGAGTTGGCTTCATTCAAACGGATGCGGCAATTAATCCGGGAAATTCTGGTGGACCCTTGCTGAATCAACGGGGTGAAGTGATTGGGATGAATACAGCTATTATTGGCGGCGGCGCTCAAGGGTTGGGATTTGCGATTCCCATTAAGACCGCAAAACGGATTGCAGAGCAACTGATGAGCAATGGAAAAGTGAATCATCCCTATTTGGGAATTCGGATGGCAACCTTGACTCCTGAGTTGAAAAAAGAAATCAATGCAGATCCAAATGCAAACCTTGATGTGAAGGACGATCGGGGTGTTTTGGTGTTCAAAGTTGAGAAGTCGTCACCTGCCGCTCAAGGTGGATTAAAACCTGGCGATGTAATTAAAAAAGTTGGCAGTAAATCTGTCGAGACGGCGGAACAGGTGCAACAAGCGGTAGAAGGCAGTTCGGTCGGTGGGGATCTGGCGATCGAGGTCAATCGCGCGGGTCAATCGGTTTCTGTCAAT
>JAYVUU010000208.1:0-6449 GCA_043787635.1 Synechococcales cyanobacterium | reverse complement strand
CCAGTACTAGCAAGGCATTTCAAAGTTGTTGCTCCTGATTTGCGGGGTTACAATCAGTCCGATAAGCCTGCCACGGGTTACGACCTAGCAACGCTAGCGGCCGATATCAAGGGGTTAATCGAGAACCTGGGTTACGATCGTGCCCACATTGTCGGTCATGATTTCGGTGGGGCGATCGCATGGCGGTTTGCTCAGATGTTTCCTTATAGGCTGAATCGACTGGCTATTCTGAGCGCTCCTCACCCATCGCGTTTCGCCGCCAACTTAATTCAAGATTTAAATCAGTTGCGTCGAAGTTGGTACATCTTTGCCTTTCAGGTTCCTAGGTTGCCTGAGTGGCTAATTCAACAAAATCTAACCAGCTTTGTCCAGACCGTATTCCGAGGATTGGCAGTCCGAAAAGGAGTCTTCACTCGTGAAACCTCTGCGATGTATGAAGCTGCTCTGCGCCAGCCCGGTGCGATCGCTAGTGCCCTGAAGTATTACCGCCAGCTTTTTTCGCCCCCAGCTTGGGTGAGTACTGCTTGGTCTACGATGCCGTCTGGATTGCCTGAATCGATCGCGGCTCCAACCCTTGTGTTGTGGGGTGAAGAGGATGCTGTCTTGAGTCGGCGGATTGCCGAGGATCTCAGACATGCTGTATCTGCCTCGTTTGAGCTTAAATTTTTATCCAACTGTGGTCACTGGATCCAGCAAGAAAATCCCCAAACTGTGAATCGTGAGCTACTCACATTCTTTGGTATGTTGGAAGAGGAAAATTAAATGACTGAATCAGAACCAGTAGCACCTGAACAAGTCTCACATATCCGTCATTTTTGTGATCAAATTCCCAGCGAGGTGCGGATCATCGCGGTGACAAAGCAAGTCTCTGTCACTGCAATGCGATCGGCTTATAGCGCTGGACTCAGGGACTTTGGCGAAAATCGAATTCAAGAAGCCATCGAAAAACAGCAGGCATTAAAGGATCTAAGCGGTTTGGCCTGGCATTTTATTGGTCGCTTACAAAGCAATAAAGTTGCTAAAGCTGTTCAATATTTCGACTGGATCCAATCAATTGGCAGCCTAACCCTAGCGCAACGCATCGATCGGATTGCCCAAGAGCAAGGCAAAGTCATCCAAGGTTGTTTGCAGGTCAAACTTCGCCCCGACGACACTAAATCCGGATGGTTGCCCGACGATTTGCTCCGATCGGTGCCCCAACTGGCTATCCTCAAAGCCCTTCAAATCCAGGGGTTAATGCTGATTCCACCCGCCCATCTTAGTGGATCTGACCTGCAAGCTTGTTTTGCAGATGCAGCACGACTCGCTGCTGAAATCCACCAACAGTCTATCCCTAGCCTTCCAATGCTCCAGCTTTCCATGGGCATGTCCAATGACTATCGACTCGCAATCCAAGCAGGTGCCACGATGATCCGCCCTGGCAGTATCCTTTTTGACTAAAATTTCTACATCTAGCGTCAGTTACCTAAAAAATAAAAAATAAAGCTACATATAGTGTATGTTTCTAATACTTGTGCTAGATTATGTCCACTAGCAGTCAAGCTAACTAGGCTGCTACAAAAAGCGATCGGGCTGACTGGATCAAATCTGATGTACTTACTACATTATTTAAGATTTGTGCAGCTATTTAGTTGGTTTTGCAGTATTCTTTTAATCTTGACAGATACAACTGTCAACAAGCCAATGAACTCGTTTTGGAGCTTGTCAGCAACTGTATTTGTACGGATAAATATTTAAACTGCCCCACGGCTGCATCTTACTTTTTGCCATCATTATTGCGTGCCCTATGGATTGAGTCAGATTATTAGCCCGTTTAGGTTCTGGCAGAGACCGAGAACACTAATATATCTCAGTATGATTTTGTTTGCTAAATGCGTTCGATTATTAATGGAGAGTGTGAGTCATGGGTATTTTCAATAAGATTCGGGATTTTGTCGGCTTCAATGAATCGGTGGACTATGAATATGAGTATGACGAAATGGATGGTCAAGAGTACCAAAATTTGTACCGGGATGAAGCTGCCCCTGTCGCTCAGGATGACGACAGAAACGCCCGCCGTCGTGTCCGCGATCGCACGTCTTTCGTCAACACCGATGGTTCCCCCACCAGTCCTGTGAGTCCTGTGAGCAATGTGAGTCCTATGAGCAACGTAATCGGGATGCCCGGAACCTCTAACGGACTGTCTGAAGTCGTTGTCATTGAGCCTCGGACCTTTGAAGAAATGCCCCAAGTCATCCAAGCCTTGCGCGAACGTAAGTCTGTGGTTTTGAACCTGACCATAATGGATCCGGACCAAGCTCAACGTGCTGTTGATTTTGTCGCAGGCGGGACTTATGCGATCGATGGCCATCAAGAGCGTATTGGCGAAAGCATCTTCCTGTTCACACCAAGCTGTGTCCAAGTGAGTAATCAAGCAGGTGTTGCTCATGAAACAACCCAGCCGACTCGTACAGCTCGCTCCACTGCAACGCCATCACCTTGGGCGGCTGAACCCATTCGCATGGCGCAGTAATTGCGGTCTTTCAGGATATTCAGGAAGAAACTAAATTTGACTACTAAATTAGGGATGATCGGGGGTGGAATGATGGGCGAAGCCCTCCTCTCTCGACTTGTGCATGAGAAAATTTTTGATGCTAATGAGATTCTGATCAGCGATCCCGTCACCGATCGGCAGACGTTTTTAGCCGATCGCTATGGTGTCCAAGTAACAGGTGATAATCTTGAACCCGCGGCGGCTTCAGGGCTGCTATTGCTTGCCATAAAGCCGCAGATTTTCCCTCAAGTTACCCAGCAAATATTGGATTCATTAAGTTCATCCGTCGTAATAGTTTCCATACTCGCTGGAATTTCATTGACCCAGTTGGAAGCTGCGTTTCCAAGTCATGCGATCGTTCGTGCCATGCCCAACACTCCGGCCCAGGTGGGTGCAGGGGTAACGGCGATCGCACGGGGCGTGCATGTCAGTGATGATCAATTCAGGTTGGCCAAAAAGGTCCTATCAGCAGTTGGGTCCATCGTTGAGGTTCCCGAATCCATGATGGATGCAGTGACCGGGCTATCTGGATCCGGTCCAGGGTATATTGCATTGGTTGTGGAAGCTTTGGCGGATGGTGGAGTTGCTTCGGGGTTGCCCAGGGGAATCGCAATGCAGCTGGCTATAGATACTGTTTTGGGGACCGCGAAACTTCTAAAAGAGTCTAAAATACATCCCGGTGAACTCAAAGATAGAGTCACGAGTCCCGGTGGAACGACCATAGCAGGGGTGGCTGTACTAGAGGACCGTGGGTTGCGATCGGCCTTGATTGAGGCGGTCAAAGCTGCCACTGCCCGATCGAAAGAACTAGGATCTTAGATATCTACAGTACGAATAAATCTAAGGGCAAATGTCCAAAGGTTTCATTCACATCATCGTCGTAGGATGACTGACATGAAACAATGACTCCGCGATGATAGCCGTCGTAGGGTTTGGAGTAGCAGGCTTCTGTCTTAGAGTTGTACTTGATATAGATAGGTTGACCTGGATCCGTAAAGGTTGGCTGTATTTCGTAGCCAAATGCTGTCAGATATTGTTGAAGTGCTAGCGCTCCTTCAGTGTAGTTGTCGGCGCAGACCCCGATAAGTTGATACTCGGACCCATCTAACACTAATGTCAGGGCTTCATAGACAGATTCGCGAGATAGTTCAGCGGATGATTTTTGAATTTTACTCTCTGAAGCTGATGTACCCATTGCCACGTCAATCACCGTGAACTGTTGCAATAGCTCGATTGCAGCTCTGACTTCAGGGGTCGATCCAGAAGACTTGCGATCGCGCCTGAGACGATATGGATTAGACATGTTTAGAAGAAAAGTATTGGATAGCCGTTTGTTTAGCAAACTATGTCATCAACTGGGGACGCAAATCGATCGAGTACTAGTAAACCTCAAACTAGACTGCTAGACTTGATCCCAATAAGATTAATAATAACTTAACAACATGGCACGCATCAACACCGAGCAGGCATTCAAGGATGAAGTTCTGCAATCACCAACTCCTGTACTGGTTCATTTCTGGGCACCTTGGTGCGGACTGTGCCGAATGATTGATCCTATATTGGAGCGGGCACAGGCTGAATTCGGGGACAATTTCAAGTTGGTGGGTGTTAACGCTGATGAAAATCTGAAGCTAGCTAGCAGTTATCGCATCACTAACTTACCCACAGTGCTGTTATTTCAAGGGGGAAAGTTAGTGCATCGCCTAGAAGACCTAAACCGCAAGGAACAGGTTCGGGATGTCTTGGATAGGGTGTTGTCGTCGGTCGTTAGATAGGACCGCAAGTTAAGATTAATTTACGGGGGTAGCTTTAATAACTGCCTCCTTTTTGATGCTTTGGGCTAGGCTTATAAAGAACTAAAACCATTTCGTAGTTTTTGAGTGGCGATCGGCATGGATGCAATATATGAATATGCCTGGATGATTCCGGTGTTGCCGCTGATGGGGGCAATGCTGGTGGGTCTGGGATTAATTTCTTTCAATAAAGATACGAATCGTTTAAGGGGCATTGCATCGGGTTTCTTGGTGTCATTGATTGGCACAGCGATGGTGTTGTCCTTTGGGATTCTCGCCAGTCAGCTTGGGGGACACGCTCCCTACGTCAGGATGTTCGAGTGGGCTTCGGCAGGGACGTTTACACTGCAAATGGGCTACATCGTGGATCCATTAACATCAATGATGTTAGTAGTGGTGACGACGGTGGCGCTGTTGGTGATGATTTACACCGATGGCTACATGGCGCACGATGCCAGCTATGTGCGGTTTTACGCCTACTTGAGCTTGTTTAGCTCCTCAATGTTGGGCCTGGTCATCAGTCCAAATCTCGTGCAGGTGTACGTGTTTTGGGAGCTGGTGGGGATGTGTTCCTATCTGCTGATTGGCTTTTGGTACGATCGTAAGGCGGCCGCCGATGCGTGTCAGAAAGCGTTTGTAACTAACCGAGTCGGTGACTTTGGGTTACTGCTGGGGATTTTGGGGTTGTTTTGGGCGACGCGGAGTTTTGATTTTGCCATTATGGGCGATCGGCTTCATGCCATGGTTGAAAATGGCACGCTGAGTGGGTCTATTGCGGCATTATTTGCAATTCTGGTGTTCCTAGGTCCAGTCGCAAAATCGGCGCAGTTCCCGCTTCATGTGTGGCTCCCGGATGCCATGGAAGGCCCAACTCCGATCTCAGCCTTGATCCATGCGGCAACGATGGTGGCAGCGGGCGTATTTTTGATTGCCCGGATGTTCCCGGTGTTTAGTCAGATTCCGGTGGTGATGGATACGATCGCTTGGACGGGTGCTATTACGGCATTCATCGGTGCAACGACTGCTATTACTCAGAATGACATTAAGAAAGGCTTAGCCTATTCCACGATGTCTCAGTTGGGCTACATGGTTCTGGCGATGGGCGTTGGGGCTTATAGTGCAGGTTTGTTTCACCTCGTAACTCATGCATTCTTTAAGGCCATGTTGTTCTTGGGATCGGGTTCTGTGATTCACGGCATGGAAGAGGCGGTGGGTCATAATCCGGCTTACGCTCAAGATATGCGCCTCATGGGTGGATTGCGGAAGTTGATGCCGATTACTGCGACCACCTTTTTAATCGGAACCTTGGCAATTTGTGGAATTCCACCATTTGCGGGGTTTTGGTCAAAGGACGAAATTCTTCACCGGGCTTATGAAGCAAATCCAAATCTTTGGTTTATTGGCTTTGTGACGGCGGGGATTACTGCGTTCTATATGTTCCGCATGTACTTCCAGACCTTTGAAGGGGAATTGCGGGCGACGGATGCTGGGATTCTGAATATCATCGAGGGCGAGCAGCTTCGGAAGATGGGAATTGCGGCGGGTCCGGGGGCGATGAATGCCAAAGAATTGGGCGCAGTGGCAACGCTGTCTCACGATGATCACGACGAACATCATGGCGATCCTCACGAGTCTCCGTTGACGATGACGTTGCCATTAATGGTGTTAGCGATTCCCTCGATGTTTATTGGTTTATTGGGCACGCCCTTTGCCAATTACTTTGAAGCGTTCATTCATGCGCCGGGAGAAGTGTTTGTTCAGGAGCCTGTCGATTTGCCAGAGTTCTTGATCATGGGCGGGAGTTCCGTGGGCATTGGTCTCGTGGGAATCTCGATCGCAGTCCTGATGTATCTTCAGAAAAAAGTGGATCCATCAATTTGGGCCGATCGATTCCCGACTTTGTATGCACTCTCGAAAAACAAATGGTATTTCGATGAGATTTACGAGGCGGTGTTTGTTCGTCCATCCCGTGGTCTCGCGCGTCAAGTGTTGGAAGTCGATTACAAAGTTGTGGATGGTGTGGTGAATCTAACTGGATTCCTAACACTGTTAACGGGCGAAGGTCTGAAGTATATCGAAAATGGTCGAGCGCAGTTCTATGCCTTGATTGTGTTTGGGGCAGT
>JAYVUU010000207.1:0-14577 GCA_043787635.1 Synechococcales cyanobacterium | reverse complement strand
AATCCCTAATAGGGAATCCAATCAATTGCGATGGAGTATTTACGGATAAGGAAGCCTAAAAGAGAGGCGTTTCAATCCCTAATAGGGAATCCAATCAATTGCGATAAAGTGGACCACCAAGGGAGTAAAGGGCATTGGTCAAGTTTCAATCCCTAATAGGGAATCCAATCAATTGCGATTTTATCAATGAAAGAGCAATTGCCAGAAATGAAAGGTTTCAATCCCTAATAGGGAATCCAATCAATTGCGATTCAATTAAAATACGCTCTATCTGAATGTAATAAAAGTTTCAATCCCTAATAGGGAATCCAATCAATTGCGATTCCCCGCTATTCTCCGCGATGTTCTAGTAAATGAAAAGTTTCAATCCCTAATAGGGAATCCAATCAATTGCGATGGAAGGAGCCGGGAGCTACCCGGCTTAAGCTATAATGTTTCAATCCCTAATAGGGAATCCAATCAATTGCGATAGATGAGGTAGCCAAAAGATTGCGATGGCGATAAGTTTCAATCCCTAATAGGGAATCCAATCAATTGCGATGGCGCACAGCATCGCCGAGCCGAGATACAAAAGTCGTTTCAATCCCTAATAGGGAATCCAATCAATTGCGATACTGTAGGATTACGCTTTGGATTAGTGATATCGATGGTTTCAATCCCTAATAGGGAATCCAATCAATTGCGATCCGGAAAGCCCAGAAATCATCGAAGTAATTTCGGAGGGTTTCAATCCCTAATAGGGAATCCAATCAATTGCGATCGGCAACAGAAACTACCGCCCCGGCGACCGTGGTCGAGTTTCAATCCCTAATAGGGAATCCAATCAATTGCGATCCGCGCCCGAGGAACGCAGTTCCGCATTGTAACAGTTTCAATCCCTAATAGGGAATCCAATCAATTGCGATCATAATATTCGGAGCAAAGAGAAAATGTAGCGCTGTTTCAATCCCTAATAGGGAATCCAATCAATTGCGATATATGGCTTCTGCAGTTGCTCGAGCCATCTATTCTGTTATTCGTTTCAATCCCTAATAGGGAATCCAATCAATTGCGATGGCATCAATTTTATGGAGGGGCTTAGCATTATAGGTTTCAATCCCTAATAGGGAATCCAATCAATTGCGATTCAGGATAAAGTGCGCTCATAGTCCGTAAAAGAGTTTCAATCCCTAATAGGGAATCCAATCAATTGCGATAAGCAGTGCAGAAAGCCACCATGGCAGGCATTGCCTGTTTCAATCCCTAATAGGGAATCCAATCAATTGCGATGTTAGGAGAAGTTTGCGCAATATCGGGGGCGTGAAAAAGCTGTTTCAATCCCTAATAGGGAATCCAATCAATTGCGATTCAAGAAACAGCTTTAATGCTTTCTTGTACATCCTGCCCAGAGTTTCAATCCCTAATAGGGAATCCAATCAATTGCGATACAGATTGTATTGGTACATGGGTGAGTACGTCCGTTTCAATCCCTAATAGGGAATCCAATCAATTGCGATTTCACTGCGGGGGGCGACATTACCGCCACATCTCGTTTCAATCCCTAATAGGGAATCCAATCAATTGCGATTCAGGCTCGATCGTGGTTGGCAGTACGCCCTCGAAGTTTCAATCCCTAATAGGGAATCCAATCAATTGCGATTTTTTCCCCTTTTGTGTTGATGAGGCATCCTTTAGTTTCAATCCCTAATAGGGAATCCAATCAATTGCGATTCATGAAAGCCCTCATTTGGCTCCTATTCATCGGTTTCAATCCCTAATAGGGAATCCAATCAATTGCGATGTATTCAGTGGCACCTAACCCCCGAAGAAGATCTGTTTCAATCCCTAATAGGGAATCCAATCAATTGCGATGTTCGGGCTGTTGCCTGAGAGGTAGGCGATGTCCTTGTTTCAATCCCTAATAGGGAATCCAATCAATTGCGATACCGCCGCGCCTGTTCTCCCGCCCCCAAAAATTAGTTTCAATCCCTAATAGGGAATCCAATCAATTGCGATTTCCAAAATAAAAATCAATGGGGTACTGTTGATTCGTTTCAATCCCTAATAGGGAATCCAATCAATTGCGATGCCAAAAAACAGATTTATTTGCTATCCCAGTTCGATCGTTTCAATCCCTAATAGGGAATCCAATCAATTGCGATAACTTAGGCTAGGAAAGAGATTAAGACTAAACCTGTTTCAATCCCTAATAGGGAATCCAATCAATTGCGATCTAGTGTGGATGGCATGGCAGATGGCTTATCAAAGCGTTTCAATCCCTAATAGGGAATCCAATCAATTGCGATCGCGGGCACCTGAAAAGCAGACAGAGCCTAGCATTCAAAACCCGATCGCGCCGATCGGCAACATAATTATATTCTACCTCAAAAAACATCTAAAAACCATCCCTTAAAAAAGCACAAACCCAATCCCCACAACCCTTTCAAACCTCGCGCCGATCGAAACCTCGCCCAAACCCCCTCAAACCTTTGCCCCATAAGCTATCTCTCCATCTAAAAGCCAAAACCAAAAAATACACCCACCTATCCGCGCTCCCATCACGCAAAAAACACCGTATCATCCCGCACAACCTCACCGCCAATCCGTTCCACCTTATCCCGACAACAAGCACACAGAAAATAGAATCGCACACTATCCACCTCCGGCTTAATCATCTTCGAGAGGCGCGATCGTAACTTCGCATACTCCGGCTCCGACAAATCCAAACACTCAAACACACTAAATTGCATCCACTGCCCATAAGACTTCAATACCTTATGAATCTTCGTCCGCCGCTTATCATCCGGAATATCATACGTAATCACCAATTGCATACAATCACCCAACAATAAACAACCCAAAACAAACCCTAATTTCATGTCCCTTTTCAAGAGGGCCAGGGGGATCGAACATCATCTCAAAACCAAAGGCGGATAAACTTCCGTCTCCCCCATCAAAAACTTCGCCAACAACCGACCCTGCACCTCAAAACTCTCCTGATAACTCACCTTCCGCCCCAACACCGGATGCTTAAACTCCGACTGCTTCTTCTGCTCATACGCCCTCAAAAAAATCTTTCTCCCCTCATTCGTCAAACTCACCGCCCCACTCATCGGCTCCGTCTCAAAATCACTCAAACTCAACACCTTTCGATTAATCGTTGCCAACACCATCGCATCCACCACCAGCGGACGAAACTCCTCCATCAAATCCAACGCCAGCGAAGGCCGACCATAGCGCTCCGTATGCAAATACCCCAAATACGGGTCAAACCCCACAATATTCACCGCACTCTGCACATCATGCATCAACAATGAGTACCCAAAACTCAACAACGCATTCACTGGATCTAATGGCGGTCTACGATTGCGCGTCTTAAACTCAAACCCATCCGCCCGAATCAGCTGATCAAACACCCCAAAATAAGCCGCACTCCCAGCCCCCTCCAGCCCCCGCAACGAATTAATCTCCACCGTTGTCTCGATCAGCCCAATCACCCTATCCAACTTCTCGATCGCCCCCGAAAAGTCTGCCCGTCCGCCCTCACGCTGCGCCCGCAAAAGAGCAATCCGATAATTCTTCAACTTCCCCCGCACAAAGCCCCGCACCACATGCACCGCCTTATCTCGCTCCTGACGTGCCGCATTCCATTGCGCCGATCGGACAAAAATGTTCTTCGTCAACGGCGGCTCCAAACTCCCCAAATATCGCCCCGTCCTCGTCAAAAACGTCAACGGAATCTTCCGCTCCAACAACTCAATCAATGCCGCAGGAGAAACCGTCGCCCGTCCCAAAATCACCACCCCATCCACCTTAATCAACGGCACATCCAAAATAGTCTTCCGTTCAAAACTCACCCGCAACCGCTCATCCGTCTTTCCCACAAACGAATCATCCTGGCTGACATAAACCGTACCCATCTTAAACCTCCCGATAATTTACTAATTTCTTTGCAGCCTGAGGCAAACACTTTGAATACAAACTGCACCCCTTACACCGCCTCGAATACACAGGCAACGGCATAATTCCCGTCTCAAACAACGATCGCACCACCGCAATCATTTCGATCGTCTCGTTCCGCAATTCCTGATTCAAATCAACCACAACCCGCTGATGTGACTGCGCATAATACACAAATCCCTGAGCAATACTTTTCCCCAACATCTCCTCCAAACACAGTGCCTGCGCACAAACCTGCAACGCATCATTCTCAAACTCTCCCTTATGGCTCCGCTTATACTCCACCGGATAAACTTGACCATCCACCGCCTCAATCAAATCCGACTTCCCAATCAATCCATATCTCTGAGAGCGCAACCAAATCGCCCGAACTTGATACACTTCGTCTCGATTCCCATCCCCCACCGAATGCACCCGATCGTGCAAACTCGTCCCCTCAATGGTGTATTGATTCTCCTCAAACTCCCCCGCACAAAACATCCGCCAACATCGATGGGGACAATAACTAAATTGATTCAAAGCCGCGATCGGAATAAAGTTCTCCTCCAATTCACCCTTGAATCGTCTAAATTCTAAATTCTCAACGTCTGTCATATTCCTCCCACCCCATTCCTACTCTCATCCTCGTCAATTGACGGTGAACTCATCAAAGCCGCGATCGTCGCACCATCCCCATTCCCATCGTCGTCTTGCGCCCAACTCCTGCAAACATTGCAAAATCCGCCAACGTATTAAACTGTTTCACCCGTTCCTCACCTCCCAACATCCGAAAACTCATCTCCCCAACACACCCGACAAATTGACTGCGAGAATCAGGAGCGATCGCCGTTTGAATATTGAAATAACTCGGAAAAATTCCCTCAATCAATTCACTCGAAAACTCAATTCCACTGTATTGATTCCATTTCCGCAGCAAACTATTAAACACGCGATCGCGATCGGGCAACGGATTATCCACCGCTCCCATGCGAAAATTCGTCGGCGTAAAAAATCTCAAATCCACCTGTTTACACTGACTCGAAGCCTGCTCAAACAACTGACCATAACTCGAAAACCCCGCCCAAGGCTGCCCCGACTGCACCGTCCCCAACACGCTCACCACTGTCAAATCCGCCGCCCCCAAATGCCAAGCCTTCGCCGGGTTCAAATCTAACCACAACTTGCTCAAATGACCAAACAATAAATCATCCAACAACGAAATCCGCCACCAGCAAGCCGTCCCCGCCGGAATGGCTCGATCGTACTCCCACCGAATTTTCCGATCGCCCGTCTGAAGGGGTGACAACGTAAAGGCTTTATCCGTCTTTTGTTCATGCAATCGATCGGCCAACGGCTTATCAATAGCGCTCACAATCTCTAAAAACAAAGCATGATAATGTCGCCCCGTTAGAAAATTAGGATAGATAGGCGATCGGGGCACAAGGTTCAACACAAGACTATGCGGCATCTAAAAACTCCATCAAAATTTCCTACCACTATTGGTGGCAGTTTTTTACAAGGGCACAGTTTAAGGAGTTTCTCCCACTAATGGTGCGAGTTTTTCAACTAAACCGATATTGCATATTGGCTGGCAATGAAAAAGAATCTTTTCCAGATTTAATTCTGTAGTGAGAACCCTGTATAACTCTCACATTCCGAATTAGGCTCACAGGCGGCATATTTAGCGTGTCGTAGCTCACGACTTGCTGACTGAACATGACATCTAGAGGATTTAAGGGATGTTCACAGATGAAGTCTTTAGTCATTGTTGTAAAGTCTTTCAATTCCTCAACAATAACTTCTGCCTTACTCATCCATTTCCCCAATCGAATCCATTTAGGAAGTACGATCGGTTGACTAGAAATCACAAAACATTCAAATAAACTCTCCGCCGCAATTTCCTTCGCTCGGCCAAAGCTTGGAATATTTTTCTGAGTCTTCTCCATTTCAACATGATAGTTATTATTCGCATACTTCCAAGTATTAAGCACCGCCGCATGTCTAACCGCTTTTGCCGGAGTCACATAAATTCCTTGCTCATTCAACGGTGTTAGATGTTGTTCATACTTCGGAATCTGTTCTGGGCAAAAGTAACGATACTCATGCTCTTCTGAGACGCGAGTGGAATAACGATCGCTATCCACCAATCCTAATGCATAGCACAATGCATAGTTATGCAAAATTGCTTCAGTTTCATACAATCGACCAATCTCACGAGTGGCGTAGTAAAGACTATCGTGGAGTTCGATCGTGAGGCGATAGATATGGGGCATGATAATCACTTATTCTTTGCAGCAGATTTTGGTTTCTCAATATAAGCTTTGAAATAAGCTTTAGCTTCATCATCAGCTTGCTTGAGTACAGATTTTAAAGAAATTTCACTACCCAATAATCCCTTCACTTCAGCCAAAATAGGTTGAAAGTCAGTCCCCAGAAAATCAGTATGCACAATAAACTCATCTTTCATCAAAGCCTGAATTGTACTCGTTGCCGCAGTAACTACGTCAGTCTCATTCAGCGGATCTACTGCCTGAAACTGACCACTAGCACTCATCTGATCATAAATTGCCTGTGTCCAGCGTAAATTACTTACAATTTCACCATCAGAAAATACAATACCGACGAGTTCATTCCGTACTCTCCCCGTGCGTGTGGTCTGGGCACCATAGTGACGAGTTCTGAGAATATTGTTAAACACATACAGGAAATTAGCTTCTGTTGCATCTTTCAAAGTAACAATGCTAGGAAAAAAGACTTGAGGTTTGATATGGTCCTGCTGATTAATTCGGCTAGTAACAGTACCCTTTTCGCTCATTGTGCCGTTTTCAAAAGGAGCATTTAGTGTAAAAGTCTCATGAGTTTCATCAAAAGCGGTAATCGAGAATGCAGTATCAACAATAACCTTGGATTTTTCAGAACCCGAATCTCCGATCGCAAATCCATAGATAATACAATCAGGATTGTTCATTGCAAATTTAACATTATATTCGCATTCCTCAGCAGTCATCAGACCATGGGCACGCATCAGTTCTCGTCCCACTAAGCGTTCTGGAGTAGATTGCTTGCGCTTAAACATAGATAGGCGACTAATTGGAGTCTTATCAATAATTCCAGCACTCACTCGTGCCTTATTCAATTCCCCATCCGTTTGAAATAATGGGTAAGATTCAGTTACACGTACAGTCAAGAAATGAACGTACTTTCCCATTGGCTTATAAGGGATTTCATTGTGAAAAAACTTAGTGGCATCGATCGATTTGAGTAACGACATGATTTGATTCTCCTAAAATTTGATAAATATTACGGGACAAGTGCTTGAATCAGAATTCGGATCAGAATATCAAGATCATCGGGAACTCGATAAAGATCTAAACCTTGTTCAATATGCTTTGTGGCACGATCGAGCAAACCAAATCGCCAAATTTGTCCAGTTGTCACAGCACCAAGTAACTGAGGTTGGACAGGCGATCGATCCCACTGATCCAATGCAATCATTTCCGCCACAAGCTGAGTGAAACCATAATCCAGATCTTCGCGTTTAGCTTCAATTACTAAAAGTTCAGTTTTGCTTTTGAGTAGATAGTCTAAAATCCCCTTTAGCTGCTCTGTAACCTTAATGGGATATTCAATCTTCAGTTGAGCTTTAGTCTGTTGAACCACTTCAAGGATCACTTGGGAAACAAAGACCTCCCGACGTGAAGTTTCATTTGTCAAACTGACATATGGCATGACAGCTTCTAGTCGCGATCGTAAATCTTCCAGCCTTGATAGCGCACCAACATATTGAGGAAGATTTAGTCGAGTTCGTTGAAATGTATATCCAAACTCAGCCGCTAAGTCATCTGGTTCAATCTTAAGTTCAAAGATTTGACTAAATGTATAGGACTGATTGACATCAAGTATTTTACTCATCTTCGTCCTTGTTTTCTTGTTCTGAGATATCGTCTAGCCTACTGTCCGCATCTTTCTTCTCAGCCCGTTGCTGGTTCTCCCTATCATCCTCTAGGCGATAAAGAAATTCACAGGTATCCCGTAAGAGATTGAGTTGCCGCCCTGCTAGACGGGCACGATCGCCTGAAAATGATTTTTCAAACACATCGACCACGAAATACGTTGCAAATTCTAATACTGCTTGTCGTTCTTTTTCTCGATCTTTAAATATCCAGCGACCATCAGCAGTTGAAGCATGAACCCGATCCATTAATTTGAATATCTCTGCGGCAACAGTGCTCACTAAAACGTCTCCTTGAAAGAAACCAGGATCTGCTTTTAATAAAGTTTCTGCGGCTAAATCGATCGGTTTGAGTACGGCATTCGCCTTAGGATTGTACATCTGCTTAGCGCGATAGAACTTACGATAAAGTTCAGTTAAATTTTTAGGGTGGTTCATAGGTGATTTATCTGGGTCATTCACAACTAATTTCTCCGATTCGGAATCAAATACAATATAGGGATCAAAACAAGGATAGAAATTGTAGGCGTAGAGCTTGCGCTTTTTAGCACTACCAATATCATCTTTTTGTCCACGCGCCCATCTTGATAAATAGGCAAAAACATAAAGAGGACTAGTATCTAAGTCTTTTGCCAGTTCAGTTAATTTCCCCCAGTTGGCATCGTAGCCAGTTTTTCCTTGCTTCGCATTTACATCAAGGTGAATAGCATAGGCGGCTGTGAGGGTATTGAGTGGGGACGATCGCGTCCTTCCTCCCGAATCCTCCCAGCCTTCCAAAATATGATCGAGTCGGAACCGATCATTCCCCAGCAATACCCGAAAAGCTTGCGGGGCACTATCAAGAAATACGGTTTCTTCAAACTCAGCACCATCATTAAACGGTGGAATTGGAGATTCAGAAGCCACAGTTTTCACATCTAAGATCATAGGGAAGGCGAGTGCCAACCAAGCAGGCATCACCCATGATTCAGTATCTGTCGGGTCTTTCCCTGGCGGCAATGCCATGAAGTAAAAGGTAAGCGGTTGGTCCTCTGGATAAGACAGTTTAAAGGTCCGATCGCGCCTGAATTCCGGGTCTTTCTCATCTAGTAGAGTCTTTCGTTCTAAATCATCATCCATTAAGAAGGTATCTACAGATTGATACCGATCGCGTCCAAAATCAGCATCGAGATCACGATTAATAAAGTGATTCCGAACCCCAGTATCAAATCGGGTTTGAACAATACTACTGTAAGCTTTTTGAAGAAATTTATTTGTTTCTGGCGTGAAGTAATAAGTAGGATAAAAATAAAGATAGCGATATTTACCATCTTCAAATCGTTTACCAACAGCCTGTGTCTGATTCATCAAAATCTGTCGCAGCATCATTTCAATACCGGAAATACTAGAAATATTCCGTTTAGCATTAGAACCACCCAGCATTTGTTTATTAGTATAAACTTGTGGGGTGAATAAGACTGCTGACTCCATCTGTTCAGTGACAGTATAGGCCGAATGGGAAATCGAACAAATAAGCTGTTTGCCGCGTCCCGGCTTTTTGGCATTGTTATAATTCGCTAATTCTTTGAGGAATATATCAGCAGAATCGCTTTTCGGCTGTGAATTTCCAGGTAACATGATCACCCGATCGCACCATTCTTGTAAATCCTGCCAAAGGTTCGGAAACTGATATTGGGAAACAATTGGCTGAATAAGTACAGCAATATGGTCAATGACCTTTAGGCAAGTTTCTCGGACATCTTCGATTCCAGGATTACTTTCTATATATTTTGCAGCCAGATAATACCATTCATAGGGGACTCCGCCTGTATTTCCCTTGAGCTTGTGTTCTTTAAGCGACTCATTGATTCGCTGTATTTCACGGATTGGAGCTGAATGACTAGAAAGATTCCAAAATTCAGTCACCTTATGAATTAATTCAAGGTTAGGAGGCAATGGAAGCTTCTTATCCTGTTTACGTAGCGCTTCAATTTTTTCTAGCCGATCGCCCCAAATCTTACGACTTACCAAATCTCCAAATTCTGCAATCTGGTCAATCCGCATATCATCCACAAATTTGAAGTCATAATCAGCGGATAAAATACTATTTTGTTGAAATTTAATTAGATTATCACTACGACTGGTTGCAACTGAGCTTTTGCCAGTTCTGAGAATCCTCAAAGTTGCATCTAGCCCGACTTTCATCAGCTCCACATCATTATCAAAGAAGAGACCATAATAATCAGCATATTTCATGCCTTTCCCATCTCGTCCGAATCCTGTTTGACGCTGCTTTAGCTGTCCTGCACAAAGTTTTTTAATACTTGCAATAACCCGATCGCTTAAACCCTCTCGCTCAATCTTTGGTGCATCTCGCTTTATTAGGTAGATTACTCCTGTCGGCAGATAAAGTAATGGTTCGTAGTATACACAATCTGTTGTATTTAGACTTACGTGAGCATCAACGATCGCATTATTCAGGACATTCGTTAAAACACCACGATTTTCAGAAATACTGTGATAGGTCAAATTAAATTGTCCATCACTCAAATTATGCAATAGTTCTTTAAACTTTCGATTTTCAGCATCATAGGGATGTTTAATAATTGAGGCTAGAGAATCTGCTAAACACGTCAAGTCTGATAGTGCGCGTAAAGTCCGATCCTCAAGCATCGGGTTTAATCCATAAATTGAGAAGTTCCAATTGGCATCCCATCGCCGCTGGGCATTGTAAGCCATGCATAGCAAGTCATCAACATAATCTTGATAGAATTCAGCATTCTCTGGATTGATGAAACGATCGAGTCCTAATTGTTGAACTTTGATCGTAATAATTTTTCGATGGTCTTCGATCGCCAACCCACGACAATCCTGTGGAACATCAGAAAACTTCTCAAAGTCATGCAGGATAAATGCTGCAATCACTAGCCGCCGTTCTTTCTCACGCACAACTCGTTTAATCGTTGTATCGAGCTTAGAAAGTCGCCGTTCAATTAAATTGGCTGGGAATAGTCCATTCAATAAATGAGTATTTAAAGATTGGTCAGCCGCGTTGTCTCGTCGAACTCGTACTTTTCCTTCAGCCTCATTTTTACGATCGAGTTCATCAAAGAACTTCCCACCTTTTGCAGTGACACCGATCGCAACCCGCAATAAATTAGGCAACACATACTCTGCAAAATCCCGCATCACAGCGTCATCGGGGTTTTGAGATTGAATGGCTTCGCGTAAAAGTTTTAGAGTTAGGAGTTCACGGTTTTGGGAGAGAGTCCGATCGGCTGTTTCTTCAAATCCAAAACTATCTTCTAGAAAATCAAGATCATCACTCATCATCTTGCACTACTGAATTGATATAGGTTTTAACTTGGCGAATATATTGGGGATATTGTACTAATGAAAGTTGAAGTCCCCTGTAGGCGGCATCTGGCATAATATCGTCATAGGCATGAGCTAGAATATTTCTAAATCCAGCCGATGGGATCAATGCAATTGCAAGTTCTGGCGTAATAACCCCCAATTCCCCCACTAATTTAAATGCATCTGTATTACTCACTTCTTTGTTATCGATTGACCCCGATGATTTGATTAACATCCGATTAATATCGATCGCTGCTTGGATAATCACTTCCAAATAGCGCTCAACAACGGCCTGCCGTTCATCATCCTCAAGATATTCATCAAAGGTCATCTCTCTGTACTGAGTCAGCAATATAATACGCCTTGCCATCCCAGTTAGCTTTTTGCCCACTCCTTCTACATCAAGATTTTTCATACTCCCAACTGCACTAGTGCTGCTTCAAGTTCAATATTCTGCTGATGCCGAATGGCCTTGAGTTGCTGTTTGTCTAGTAGTACTTGCTGACGAAATGTGTCAAACAAGTCAGGATCACGCGCATAAATCACAACCCCATCCCGTCCAATTGCGTTAGCTAGAAGTTCTGAAGCATGTTTGAGATCGACCCAATCGATTTCATCATCGCCAAGATCAAGCAGATCTTGAAGAATTGTCCACGATTGATAGCTATTACAGCCGTCGCTCGATTCATGTTTCTGGCGCAAGTCTTCATCAAATAGCATTGCAAAGTCCCAATCGCTGGACTCCTGATTATCTCCCCTTGCGCGTGAACCAAAGAGAACCAAAAGCTTTAAGTAAGGAACTTGCTTTAATAGTTCTGGAATTTTGGCTTTTACATCATCGATCGATTTTGGTTGCATTCAAACCTCCTCATCTTCACAGAAATGACTTGTAGAATAATTACAAATAGGGTCTCCATCATTGGAATAGGGGCTGGGTAAAAACTCAATCTGAGCATACTTTTCCTGACGAATATCCTCTTGTTGCTCAAAACCATGGACTTTTTGAACAAGAACATTCAGAAGAGTGTCTTGCTCCTCCTGTTTTAAGCCAAAGGAGTCAAGCTTACTTTCCAGTTGTTCAAACAGATTAAACATTCGGCGCAACAGCAGAATTTCAGGTTCGGGGAGAAACATAGTCTTGATGGACTTTGTGATGGGACTCCAAAATCCTAACACAAAACTTTTATAGATATGTCAGGACGAGTTAATAAAATCTCGCCATCTGCTATAGTGGTCATGGGAGAGGTTGTTAGTTCGGACAGTTTCGTCTGTCCAGAATGTCGGAAAGCCTATTAGGTATTGAAATCTGACGTATCTATAAGTCAGCACCTTTCCCGCTCCAATTATGCTGCAATCCATATCTCACCTCCCTTGCCCTTAAACTGGTAAGCCAATGTATCCAGCAACAGTGCACTTTGCCCAACCGCGATCGAATAGGGTGGTAGTACAGGCTCTTGGAAACTGTACTTGTCTCCGATCGGGTAGATCTGAAAGTGCATCGGTAGCTGTAGGCGCTGCCTAACCTCACTAACAGGTCGAGGCAAAACGTAACTGACGATCGCCTGGGTTCGGAGTTTTTTATTAATCTCTCCTGCCCAGCGATTTTCGGGTTGCCAAATCTCCAGCCCTTTCAAAACCTGCACCTTCCAAGCACTCGCCACATTCTCCAAAGAACCTGGAAAATGAAGCTTCCAATTCAGCCGCTCTTCCCGATAAGCTTTTAACCGGACAAATGCTAAACAATGCTTGTAACGGCCCTTAGGAATAGGTTGTTTCGATCGCGCTACAACAGCCTCCAACTCCCGCATAAATGCTGCCTCAGTCCATAATTCAATCTCTAAATTACTCAAAATCCCCGGCAAATCATACGTCTTAAATCGCTCTGCCTCATTGGGTTCCGTCTTATCATAAACACCACATTGCAACGAACTACTACCGCGAAAACTACAAGCATCTTCCGCGATCGGATTTCCCGTTTTCTGCCCCGATATCTGCTGCCACTCAGTCGCCCAGCCTTTGACATGACCCGCCACCTTACGAATCGAAGTATCAAATACAGTCTCACAAGCCGTTTGAAATTGTTCTCGACTTCCCGCATATTGCTGTTGAATTGTTTTGTGATTCAAATCCACACAAAGCCGGAATGACTGCACCGCACCCCAACGTTTGTAATATCCACGAAAATCATTAATCTGACGATATTGAGTATTGATGGCATTGTTTAATGTAGGCCGATCGTAACAACCTCCCCCAACCAGCACCGCTTCATCCCCTAAAAACAACCGTTCCACCAAAAAGTTTGGCACCAGCGCATAGGCCCAAAACCTATCAAACGCTTGCCCCTGAGTATTCTTCTCATGTCGTCCCAATCGCCCCAACCTTTGAATGAAATTCCCCGCATCAGCCGATTCAAAAATTAAAAAATTAATCTTAAAATCTACCCCCACATCGATCGTACTTGTCCCAAAGACTAAATCTGCCGTCAATGATGTTTCTCTTGATGTCTGACCCGACAATCCCGTATTCTCGCCTACTGTTAATCCATGAGCTTGGAATACAGACTGAAAAAAAGAAACTAAACGCTTTACTGCTGCGATCGAATTTAAAATCACCGCACCCTGACTACCAGGATGTAATTGAAATTCTGCCAAAATCATTTCAGCATTACTTTTTAGCCAGCTTTCTGACGCCTTAGCAACAGGTTCTAGCGGGACAAATTCTAATGCGATCGATCGTGCAACCTGCCTCCAACCTAATATTTCAAGTTGTTTTTGCAGTTCTATGGTTTCTGGAAACTGATACTTATTCTCTCGCAATGGATCAATAACCTTACAACGAAATCCCGCAGCTTGTAGTTTCTGAATCAATCGTTCATCAGGTGTTGCAGATAAAAACAGAAATTTCTTACGGCGATTAGTTGCTTTAATCAATAACATCGTATTAATTAAACTTACAACCTGCGCTACCGAATACACATGGAATTCATCGACAATAAACAGGCCAAAATCCTTATCAATTCGGCCATAGAGCTTATCTGGTGAATCATCTTTAGTAATATATGCCTTGCGATGAAGATAATGAAAAATATCCGGATTCGTCAGCAGAATTTCAGATTGACCTGATTTCGTTGAGATTGCAGCAAACTTACTAATGCCCTCATTCTCTGCATATATTTCTAATAACGCTCCACTTAACCGAGTCACCCGTGGTTCATTACTCGGTTCAAACGCTTCAATATATTGTTTAGTCTGCAATTCCTGATCCCTGGCTAACTCATTAGTCGGATAGAGGGCGATCGCAGCTATGTTATTTCCCTGCAACACCTCCAACTGTGCCGCCAAACTTTTCCCATCCCCGGTCATCGCCGTGTT
>JAYVUU010000206.1:0-12261 GCA_043787635.1 Synechococcales cyanobacterium | reverse complement strand
AGGTTGGGAATTAGATTAATGAGCCAATGCCTTCAACTGTGCGGCGGCTTTCTGCAATGCCTCAGACCATTCCCGACTCGGCACACTGTCCGCCACAATCCCGGACCCAACTTGTCCCCAAACCTGCGCTGAACCGGACTGGTTGGGGGCATACAGCAACGTGCGAATTAGAATATTCAAATCTAATTGCCCCCGTAAATCTAAATATCCGCAAGATCCATAAAACAAGCTGCGTCGAACGGGTTCCAATTCTTCAATGATTTCCATACAGCGAATTTTCGGGCATCCTGTAATTGTTCCACCGGGAAAGGTCGCCCGAATTAAATCAATACTGTCGAATTCCGATCGGAGCTTCCCTCGAACATTACTCACCAAATGCATCACATGACTGTAGTGCTCGATCGCTAGCAGTTCATCCACAACCACCGACCCAAACTCACACACCCGACCCAAATCATTGCGCTCTAAATCCACCAACATAATATGTTCAGCGCATTCCTTTTCATTCGATCGCAGGTCGATCGCAAGTCTCAGATCATCTTCACGAGTTTGACCACGGGGACGGGTTCCGGCGATCGGTCTAGTTTGGACAATCCGATCGTGACCCAATGCCACCAATCGTTCCGGCGAACAACTCACCACATCCCCAAAGGGCGATCGCCAATAACTCGCAAAGGGCGATGGATTGATAGCCTGCAATGATTGATAAATATCCCAACTCGATCGGCTAGTTTCAGTTTCAAATCGCAGGGAAAGGTTAGCTTGAAAAATATCACCGCATCGAATGTATTCCTTAGCCCGGACGATCGCCGCCTCATACTCCGATTGCGTTGTTGCAAACCGTACAGCGTTGCGGTCTGAAATCCTGTTAATGGATTGGTCACAGGCTGACTCAGGGACGGGATTCTGGGTCAACCGATCGACTAAATTCGGCGCATCCAATTCATCACTCACCGCCAACCAAAGCACCTGATCTTCATGATCTAACACCGCAAACGACGACGGCTCATACCAAAACGCTACAGGAAACGGTAATTCATCATTGTTTTTGATCGGCAAAGATTCAATCTCCCAGGCTAAATCATATCCCAGCCACCCGAGCCAGCCGCCCACAAATGGCAAATGCTGAGGGGCATTGGACCCGTCAGGCAAATCGGGAACCAGCATCGATCGTAGAAATGGCAACACCTCCCCAGATTTCGGAGTCCACATCGAGGGTAATCCATTCGCTAACCGACGTGGTCCGCCAGCACAAATAGAAAATCGTCCCAGGTAAGGATAATCTGGCGACGGAGGGAACGGGCTTTCTAGCAATGTCGCCACAGACTCGGACGCAAACAGCTTCCTAAAAACCTCCGAACCCGTTTGCTGATTCAGAGGCAACGATCGCCAAAACCACGGAGCCGTCAGACCTACTGCTGCCATAGTTACCGCAGCCCCAACCAACTAAAGAAATCCTGTTGGGTCAATACTTCCAACGCTAGCAACGCCACAAACCCAATCATCGCAAACCGACCATTAACTTGTTCTGCATAGCGAGACCAGCCAAACCCCGGCGCATCTAGATCTACGATCGGATCTACGATCGTAGCTTTTTTAGAATCTGGCTTAGAATTCGCTTTTTTGGAATTGTTCTTTGATTTACCCGCCATAACCGCACACTCTCAATAAAAACCTGTTTGATCATCCCTTAAAATCGATCCCATCCCCTATCACGTTTGCGAATTTTGCACCGCCTCAATCAACAATCGCACCTCGCTCGCCCCCTCACTCGCCTCAAACCCCATGGGAAACTTACCTTTTGTCAACATTCTCCAACCTAAAGGAGCCAAACTTGCCATCCCCGCCAAATCCCGACCCTTATTCCCCACCACATTCACCCCAAACTTGCGCTCATCGATCCAGCCGCCCTCCTTCACCAACTCAATTAACTGTTTACGATGTCGCACCGCCCGACTCTTTTGATCATCCGCCCGCGCCAAAATCTCGCCCTTCACCTTACTAATTTGATCCAACGGAAACACCTCCGTCGGACAAACAGAATCACATTGACCACAGCGCGTACAGCCCCAAACCCCATCCGTTCCCTCATTGTACTGCTCCAATCGAGATTCTGTATCCCCATCCCGATTGTCCGCCACCATGCGATACGCCTTCGCCAAGGCATGAGGCCCAACAAAGTTAGGATTGACCGTCGCGGCATTGCACTCGGAATAACAGGCACCACACATGATGCAATTGCCCACTTGATTCAATCGCGATCGTTCTTCAGGAGTCTGTAAAAATTCTCGTTCTGGCACCTGGCGCGCTGCGCTGCTAATGTAGGGCTGTACCGCATCCAGCTTCCCCCAAAACGGCTTCATATCCACCACCAAGTCTTTTAAAACAGGCAGATTATTCAGGGGTGCGATCGTCATCGTCGGCAATTCCCCCGGCTTCAAATCAGGACAAAACCGCGCAATTTCTTGACCAATGTTTTCTTTACAGGCTAGGGTCGACCGGCCATTAATTCGCATTGCACAACTGCCACAAATCATATTTCGGCAATTTCGACGATAGGTTAATGACCCATCTTGACTCCATTTAATCTGATTTAAACAATCCAAAATCGAGTTCCCTAGCTCCGTTTCCACCACATAGGTCTCAATGCGAGGAGATTGGCCGGGATGTTGACGAAGAATTTGAAACTGAACTTGCATAATTTGATCAAAGCTTGATGGAATCCCTCTAGGATACCCTGACTGCGATTCACGAAACCTCGCAATTCCGATACCATTTAGCCCTGCAATTCATAGCCTAGAAAAATGCTTAGAGAATTGTACAAATTGGATCCATTGACGATATATTTAATAGGAATAAATTGACCAAGCAATCTAAAACTTTATAAGGAAACTGTTTGAAGAATGGCTGAAACAGCACCATCGCCCTTAACCGGAAAAGCGCTTCTTAGTAAAGTTAAAGAACTTTCCCACATTGCTCGTCGCGAACAGGCGAAGCAATGTGGATATTACACAATCACCAAGAAGAAAGAAACGCGCGTTACCCTCACCGATTTCTATGACGCGCTTCTAGTCGCTAACGGATTGGGGCTTGATCCGGAAATAACCAAGGACGGACGCGGACGCGAACCGACTTTTAGGGTCAGCGTTCATAAAAATGGTCAAATTCTAATCGGGACGGCTTACACCTCTGCGATGGGACTTAAGCCCGGTGATCAATTCGTGATTAAACTTGGATACAGATACATTAACCTCATCCAAGTCGATCGTTCTGACGACGATTAGATCGGTCCTAGCAAACAGAATTTAAAAGGCGCGATTCCTACGAGTCACGCCTTTTTAAATAGATTGGGGTTTGATTTTACAAAAGTAGACTTAGCTAAGACCTAGTCAAAAGGTAAAACTAGCCCAGTCCTCCGATCGTTCATAGGACGACATATCCGGGAATTGACGCAGTTGGGCGGTCTTCAACGAGAAGACCTCCTCGGAACCGACCCAAGACTGGTTAAGTTCGTCGATCTGAGTTGCTAAGGCCGATCGATCGATCGTGCTTAGGTCGCCAAAATAACCCAACGTAATGTGGGGGGTGAAGTGGTACTGCTGATCGATACCGATGGACATTAGGCGGGGGCTTTGATAAATCGATCGGCGTAGTTCTAGAATTTGGTTGTAGCCCGGTTCATCGGTCGCCGCCAAGGCCAACGTCAAAGCGCGCGTCATAACCATCAAACCCACTACCCGAAAGGAAATCGGCTGCTGAGTGCTCAAATGGCTACTTTGCTCGAAGCTCTCCTTAACCGATAGACAAAGCTTCTGCTCAAAATCAGGATCGGCTTTGATCGCCTCGTCGAAGGCATCGCTCCAAATCAAATCGGCGATCGTCAAGTGGAAGCTAGATGGCGGCACCGGAATACAGATTTGCGAACCCAGTGCTCCCAACAGTTGCTGCTGGAAGGACGCGAGTCGCTCATACAGGCTCTCATTGGCGGGGTCTTCGCGACCAGGTGGTGTTATGACGGTGTAGCCCGGAAAGGCTTTAGGTGTCCACGTCCCGGAAGGATTCTGTTCAAATTTCCCCGACGATTGAACGTTGCGGACTTGAGATTCGTAGGTATCCGGTAGAGTCGATCGCATGATGCGACGAAGATAGGCTGAGTAGTTGTCGTCCAAGGTTTATCCTCCTGATATCCTAATGAATTTATTTCTTAAATCTAGCGGTATGAGCTTCCCTTTTCCCAACAAATATTAGAACCGGACTAATTCCCATGTTTATTCAGATGAATTTTACGTTTCTTCATGCCAAGCGGCTGGCTCGACCCGGCAACCCGACAGAAATAACTCAACCCGATCGGGCAACTATTTAAGTTGAAAGACTCCCTAAAATCGCACTTTCTAGCAAAAAAATGAGTATTTCTGAAGAAATTGTTCTCGTTTCATATCCCCCAGATATTCCACAGCCTATTTTGAAATTGTCCACAGCTTCGGACAGAGTTTTCCCCAGAGAATCCAGATTTTTCCCCAAGACTTGAGCCGATCGCCTAACGATAGCGTTTTTTTGTGGAAAAGAATCAATAGATCGATCCCCCCTTCTCCATTCCACAGTTTTGACAACTAGGAATCCGAGGAAAAAGCCTGAAACCCGCATTCTGTCGTTATTTGGACGATCGGGAAAATCATAAATTTCCGATCGTCAAGGTTGACCTTAGGGGGCTAATCGATCAGAATAGAGCGACCTTGAAACGAGCGCTTCCAAAAAATCTCTGCATCCCTGACACCACCAGCTGTACAGGTGATCTGTACGAACACGGATTTGCTAATTTCTATCCCAGTCGATAAAGGCATAGAACCCATGAATCACACTCCAATCAGCTTGCTTGTTGAACTTCCAGAAACCTTACACAGCTCGCTCGCTAGTTTCTTAGAAGATCGTCCTGATTGGGACCAGGACCGTGTTTTTTCAGCCGCGATTTCGTTGTTTTTGCTCCAGAACCGAAGCCCTGAACAGGGGAGCGATCGGCAAACGGCCCGAATTTATCTAGATTCGATTTTCCGTCGTCCGGCTGATGCTGCGTCTTGAGGCTTTTGAATTTTAGGTTTGTCTTACTTGATGGGTCTCTACCACGACCCGTTGGGAAATGCGATCGACGTTGGGTTGAATTGCCGATGGGCTGGATTTGAGGGAGTTTGCGTAGGTGGTGTTTGTGCTGTGGCTTCGATCGGTAATTGTTCAATCTTTCGATATTGTGCTGGATAGGTGACGAGTTGTGGCTGCGGTGCAGCCAACGTCTGAGACAAGGCTGACTGTGTTATCAGTCTTGTCCGCCCAAAGTTTTTGTGAGATGCGTATCCCGGTTGCAGAGAGTTCCAGAGATCTGTTAGTACCGAAGTATTTTTCCAACTGAATCTCAAAAAAGTCGTGCGTTTTTTGAAATCCTATGTACCATCACTTCAGGGGCGGCATTTTCGTTGTGTTCGACTTCGTGGTAACCGATGTTTGCTTGTTTTGCTGGGTTTAACCTAATTCATCTTGGATTATCAGTGCTGTGATTAGTTTAAAAAGTTTGCTTTCAAGAGGATCTAAGGGGATTGGCATCGAGCTGTCCCCCGATCGGATCAACGTTGCCCAACTTAGCTCAAAGGGTGGAAAAAATCGGCTTGTTAAGTACGCAAGCGTTCCCGTCCCTGAAGGCATCTTTGAGGAGGGGAAGATCATTGATCAAGCTGCGATGGCGGAGCTTATTCAAACTGTACTTGCTGAAAATAAAATCAAGGCAAAGCAAGTAGCGACGGCAATTCACAGCGGTCGAGACACGGTGACGCGGATCATCTCAGTGGATGCAGAATTAGACGACAGTGAACTTCGCGACATGGTTTTAAACCAAGAAGCGGGTCTGTATCTGCCCTTCCCACGGGAAGATGCCGACGTAGATTATCAAAAACTCGGGTCATTGGTTGAGGAAGATGGTCGTGAAAAAGTACAGGTTCTTCTTGTTGCAACTCGCCGTGAGGTAACTGATTCTTATATCCAAACGTTCCAGCAGGCGGGCTTAATGCTAGATGTGTTGGAAATTAGCAGTTTTGCCCTGATCCGAACGATTCGCGAACAGCTTCGGCAGTTTGGACCTCAGGAGGCAGTAGCAATTGTTGATATTGAATTTGAGAGTACAGAAATCTCCATTACGGTGGAGGGGGTGCCTCAGTTCTCTCGGACTGTACCCATTGGGACATTTCAGATCCAAAGCGCTCTGTCAAGGGCGATGAATCTTCCCGCATCTCGTAACATTGATTTGTTGCAGGGGATGACCATTCCGCTGAATGTGGATGCGTCTGGGCTGCCCAGTGGCGGAAATCCTGGAACTGCTGCCATGCTAAGTATTTTGGGAGAGCTGTCGGATGAGCTGCGCCGATCGGTCGACTTTTATACCAGTCAAGGTGAAAATATCGAAGTTGCGCAGCTATTACTAGCAGGCCCAGGGGTTGCTATTGGTCAAATTGACGAGTTTTTTACCCAACGATTGAGCTTACCTTGCAGCCTGATTGATCCAGTAGAAGCGCTCTCATTGGATATGACGACAGACCTCCCCGCAAGCCTCCGACCGGGGCTGGGCGTGGTTTTAGGTTTGGGTTTACGGGAGGTATAATGTTTAATCTCGATATTAATTTTCTAAACGATCGGCCGGGTCTGAAGTCCGGGTCTGCGGCACCTTTGCGGGGCGGGGCTGTTCGCCGATCTCAGAGTGATAATGAAAGTCAGTTCCCGCTCTATGTAGGAGTTTTAGTAGCATTGACCTCGCTTGGACTGACGGGGGCAGCCTTTGCTTATTTCAGTTGGCAGAAGGGAAGCCTAGAAACACAACAGATCGAGTTAGATACTAAACTTGGTGCGATCGATAGCAAGCGTAAGGAACTAGCCGACGCGAATAAAAAAGTTGAAGCAGCCGATGGTGAAGTCAAAGCTTTAGCTACGGTTTTTGATCAGATAAAATCATGGGCTGCCATATCTCAAGACTTTAAGGATAGGCTTCCGTCAGGGGTTCAACTTGCTTCGATTGTTCAAGTGCCACCTGTTGCGGCGGCATCTCCTGGAAGCAGTTCAATTTATAGTTCAGAGGTCACGGTTAAGGGTGAAGCCAATGACTTTGACCAAATCAATGACTTTTTAGTTAACTTAAAAAAATCTAGTTTCCTCAAGCCCGAAGATACCCGAATTATTGAAACCACTCGAACTGAGTCGAAGTCTTTACCGGCGTTGTCGCTTCCTAAAGCTTTAGAACTCCCGGTAAAGCCTGGTCAGGAGAAGAAGGAAACGAATAATCAAGCCGTTAAGTTCCCCGGAAAAATTACATTTACTATCCAAAGCAAGCTGTCAGAAACTCCCACCTCAGAGATGTTACGTGAACTCGATCGTAAAGGAGCAGTGGGGCTTTATGGTCGCATTGAAGCCCTCAAAAGTAGGAGAGTAAAACCATGAGTATGAGTGGAGATTTCAATTCCCCTGATGCCGATCTTAGTAATGGCCCCAATTACCCGAGTGTCTTTGGCATCACGTTTACGCCCATTATTAGTGGCATTTGCTTGGGGGTACTGGGAGTACTAGTTGCGGGCTACAGTTGGATGACATTTGTGGATCCCTTACGATCGGAGACTGAAGCGTTGGATGCGAAGGTCAAGGAAAAGCAGGTTCGACTGGGTGATGCTCAAAAAATTGAGGCGGATCTGAAAAAAGCCAAGTCGCGTTTGGCTGAAGCTGAACAACAGCGTAAGCAAGTTCTATCTTTATTTGCCCAACCGAAAAATGTAGATACGCTTTTATTAGATCTAAATCAATTGTTTGATAAGACTAATGGATTTTCAAAAGATCGGGCTGGTAGTTTGAATAGAAGCCGTCTTCTTCAGGCCAAACAATCGAAGCTGGCCAGTTGTCCCAATTGGGTAAAGGAGCAATTCACGACGGATGCGGATGCTCAACGTTTTGAAGAGGCGGTCGGACCTTTGGTGAGTGAAGCAAAATTGACGGGGTTTAAACCTTCTTCCGAGGCCCCGGCGGCGGCATCTGCTGCGACTACAGGGACAAAAACGATACCCAATGTGGTGACGGATGGTTCGCTGGGTCCAGAACTCAATAACAAGTTAAGGCGGGAAACTGTAGATATAGCCTTTGAAGGCAGCTTCAATCAGACGCAGCAAATTTTTAGAACGATCGAACGTCTGCAACCGCTGTTGCTTGTGCGCAATATGAGTATCACTCTAGGTCTTGCGGGGGGTGGGTCTCCGCGTATTCTCTACGAGCTGGGTTCTACGTCGCCGATTCCCGTACCGTTGGCGAATTGTCAGCCGGAGACTATTTTGAAAACTACTTTCAAGATGGATGCCTTGATTCCCCTCAGCCCAGAAGAACTCAAGCTAGTGGTGCCAATTCCGACGGCGAGTCCTAGTCCGGGTGCTAGCCCAAGTCCGTCTACGCCACCTAAAAAATAAGGTTTGCGTTCATTCGTCTATGGTCTGAGTTTTGAGTTTTTTGATTTACTAGGAGCATCCCCGTGAAAGATTTTTTTAGACTGAGCGGAACTATTGTCACCACAGTGTTGGTTTCAACCATTTTTCCAGCGATCGCCGCCGAAACCACACAAGTTACTAACGTTCAATTAAATCCTACTGGAAATGGTATGGATATTGTGCTTCAAACTAAGGCAGGCAGTAAACCACCTCAAATATTTAATACCAATCGCGGGAATACTTGGAATGCCTATGTCTTTAATACTAAATTGGCAAACAATCAGCCGTATCGTCAAAATAATCCTGCCCCCGGCATTGCCTCGATCTCGGTGATTCCAGCGGGTAAGGACGGAGTTCAAGTGACGGTTGTGGGGGATGGTGCGACCGCTCCAATTGGTCAATTGGTCAGCAAGAATGGCGACGGCGTTGTTTTGAATGTTGTGGGTAAAGCCGGCGACACGAGCCGTTTGGCTCAAGCGGTCAACATGCCGCCAACGGAAACAATTTACCAAGCGCCTCCAGTTAATCCTCAACCAGCAGTAGGGACTCCTATTGTCCCGTTTATTCCTAGTCCCAGCGCCCCCCGCACGGCACCTCAAACCCCTACCACGATCGCCCCCCCTCTGATGCCTCGCGCATCGGCTCCACCTGTGGGAGATATGGCGATTTCGCAATTGGATACGACATCTTCGGTGATTGACTTAGGAACGAATGAGCGGATTCCACGCTTAGTTCTGCGTGATGCACCTGTGCGTGAGGTGTTATCTCTGTTAGCCCGTGCTGCGGGCATGAACCTAGCCTATAGCGAAGGGGCAGCAGCGGCTGGTGGCACTGCTGGATCTACTGGTGCAAGTAGATCGGGTGGTCCGACGATTTCTTTGGATGTTGAGAATGAATCGGTTCAGGACATCTTTAACTACGTCTTACGGATTGCTTGTGTTCCCTCAGCTCCCAGTGGCGGGGGCGGCTCCACTTGTGCCAGCATGGAGGCTAATCGCGTTGGTCGGACGATTTTTGTCGGGACAACTTTACCTGATGATGCACGGAATGTTATTTCCCGGACTATTCGCCTTAATCAAACTACGACGGAAGCAGCCTCTAACTTCCTGACGACCCAAGGTGCAGAAACCCAACTTCCGATTACTCAAGTTACAGTTCAGACGGTCGGCGAGGGTGCAGCGGCTCGGAGCATTGAAAATCGGACTCCAACAATCTTGGCTTTGCGTGCACAAGGTGGAGTGGGTCCGTTGTTGCTGCGCGGGTTGTCAGTTTCGTCAGATACTCGAACTAATGCGATTACTTTGACAGGTCATCCTCGCAAAATTGAATTGGCGACTGGATTCCTGACTCAACTCGATGTGCGCAAGCGTCAGGCGGCTGTGTCGGTTAAGGTGGTTGATGTTGATTTGAATGGAATTGATTTTGCCGGATCTAACTTAACGTTCAACTTCAACAGTGTAGGCGCTAATATTCTGGGTGGTATTTCTACGGTCACTTCTGGTTCCACTGGACAGGTTATTCCTACTCCTACTGCTGGATTTAACTGGTTTGCTCAACTTAATACTCAAATTCAGAACAAGAATGCGAAAGTACTAACAGATCCTACATTGATCATTCAGGAGGGGCAGGGCGCGGGGGTTCGAGTTGTCGAGGAAGTCGTAACAAATTTCAAGCTCACTACCACCACAACTGGAACGACAACGACACAATCTGTAGATGTGGAGAAGCAAGAAGCAGGTCTTATTCTTACTATTGACCTTCGGCGAATTGATGATAATGGATTTATTTCTATGGAAATTAGTTCTAAAATTTCCGCCCCAAAAAATACACAAACGATTGGTGGTACAAGTCAACTTTCTGGGAACTCTTTCACCTTGCTACAGAAGCGAGATATCAGTTCTGGTTTAGTTCGGATTCGTGATGGCCAAACATTGCTTATAACTGGCGTGATTCAGGAGTCAGATCGTGCAGATGTTACTAAGGTGCCCATTCTCGGAGATCTGCCCATTCTTGGTGCCCTTTTCCGTAGCACCAGCCGAACAAAAGCGCGACGGGAAGTCATCGTGATGGTAACGCCAAAGACTATTGATGATACCGATCGGTCTGCTTTTGGTTATGGTTATAATCCCGGCAAAGAAGCCCAACAATTCTTGCAACAAAACCGTTAAGGGTTTGGAATTGAGCGCTAAACCCGATCGACCTTTCAATGAGTTAGGGCTTACGTGAGATGCGTTGAGTCTTTTGATAGGCGATTGGGCTGCGATCGGGCTTCTGGGAAAGGACCGATCGCCACTCCATTGAATCTTTAATTCAGATATCTCACACCGAATCCTTTGTGCTTACCGTAGTTGACCGATCGGAACTTTACTTGTCCGCTTCCTGGTGCGTATAACGTGTAGGTTGCGGTTCCGGGCACGCGTCCCACATTGCCCACCCCGACGACCTTTTTAGATTTAATGGTTACGACTTCAGGTTCAGACGATCGGTCGAGGGTTTGGACGGTATTGGTTAAATGCCCAGACTCAATCGCCGCTTCAAATGCCAACCCCGATCGGCCACAGAATAAGGTGTTCACATCGCCCCGTGATAATCGATCGAGCAAATCGATCGGGCTGGTCTCTGGGGTGAGTTCATCATCAGCCCCCATCGAACTTCCATGAATCAACAAACAATCTAGTTCAACGATTCCAAAATCCAACTCTTGAATCCATGCTACCGTTTCCCGTGAAACCGCATCCCAGAGCGTCTTGACCATTTTATTTCCATAGCGATCGATCAGTTGATCTGGATGCCCCGTGCGACCTAAACTATGCAAAATCAAACATTGTTCTTCCCACCACCCCTGACAAATTGCTGAGATATGTTCATTGGGTTTTGGATGGCGCAGACGATCGACCAATGCTTCGCTTTCAGCAACGGGACCGACGACATCGCCAATAATAAAAAACTCATCTACATTCTGTTTTTTCAGATCTGCGACGACCGCTTCATAGGCCGCTAGGTTCCCCTCAATTCCACTTGCGATCGCCCAATACATCTGCATCTCCTAGTTCTATTTGTTGAATTACAGAATGCTACTGCAAAAGATTTGCTGCTTGTTTTGCAAAGTAGGTCAAAATCAAATCTGCCCCCGCTCGTTTCATGCTGGTCAGCGTTTCAAGCACGATCGCATCTTCATCAATCCAGCCATTTTGTGCCGCAGCTTTGACCATCGCGTACTCTCCAGAAACATTGTAAGCGGCGATCGGGAGATTGGTTCTTTGTTTGAGAATGTGAATAATATCGAGATACGCCAGCGCAGGTTTGACCATAATAATATCCGCCCCTTCTTGTATATCGAGTTCAGCTTCTTTGATGGCTTCACGGGAATTCCCCGCATCCATTTGATAGGTTTTCTTATCTCCAGACTTTGGCGCAGATTCTAAGGCATCGCGAAAAGGCCCATAGTAAGACGAAGCATATTTTGCGCTGTAAGCCATGATCACGACATCAAAAAATCCTGCGCTATCTAATCCCTGACGAATCGCCCCAATCCGGCCATCCATCATATCTGACGGCGCAACCATATCCGCTCCTGCCATTGCATGAACGATCGCTTGTTTAACTAAAACGGCAACGGTCTCATCATTCACGATTCTGCCATCTTCACTTACAATTCCATCATGACCTTCGGTGCTGTAAGGATCTAGTGCGATATCTGTAATCACAATTAGGGTTGGGAATGCTTTTTTAATGGCTTTAACAACAGAGGGCACCAATCCGTCAG
>JAYVUU010000205.1:0-17725 GCA_043787635.1 Synechococcales cyanobacterium | reverse complement strand
TTTCCGGCCACGTAGAGCTTGAGAACGTAAACTTTTCGAGCATTTTGCATGAATGGTCTCTAGAGGGAGGCGGGATGGGTGGATTCCTTGGGAACCGATCGACGGTACATTTCACAGAGGTGGGCTAGGGTGTCGATGAGAGTCAAGCGATAATCTAGAACAATGTCTTCATTACGGCCTTCCAATTTTAGCTGCTTCACAAACTCATCCATCACGTCCATATGTATTTCCACAACCTGGGACACGGGTAGGTCCGCAAAGAAAGCCATGTCGGCATAGGCATCAATCTTTTGATTAACATCCCCGTACGTGCTGAAGTATCCCAACACAATACCGCGATACTCGGCTTTGAGTTCTGCCAAGACTTCCAACTGTTCTTCTGGGGGAAGATTGCGCAGATAGGCTTTGGGGCTGCGCTTGTAATAGACTCCAAGATAACCGAGGCGTTCCTTTAGTTTTTCCGAGAGTCGCTGCTGTTGGTTGACGAGGAAAGCCTGAGCGTTTTTTGTTTCGGGATCGTCCATTGTATGTCTACCCATTCCTGCCCCAAGTTGATCCGTCAGCTCATCCGGCTCTGTTAAAGTCCCGGCAGGCGAAAGGTGGAGGAAGGCTTCGATCGCTTCATTAAGCGCCATCGGTACCGTGTCAAGCCGATCGAGGCTCAGACGAATTTCAGCTTCGTGGCATAGAACCGTGGGCAATTGGGGGGCTTTGTCTTGAAGAATAACGGTAGGCAGTAAGGTGACATGTTCACTGAGCCAACTGACGAGACCGCTCAAGGCTGGGCTTTCCTGAAGTAAAAGGCAATCAATTTGTTGAACGCTTTTCTCTAAAATTCCCAAGAGTTCGGGCTGGGACTGAGGTTGAATCAGGGTGTAGCTTTCTTTGGGCAAAAAATCAGTTAAGTGGTCCCAGTACGATCGTCCTGCTAGAAAGCAGCAGACCGAAAGTTTGGTTTCGAGTTTAGCGTCGGGGGTACAGGATTCAGAAATGAGATCTGCAATATCGGTCACGATAAAATTAACTTTTTTTTAATATTTGTATCTAACATCTTAAGTCTGAAGTGATCATAACGGTTTCTGAAATAAGACTGAAACATCGGGATAATGATTTCCCACATATTTCATTTGATCCTTATCTGATTGTTTGCCACATCCATCCGTTTCCTGGTCCCTGCGCGCTATGAACCCTATTTTTTCCTCTGGTGACTGGGCAGAGTCAACCCTAGTACGGTTACTGGAGGCGTTGCCTTTGCCGTCGCTCCTATTGCGTAGAGATTCGCCCGATCGTCGTTACCCCAATCCCGCTTGGTCTAAGTTTATAGATAGATTTGTGGAGCCATTCACGGTGGGACGTTTAGAGGGGTTGTTGGGGGTAGGCGCTGTTCTTCCGGAGACCTGCGTTCAGACTTGGCGCACCCAACAGGGAGACTCGCGACAGATTCAATTGACTTGGCAACCGATCGAAGCGGGGAGTCCCTCATGGATGGTGTGGCTTGAAGATGTGACTGAAGATGTGGCAGAAGCACTTTTGTTGCCAAACCGTAACCTAAATAGTTTGAATCCAGGGGAAGCCCTTCCCTTGCTCAACCATCCGTCATCCCAAATTCCCAAGCGTGAGATTGCGATCGATGCAGAGATGGTGCAGGTCAATCGGTTAAAAGATGAGTTTTTAGCCTGTGTCAGCCACGAATTGCGATCGCCCCTGACGGCATTATTGGGATTGTCGAAGCTGCTGCAAGATCCAATGATCGGGGAGTTAAGCGATCGGCAACGGCGCTATGCCCAATTAATCCATCGCAGTGGCAAACAGCTCATCGGCATTGTCAACGATATTCTCGACTTTACGCGAATGGAAACGGGGCATCTAGACCTGCATCCTAGTTCGGTGGAGCTGGCTCAGATTTGCCGTAAAACCCTTGACCAAGTTCAACATCATTCTCCCGATGCGATGCCCGATGCTTCTGCGCAGCCTTGGCCGAGTTTCACGATGACCATAGAACCGGGACTTGAGTCATTGGTGGCGGATCCGACGCGCCTTCAGCAAATGCTGCGTCATTTAATCTCCAACGCATTAAAATTTACGACCAGTGAGGGTCAGGCTGGATTGCGAGTGAGTCGTTGGGAAGGGTGGGTAGCGTTTACGGTATGGGATACGGGCATTGGAATTCCGGCAGATAAGCAACATTTGATTTTTCAGAAATTTCAGCAGCTTGAAAATCCCATGACTCGGCAGTTCGAAGGGACGGGGCTGGGCCTGGTGCTGACGCAGCGGTTGGCTAGGCTCCACGGTGGAGATGTGACCTTTACCTCGCGTCCGGGGAAAGGCAGTGAGTTTACGTTGCTATTGCCCCCCACGCCTCCAGTTGCGGCGCTTGACCCCCTACGCAATCTGGTGTCCCCTACCCCCATTCACCCGAATCGGATGGTGCTAGTGGTGGAGTCGAGTTTGAGAAATCTAGAAGATTTGACGGAGCAGCTCACGGAACTAGATTACCGAGTCGCTATCGCCCGGTCTGGAACGGAAGCCCTAGAAAAGGCTCGAAAACTCCAGCCCTGTGCAATTTTGATTAATCCATTTTTACCCATGCTGTCGGGGTGGGATGTGTTGACCCTGTTGAAGGCTGACAGTGCCACTCGGCATATTCCGCTGGTGGTGACGGCAACCCGATCGGAACAGCAGAAAGCCTACGAAGCCTCTGCTGACGGATTTTTGCAAATTCCGATTTCGCCCCGATCGTTAATGTCAATGTTAGAGCGCGTTACTACTGCTCCTGAAACTCCGACCTCGCCAGCCCCAGCGTCTTCTCGGACCCTGCTGTGTCTATATCTTCAAGAACTTCGACCCGAAGATTACTCTATGGAAATGGCTAATGAACAGAGTCCAACGCCAATATTGCAGGCTAATCATTACCGCGTGATCGAAGCCTACGATGCCGAGCAGGCCGAAATGCTGGCGAGGGTTTGGAAACCGAATGCATTGATTTTAGTGGGTGCCCAGTCTCGACCGTCTATGGTGCTCAATCAAATCATGCAGCAAACCTATCTGGCTTCGTTGCCGATCGTCATCCTCGATCCAGCGCTCTCCCAAGCTGCCCAGCAGGTTCCCGGGTTGGCGGTATTTCCCTGTCCGCAGTTTGCCCAAGTGCCGACGGCAGTTTTACAGACCGTGAATGTGGCGATCGGATTTGGGGGGCGGCCTTCGGTGTTGCTGGTGAACAGTGCTCAGTGGTCGGACGTTGAAGTGTCCAAGTCATCGGAGTGGCTTCAAGCCTTGATGCAGTATCTTCAGACTGCGGGATTACGGGGACGACTGGTGGGTGAGCAACGAGAGATGGTTCACCGATTACGATCGCACGGCGTTGATTTGCTGTTGGTCTATTGGCAAGATGGAACCTCTGAGATGGGGCTTCAGGAGGGGTTAGCGGCTTTGACCGATTTAGAAACGCCACCGCTTGTATTGATTTTAGACTACCGATCGGCAGGTCATCAAGACCCGGTAATGTTGCCCTATGCGGTGATTCAGCAGCCTAAGGATATGACCTTAGTGTTGCAAAAGATTCAGCAATGTCTGGGGGTCTGAGCTATTCCGATCGAGCCTCACGATCGCGCTTTCGTTGACGCAGTGCAATTAAATGACTCTTGACGAGATCAACCCCAGCCCGATCGTCTTGTTTCGCATATAAATCAGCCGTCTTTAAAAATGCCACCGTAGCCTTGTCGTCTTGGCGTTGATTGGCCATCGCTAGGGCGTAGTTGTGGTGGGCTTCAGGACAATCGGGTGATCGCTGAATGACTTGGGTGAATGCTCCGATCGTCCGCCGGTAATTTCCGCTGCAATAGTCTCGAATTCCCGTTTCAAACGATCGGCGACTCGATTCTTCAAGCGTTGTCGGTGGTGGAATCACTTCTAAAAACAACACGGCAATACTTCCGCCGCCCTGGTAAGCCCAAACCATAGAACCTACCCCCATCAATGAGACTAGCCCCAACACCAATAGGACGATCGCTAGGTTTTCGCTCAAGTCAGTCATAAAGGGGGAACAGTAAAAGAATATGTACTAATCTTATGGGATTGTTGAAGGCTTCGGGGTGTGGCTTGTGATGGATGGACCTGGATGACGATCGGAGCGCTATCATAAGGAGTCAACTCAGTCCAATCGGTGTGCGTACCCTTAACGTCATGACCGACTAGAAAATTATTGGGAACCTTTACCAGAGCCGTATCGTCAAGCCTCTGTAATAGCAATTCACAATCTTGCCTGGTCTGCACGTCATGACTCAATTGTCTGCCACTGCCTGGTCTGGACCTGAAAAATCTTCATTGTCCATGCCCGTATCAGTCCAACAGATTTCAAACTACGACTTAGTTCTTCAGTGCCAAACGGGAATTCGTCCTGACAAGACGGCATTCTCTGAACTAATGCGGCGCTACCAGTCCCATGTGGACAAGGTGCTCTATCATCTTGCACCTGACTGGCAAGATCGGGCAGACCTAGCCCAAGAAGTGTGGATACGGGTTTATCGAAACGTCAAGAAGCTCCAAGAACCCGTGAAGTTTCGCGGTTGGCTCAGCCGAATTGCGACGAATTTGTTCTATGACGAATTACGAAAACGGAAGCGAAGATCCACCCCCCTGTCCCTAGATGCGCCCCGTCTGGTGGGTGATGGCGAGGTCGATTGGAACATCGCGGACGATGGGCCTGGGCCTGTGGAAGAATTGGTGACCCGTGAGTTCCATGAAAAGCTCCAAATGGCCATTAGCGATTTGCCTGAAGTATTTCGTACTACCATTGTTCTACGAGAAATTGAAGGATTGACCTATGAGGAGATTGCTGAAATGACAGGCGTTTCCCTTGGCACCGTCAAGTCTCGTATTGCTCGCGCTAGATTACGATTGCAGGAACAGCTTCAGCCCTACTTAGATGACTAGCGGTCCCCACAGTTTGATTTATTTGTTACTTAAGGTTTCACCTACTCATACTCCATGAATTTCTCCAACTCCGGCAGCCACGACTCTGATATTTCTTGCGGTGCCCTTCATCGCGATCGCTTTGAACTGTTAAGCGCGTATATCGATCATGAAGTGACAGCGGACGAACGTCGCCAGGTGGAAACCTGGATTAATGAAGATCCGGCTTTTGCAAAAATGCATCGTCGTATGAGCAAGCTGCAACTTGGGTTTCAACAGCTTCCCTCACCTACTATGGCAGAACATGTGGATCTGACGATCGCAGAAGTCATCAAAAAAGTCGATCGATCTTGGCCTGACTGGCGTGTATTGACAGGAATGGGTGGGGCGATGGTGGCCGCAGCAGCAATTGCAGCAGTTACGCTTTTCCCAAATACATCTCCTCAATTGGCCTCGAAATCGACCAACCCCGCCACAAAATCTTCTGGTCAATTACAACTGCCAGCGTCCAGCACCTTAATGATTGCGCTAGACCAACCGACTTTTGTTTTGACGAAAGCAGCAGTAGAAGACGAGGAGGTGAAGCCAGCTCAGTAGTCAGTAAAATGCCCGAAACAATCCACAACAACACTTGGGTGATGGTGTCTGCAAAATCAGACACTGCACGAGCGATCCCTAAAGTCGTATGATTCATGTGATCATCGATCGGTAAGGACGGTTGCCCCATGCGTATTTTGTTTGTTTCGGCGGAGGTTGCACCTGTCGCCAAAGTGGGTGGCATGGGTGATGTTGTAGGTGCGTTGCCGAAGGTGTTGCGGTTAATGGGGCACGATGTGCGGATTTTTATGCCGTACTACGGAACATTGGCGACCAAACTGGAAATTCCAGCGGAACCTGTTTGGTCTGGTAGTGCAATGTTTAATAATTTTTCGGTTTATGAAACGGTGTTGCCGGGAACCGATGTGCCGTTGTATTTGTTTGGTCATCCGGCCTTTGACCCAAAGCGGATTTATTCGGGTGTAGACGAGGATTGGCGATTCACCTTTTTCTCGAATGGTGCGGCAGAGTTTGCTTGGAATTATTGGAAACCAGATGTGGTTCATTGCCATGATTGGCATACGGGAATGCTTCCGGTGTGGTTGCATCAGACTCCAGATATTTCGACCGTATTCACAGTTCATAATCTGGCGTATCAGGGTCCGTGGCGTTGGAAGCTTGAACAAATGACTTGGTGCCCGTGGTATATGCAAGGCCATAATACGATGGCTGCTGCTGTTCAGGCTGCCAATTGGGTCACGACGGTTTCGCCGACTTATGCAGAACAAATCAAAACTGAAACTTATGGTGAAACCTTAGAGGGATTGCTTTCATTTATTAGTGACAAAACGTCTGGAATTGTGAATGGAATTGATACTGAAGCATTTGATCCGGCTAATGATCCAGCAATCGCCCACCCATTCACGAGTAAAACTTTAAACGATCGGGCGTTCAATAAAGCAGCATTACAACAGGAAGTGGGTTTGACGGTTAGCGAACCGACATTCTTAATTGGTGTTGTGTCTCGGTTAGTGGAGCAGAAAGGGATTGATTTGATTCTGCAGGTGCTCGATCGGTTTTTGGCCTACAACGACGCACAAATTGTGGTGTTGGGAACGGGCGATCGGTATTATGAGACGGCATTGTGGGAATTGGCGACCAAGTATCCGGGACGGATGGCAACCTACTTGCTTTATAACGATGCGTTGGCCCGTCGGATTTATGCGGGCTGTGATGCATTCTTGATGCCGTCTCGGTTTGAACCCTGTGGAATTAGTCAGATGCTGGCGATGCGCTATGGTTGTGTGCCGATCGTTCGTCGTACAGGGGGATTGGTGGATACGGTTAGTCATCATGACCCGGTGGCGGAGACTGGGACGGGCTATTGTTTCGATCGGTATGAGCCATTGGATTTATTTACATCGTTAGTCCGAGCTTCAGAAGCATTTAGGTTTAAAGCGTTGTGGTCGGGGTTACAAAAACGCGGCATGGAGTCAGATTTTAGTTGGGAAGCGAGTGCAATCGCCTATGAGTCAATTTATAAGAAATTGGTAGGTAGTCAGGACTGATTGGATAAATCCAATTACGTTTGGGTATGGTATTCCATTAGTCATTAATCTTGGGATTGGACCGATCGTACAATCCCGTCCACTAATCCTTCTAGGGTATATTCTGCTGCTTCCACATCGACCCGACCAAATAATTCTTGGCACGTTTTTGAGGTTTGGGGACCGATCGACGCAATACAGACGTTCTTTAAAATCTGGCTCCAATCTGGCCCGATCGACGACTGGACCAATTGATAAAAATGCTGCGCTGTTTTGGAACTTGCAAAGGTAACGATCGTAATTTGGCCTAATTTCAGGGCTTCGATCGCTATGGAATTCGCTGTTGTAGGACAGCTCGATTGATAGGCTGCGACCTCACAAACTGTGGCTCCAGCATTGCTGAATGACTTGACCAATAATTCTCGCCCCCCCGATTCGACGCGGGGAAAGAGAAGTTTTAAGCCTGCGATCGGCGTTGGGAAATGGTCAATCAATGAATCTGCGACAAACTCAGGCGGCGTAAAGTCTGGAGTGAATCCCCGTGCGTTTAAAAATTTAGCGGTTTTCTTGCCGACGACTGCAAATTTACAGGTTGCCAAGGTTCGCAAGTCTTGACCTTGAGAGATGAACCGATCGAAGAAATAATCTACCGCATTAGCTGACGTTAAAATCAGCCAGTCGTAGGCTTGAATTTCTGAGATTGACCGATCTAATTCTCCCCAATCTGATGGCGGTAAAATCTCTAATGTCGGCATTTCAACGATCTTTGCGCCTTGTTCAATGAGGAGATTTGAAAAGGTGGTAGATTGCTCCACCGATCGGGTCACAAGAATTGTGTGCGAGGTCAAAGGTTTGATAATTAATGCTGCTGAATTATCACGTAGCTCTGAGTCAAGTCCTGGATTCGAGGATCGTTCTAAGGAAGCCTTCACAGTATCCAAGGGCAACAAAAACTCACGCAACCGCACAACTTCCCCGATGACAATAATGCAGGGTGATAACGATTCTCCTTTTGTAATTTGGACAATGTTGCCCAGTGTGCCGACCCAAACCTGCTGTTCTGGCTGACCCGCCCATCGAATAATTCCGATCGCCGTTTCTGTGGATCGGTCTTGATGCACTAATGCACTAACAATCTGAGGTAGCGATCGTGCGCCCATTAAAATGACTAAGGTATCCAATGGGGCAAATATGGACCAATCAATTGTTTCGGGTTCATGGGCACTCAACACCGTAAAACTTCGACTGAGTACCGCATCAGTTAATGGAATACTTGCAAACAATGGCGCGGCGATCGCTGATGAAATTCCTGGAATCACTTCATAGTGAATGCCTGCATCTCTCAGCGCTTGAATTTCAGAGGTTGTCCGACCAAAGATAAACGGATCGCCTGTTTTTAACCGGATTGTGCAAGCTTTACCGACACAAGCATTAACTAGAATTTGATCAATTTCTGATTGTTTAAGACTGGGTTTCCCGCCCCGTTTTCCCACATCAATTCGATCGCAGTCTAAGGGCAACAAATCCAATAAATCTTGATCTATTAACGCATCGAAAACTACCACATCTGCTCGCTTCAGCAGTTCATAGCCTCGCACCGTCAAATAATCGACGGTGCCGCAGCCGCAACCCAGGAGATAGACAACAGATTCCATACCCTTTATCCCCAAAATACTGACCCAGACGCTTCTATCTTGAATAGGCGGCCATCGGCTCTTTAATAAATCGAATGTATAAATGCTTAAAGGTCGATCGCAGCACACGTGGCGCACCAAAATCGATCGCCATCATCTTATCGGGCAACCTCCAGCCATCAAATCTTAATTCGGCTGGAGTCAGCAGCGGAAACTCGATCTCTTCAAGTTCAGGACAAAGCCCTAACCTACGCGCTGCTGCTATGGTCAACACTCGTTCCGGCGCAACTTGTAACAGCTCGACGATCGATCGGTCTAACGCAAAAACATTCGCAGATGCCGCCAAGAGTCCTAATTCACGAGGTTCGCCGTTACTCGGTCCATTCCCTTCATGACCAATGATTCCATCCAAAATTGTCAAATTCGGCGAAATTGTCCGAGCCGTCTCCACTAGCATCTGACCAAACCGAGCCTCATCCTTACCCGCTTCCATATGCCACCAGGCTTTCATTTTTCCCGGCACACAGCCAAACAAATTTTTAACCCCCATGGTTAAAGTGAGCTGAACGTGGGATTTTACCTTGGGCAAATTAATCACTACATCCGCTTCCATCACTTCTTTCGACAGCAAAAGATGGTCAAATTCCTCGCTGATTGTTTCGTAGCGGGCACCCTTAAATTCAACGATCGGCACGTTCAGCTCATTCAACAACGGCAAGTATCCATTAGCCTGAGCCACCCCGTGGGCACTCCCAAACGCCGGACCGTCTCCCAGAAACGGCTTTCCGCCCGCCGCAATCACCAGCTCAGCCACACAGTAAACCACTTCCGGACGGGTGACACATTCTTTCGTCGGTCTTGCCCCCGTAAGCAAGTTTGGCTTTAAAAGAACCCGATCGCCCGGTTTTACAAAAGCCGACATCCCGCCTAACGGTTCCAGTAGTTCGGCTATGGATTGACGAAGATCATCGAGGGCATAGGACGAAGCACGAATCAGACTGACGGAAGAATCTAACACTGAATTAATCCTAGAACGCGGTGAACTGAAGGTTTAAGCCGATCGATGGGGTGAATCTTTTGAATGATTCTAGGCACATCAGGCAATATATTGAGATATTAGCAAAGATATCGCCTAGGATTTCGATGCCATAACTCAAAATTGGTGCACAGATTCCCGATTTTCAGTTGTTCCTGATTGTGCAATAGACTTGTAGTGTAAAGCCTAATCTGAATCTGACAGATAGATAGCGATCGTTATGATAGATCTACGAATGATTGGAGAGAAGCCAAAAAAACAGAAGCTTTTGGCTCTTACTCCAGAAGACAAAATGCACCTTGCAAAATATCGATCGAAATGGCAAAAAATTGCGCGATCGACCGACCGAATTAATCGACCGCGCGCTGAAAAAACGATTCAAGCCATTTACGCTTACGCAAATAAACCCAAACCCGAAATAATCTTTTTCGACAGTCCACACCCCCAGGCGATCGCCCATTTTGCCAGTCAAAAGCCTTTATATACCCCTAGCTACTTGCTGCGAAAACTCCGTCACAAGATTAATAAATCATTTCGACTTGAAGTCGCCCGATCGCTGCGAATTGAGTTACATGATTACTTTATGAATTCGCCTCTCTGTGAATTCAGCAATGGTCTCTATGAAGACTTATCGGAGCAGATGAACGTAGAAACCATCCCTAAATTAGAAATGGGAGTCTATGCTTACTATGATTTTGCACGGGGGCGATTGATTGATGGCAAACCGTTTGATACCGAATGGAAACTATTGCAAACTTGGGCTAAAGAAGGGCAATGGAGTTTTACCTTTGAAGATCTCTGCTTGATTTGCGATCGGCCTACAGAAATTATTATTCCAAAATCAGGAAAACCTGGAACGGTAATGCTGAAATTTTCTGACGGCGTTTCATTCTGATTTCTACTCAACCCTTCCCCTTATTTGCTTTCAAAGACTTTGCTGCTATTTTCTGAACTTTTGCATCTGGATCTAGACTTAATGTTTCTAAAACCGGAACCGCAGACTGAATCTCAGTACCGATCGTCTCTGCTGTCATCGCCTGACCGATCGCCACCGCTACACAACGGCGAATCAGTGCTTCCGGATGTTCCGCATAACTCAGAACTGTTTTCAAACTCTCTACCGTCCCCGATTGACCCCAATTCAAAATTTGCTGACTCAACTCTTGAGATTCCAGAGGCGGACAGTTTGGATCCCGAATTGCGACAAACACTTGCGATCGGGTTAGGTCTTCCTGACCAGATGAAACCGCATACTGCGCCGCCCTAATGTCTATCGAAGATCCTACAGCCTCGTTGACTTGGGTCGCATTATCTAAATTCAGTTCAATGGGAATGTCATCTGAGGATTGACCCTCCAGTAATTCGTCAGGCTGTTCCACTGTATCTAAAGTCAAAGCCTCTACGGTTGAAGCTACTTCAGGTGTCTCGTCCTCCCAAGGATCAACGGTTGCATCTACGATCGGATCTGGAATAGATGGCTCCACCCACCCAGTCTCTGAAACCGCTGGTTCTAGAACTGTTGGTCCTGAAACTTCTGGCTCCAACTGCACCTTTTCGATTTTTGCCACTGTCTGAGTTGGCTCAACTTTAGGCTTGCCGAATAAAATATATCCAACCGTTGCAATCACTGCCGCGATCGCTGCCAATACCGCACCTGTTGTAGACATCATATTCTCACTTTAAAATCAAACACTTCCAATATTGTGGCGGATATTGTCCAGACTCACACAAAAATATCTCCCAATAAAAAACCCTCCCAGACCGGGAGGGTTTTCACTAACTTATCAAGCTAGAAATCAGCCGAATTTACCAGCCGTTGCCCCAATTAGGAAGGCAGCATAGGTAAAGACATAACCAATCGTGAAGTGTGCAAGACCAACAAGGCGACCTTGGATAATGGACAGTGCCACGGGCTTGTCCTTCCAACGAACCAGGTTCGCAAGAGGAGTACGCTCATGTGCCCAGACCAAGGTTTCGATCAACTCTTGCCAGTAACCACGCCAGGAGATGAGGAACATGAAGCCAGTTGCCCACACAAGGTGACCAAACAAGAACATCCAAGCCCACACCGACAGGTTGTTGGTGCCGTAAGGGTTGTAACCGTTAATTAATGGAGCAGAGTACTGCCACAAGTAATCCCGGAGCCAGCCCATCAAGTAGGTTGAAGACTCATTGAATTGCGCAACGTTGTCAGACCAGATTGAAAGGTGCTTCCAATGCCAGTAGAACGTAACCCAACCGATCGTGTTCAGCATCCAGAACATGGATAGGTAGAACGAATCCCATGCAGAGACATCGCAAGTACCGCCGCGTCCAGGACCATCACAAGGGAAGGCATAACCGAAGTCCTTTTTATCAGGCATCAGCTTAGAACCACGAGCATCCAACGCGCCTTTGACCAAAATCAAGGTAGTGGTGTGCAGACCCAGTGCGATCGCATGGTGAACCAAGAAATCTCCAGGCCCAATGCTCAAGAACAAAGAGTTGCTGTCGCTGTTAATGGCCGCCATCCAGCCGGGTAGATAAGCTGCGCCACTGACGCTAGCCAAGCTACTGGGATCAGACAGAAGCGTACCAAAGCCGTACAGTGCCTTACCGGACGCTGCTTGTACCCACTGGGCAAAGACAGGCTCGACAAGGATTTGCTTCTCAGGCGTACCAAACGCAACCACAACATCGTTGTGAACGTAAAGACCCAGCGTGTGGAAGCCCAAGAATAGGGATACCCAGCTCAGGTGAGAAATGATGGCTTCTTTGTGATCCAAAACACGGGCAAGAACATTGTTCTTATTCGCTTCAGGATCGTAGTCACGGACGAAGAAGATCGCACCGTGAGCAAACGCACCAACCATCAGGAAACCCGCGATGTATTGGTGGTGGGTGTATAGCGCTGCCGTTGTGGTGAAGTCCTTAGCAATAAATGCATAGGGAGGCATTGCATACATGTGCTGAGCAACTACAGAAGTCACGACACCCAAAGATGCCAGTGCCAAGCCGAGTTGAAAATGCAGCGAGTTGTTAACGGTGTCAAAAATGCCCGTATGACCAGCGCCCAGTTTGCCCGATGGGGGTTTGTGTGCGTTCAGAATTTCGCGCATCGAGTGCCCGATTCCGAAGTTGGTCTTGTACATATGACCCGCAATGATGAAGATCACTGCGATCGCCAAATGGTGGTGAGCCATGTCAGTAAGCCACAGGGACTCAGTCTGAGGATGAAACCCGCCAAGGAAGGTCAAGATTGCAGTCCCAGCACCCGTCGAGGAGTTGAACACTTGGTCCATTCCGTCAGGATTCTGAGCATATACTCCCCAGTTACCCGTGAAGAACGGAGTAAGACCTGCCGGATGAGGCAAAGTGGTCATGAAGTTGTCCCAGCCCACATGCTGTCCGCGAGATTCGGGGATAGCAACGTGAACAAGATGTCCTGTCCAAGCCAAGGAGCTAACACCGAACAGACCAGCTAAATGGTGGTTCAGGCGAGACTCATTGTTCTTGAACCAAGCCAAGCTCGGACGGAACTTAGGTTGAAGGTGCAACCAGCCCGCGAACAATAGCACTGCTGAGAAGATCAACAAACCAATGGAGCCTGAATACAGGTCTTGGTTAGTGCGCATCCCGATCGTGTACCACCAGTGATAAACACCGGAATACGCGATGTCAACGGGGTAAGAAGCTCCAGCTTGCGTAAACGCATCAACCGCGCCCTTACCAAATTGAGGATCCCAAATCGCATGAGCGATCGGTTTTACATTCAGTGGGTCAAGAATCCACTGCTCAAAGTTCCCTTGCCATGCGACGTGGAACAGACTTCCCGAGGCCCACAGGAAGATGATTGCCAAGTGACCGAAGTGAGTCGAGAACAACTTTTGGTAAAGCTTCTCTTCTGTCATTCCGTCATGGCTTTCAAAGTCATGGGCGGTCGCGATTCCGTACCAAATTCGTCGTGTGGTCGGGTCTTGAGCTAGATCTTGACTAAATTTCGGAAACTTAGTTGCCATGTCTTAATAGTCCTCCAGGCTCTTCAAAGTGATAGTGAACGAGCAAGGAAGAACGCCCACGTAGTGGCGATTCCACCCAGCAGATAGTGAGCTACACCCACAGCACGACCCTGAATAATACTCAGCGCGCGAGGTTGGATTGCAGGAGCCACTTTCAGCTTGTTATGTGCCCAAACGATTGACTCAATCAATTCTTGCCAGTAGCCACGACCGCTGAACAGGAACATCAAGCTGAATGCCCACACAAAGTGCGCGCCCAGGAACATGAGTCCGTATGCAGAGAGAGCAGAACCGTAGGAATTAATCACCTGAGACGCTTGCGCCCACAGGAAGTCGCGTAACCAACCATTGATGGTGATGGCGCTTTGAGCAAAGTTGCCGTAAGTGATGTGATTCACTGTTCCATCGGGTGCAACCGTTCCCCATACATCAGATTGCATTTTCCAAGAGAAGTGGAAAATCACAATGGAGATGGAGTTGTACATCCAGAACAGACCCAAGAAGACATGGTCCCAACCAGAAACCTGGCAAGTACCGCCCCGTCCGGGACCATCACATGGGAAGCGGAAACCCAAATTAGCTTTGTCTGGGATCAGACGTGAGCTACGAGCGTACAAGACACCCTTCAGGAGAATCAGCACTGTGACGTGAATGGTGAAGGCATGGATGTGGTGGACCATGAAGTCCGCTGTCCCCAATGCGATCGGCATCATTGCAACTTTTCCACCAACAGCAATAGTGTCGCCGCCGAATGCATAACTTGCCGTTCCTAACGCGTTAGGAGCCGTTCCGCCAACGGTAGCCGCTGCGGTGTGCAGACCTTGAATCCACTGAGCGAATACAGGCTGCAAGTTGATAGCGGTATCTGAGAACATGTCCTGAGGACGACCCAGAGCGCTCATTGTATCGTTGTGAATGTAGAGACCAAAGCTATGGAAGCCAAGGAAAATACAGACCCAGTTCAAGTGAGAGATAATTGCATCGCGGTGACGCAGCATGTTATCCAACACGTTGCCTTGATTCACGACAGGATCGTAATCGCGGACCATGAAGATAGCAGCGTGGGCTGCAGCTCCGACAATTAAGAAACCGCCAATCCACATGTGGTGTGTGAACAAAGACAGGACCGTACCGTAATCTGTTGCCAGATAAGGGTATGGAGGCATTGCATACATGTGCTGAGCAACGATGATCGTGACAGAACCTGCCATCGCCAAGTTGATCGCCAGTTGAGCGTGCCAAGAGGTAGTCAAGACTTCAAACAAACCCTTGTGGCCGCGTCCAGTGATCATCAGAGGATCAGGGCCGTTTGCTTCAAGAATTTCTTTGATGCTGTGACCGATACCCCAGTTGGTGCGGTACATGTGACCTGCAACGATGAACATCACGGCTAAAGCCAAATGATGATGCGCTGTATCAGATAACCACAGACCACCAGTAACAGGGTTCAGACCACCTTTGAAGGTTAGGAAGTCTGCATACTCGCCCCAGTTCAGCGTGAAGAAAGGGGTCAAGCCCTTCGCGAAACTTGGGTAGATGTCTGCCATCAACTGAGGGTTAAGGATGAATTCATGAGGCAATGGAATCTTGCCAGCCGGAACGCCTTTGTCCAACAGTTCATTGATGGGGTTTGCGACGTGGATTTGGTGACCAGCCCAACCGAGCGAACCCAGACCAAACAGGCCGGATAAGTGGTGGTTAAGCATGGATTCCACGTTCTGGAACCACTCCAATTTAGGAGCAGCCTTGTGGTAGTGGAACCAGCCGGCAAACAACATCAAACCAGCCATGACCAATCCGCCAATTGCGGTGCAGTAGAGCTGATAGGAATTTGTAATACCTGCGCCGCGCCACATTTGGAACAGACCAGAGGTGATCTGAATCCCGTGGAACCCGCCTCCCACGTCTGCATTCAGGATTTCTTGACCGACGATCGGCCAGACTACCTGTGCACTGGGTTTGATGCTTAGCGGATCCCCTAACCATGCTTCATAGTTAGAAAATTTTGCTCCATGGAAATACATTCCACTGAGCCAGACAAACACGACTGCCAGATGGCCGAAGTGAGCGCTAAAGATTTTACGTGATACGTCTTCTAAGTCAGAAGTATGGCTGTCAAAGTCATGAGCGTTTGCGTGAAGGTTCCAAATCCAGGTTGTGGTCTTTGGTCCCTTGGCTAGGGTGCGATCGAAGTGACCCGGCTGTCCCCACTTTTCAGTGGATGTTGCGACGGGATTCTTATCTACAACAATCCTTGCCTTCGCATTGCGCTCCGGTGGGCTGATTGTCATTGAGACTCTCCTCTCTAGAACGGAACGAGGACTCCCATAACCCATAACTCGCTCACCTTGAGTCAAGGTATGTCGAGCCAGTCAGACAAAGATTGTGTTTCTGAGGCGTTCCCAGAGTCTTTGTGATGGTCAGGTTCTTACAGGTTTAATTATAGGAGCATGATCAAGGGGTTGTGAACGACCATTAACAATAATTCAAGATCGCCCAAACCCTCGATAGCTTGGACTTTGCACGATCACAGCAAGGGGCAAAGTCAAGAAAATTATTGCGATAGTTACACTTTGCAATAATGAATGGATAATCTGCCTCTAATTCATCGTGATGGGTTGGGTGGAGTGGTGTTTAGTGTAAAAAAATGTATCTTAAATCCATTTGTTTCACAGGCTCTAGTACTTTGTCTCCGAATTGGCTGATAACTGAAGACTTGGTCTGATAGGGATTTCACGCAGGTTTTGTAAACTTGAGCAGAGTTCAGCAAACCTATTAGAGTGATAGTGCGATCGGGTTGAGGGATAGAGGTTACCTAACCTATTCGATCGTAAACTGGCTTAATTGACTTGCTACATTTAAATTTAGTACTTTAAGGAGCGCGACCCCTGTGGTTAGACGGCGTTGGTGGGCAGTACAGTCTCAGAAATGGGTTCAAAGAACGCTGGCGATCGGTCTGGCGATTCAGCTTTTGTTGGGGAATGGGAGTGCGTTGGCTGCTTCACTCACGACGACCGGACAACTTAACGAAACACCGTCGCCTAAGACATTTCTTGATCTGAGTCGAGTTTTAGATCAGTACCAGCCTCAGGTCAAAATAATCTCGCCTAAAGCGGGACAGCTTCTGTCCGACAACACGGTTACGGTCAGTTTTCAACTTCAAGATTTACCTATTTTTAAGGATAAGTTGCTAGGACTCGGTCCCCACCTGCATCTGGTTGTGGATGACCAGCCCCATCAAAGTATTTATAACGCCAGTGAGTCTATTGTTCTGAAAGACTTGGAACCGGGGACTCATACGGTGCGGATTTTTGCGGCTACCCCTTGGGATGAGGCGTTTAAGAATGATGGAGCTTTTGCTCAAGTGACGTTTGATGTTTTTACGAAGACTGATGATAATCAACCCAAAATTCAAAAACCTCTCCTTACCTATAATCAGCCTCAAGGGACGTATGGTGCAGAGCCAATCTTGCTAGATTTTTATGTCTTTAATGCGCCACTTCATTTGATTGCTCAGGAGAGTGATAGTGATGGTGTTCAAGATTGGAAGGTGAAAGCTACAGTTAATGGTCAGAGTTTTCTTCTCGATCGCTGGCAGCCGACTTATTTGAAAGGGTTTAAGCCTGGAAAAAATTGGGTTCAACTGGAATTTATTGACGAAAAGGGCCGTCGGGTTGAGAATTTTGGCAATAATACGGCTCGAGTTTTCAATTATGAACCGGGTGGTCAGGATCCACTTTCACGACTGACCCGAGGCGAGATTCAGATCGCCCAAGCTAAGAGGATTGTCGATCCGACTTACACTTCGAGTTCCCCACCGCAATCGATCGAACCTAAAGTTCCTGTTGTTAAGTCTACGAAGTCTACAGATGTCCCCGACCCTGTTCAGCTTGTTCCCAATACGTCCGAAAGCTTAACTCCGGTTCCGATTATTCCGATCGTTCCCATTCCTAAAGCACCAGAATTAGAATCTTCGATCGCTCCTATTGCAAAACCCGTGAAACCGATCGAGATACAAGTTGATCCTAAAGTGCAGCAGCCATCAGTTACGAGTACTCCCGA
>JAYVUU010000204.1:0-25984 GCA_043787635.1 Synechococcales cyanobacterium | reverse complement strand
GCGCTGCGGCCCAGTGGTCTGGTGAAAATTTTGAATGAAATTGTGGTTAACCGACGCAATACTATTCTTGAATGTGGTGGTGGTATTAGCACGATTTATATTGCTCGTTTGCTCAAGCAACAAGGCCACGGTCATTTGTATACTCTAGAAGATAACTTGGGCTGGATAGACGTTTTACAAAATCTATTAAAAGGTCAAGGGCTTGATGACTACGTAACGCTTATTCCCGCGCCGCTCGTTCCCTGTAATCTAGCGCTAGACGATAATCAGTGGTATGACCTGACGGCAGCAAACGCGATTCTTAAAGAACCTACGATCGATCTTCTGATTGTTGATGGTCCACCCGCTTACGATGAAAAACGTCGTCGTTCTCGTTATCCTGCCCTTCCCGCATTAAAGAGTATTTTGGCGGCTAATTTTGCTCTTGTTCTGGATGATATTAATCGATCGGGTGAGGCTGAAATTATTGAAAAATGGTCGGCTGAATTTGGATTGGAGTTTGAGCAATATTTTTACGACGGTGATGTTGCGATCGCCCGATCGCAAGGTGGCTATCATGTCGGCTAACTTGTGATTTAGACAAATTATTTAGACGGCGATGGGGGTCTTAGTCGCCCCCGTAATTCTTCTTTGATCCTCGCCAAAATAGATTCTTCATCCAGCGAATCTAAAATGCGAGATACTACCGCTCTTGGTCCCGCATCGCCCCAAGTTGCCCCATTGGCAAAATAGGCTTTTGCTACTTGACCAATGCCGTAGGTCGAGACTCCCGCCACGCCAGCTTGAGTGATGGCCACCGAGACATAGGGCGCTAAGGATAGACCACCTGTCACCGGGGCACTGGCTCCCAGTAAGCTTTTTAAGGTTCCAAGTCCCAGGGTCGCTAAAAGTTCGCTGGCGGTAATGCCGCCCATTGCGATCGCAATATTTTTCAGTAAGTTCACCGCTCCTTTCTCAGTCATTGCAATGCCATACAGTTTCGATAACGTCAAAATTACCGCGACATCGACGGCGGCACTACTAATGACATCCAGCACGGTTATTGGATTCAGAGCAACGGCTAATGCTTTTGTGATTACGCCATTCCAAATCACCCGATCGGCTCCCCGATCGCGAATTTTAAGTTTCCGCTGCACAATCTGCTCGTTCACTTCATTGGCATAGAGCATCGAATTCAGCGCAACTAGTGCCTTACCTTCACGGTCTAGAATGTCCAAAATCTTCAGCTTCACCGCATCAATCTGGGGCAGCCCTGGCTCCATGACAATCTTCAAGCGCCCATCACTTTGGCGCGTGGCTACCGGAACTAGGGGAGACGCGGAAGCCATAACAATCTCATCGGGTGAGAGCAATGTTTTAACCCGATCGTCCCGAATTTTTTCATAAATGCTCTGACGATCGGTGTCTGGATATTGGTCAATTTTGTTAAAAACCAAAATCATCGGTTTTCCCACGTCTCGCAGTGCCGACAAAGCCTGATGCTCAACTTGAGTCATGTCGCCCGACACCACGAATAACAAAAGATCCGATCGAGCCGCAATCAACTGGGCTAACGCCGCCCGATCGTCGCCGTCTACTTCATCAATTCCGGGCGTATCGATCAATTGAACATGAGCGCCTGAATCCAGAGTAACGAGGCGATCCCAATCTGCTAGCTGTTCGGTTTGAGTAACCCCATGAATCGCTCCCGTTTGAAACGCGTCCCGCCCTAGCAACGCATTTAACAATGAAGACTTTCCGCGACCCACCATCCCAAATGCGGCGATATGAACCACCGATTGATCCAGCTTGTCGAGCATGGCCGTCAAACCCGCGATCGAGTGCTCTAACCCACTGCGCTCTAGATCCGTCAAATCAACGTGCTGCACAAGATCTTGAAGCGCGATCGTGGCCTGTCGATAATTAAGATCAGCCTGAATATCAGAGAACTCCACAAGAGCAGCATCCTGAGGGCGATCGTCCCCGATCGGTTGTTGATCATCGTTATCATTTGAAGGCAGAGTTGGAGAGACCATAACACCACTATAGCCAACCGTAAGAGTTCCAGACAATGTCTCGACAGAGTAGTGCTCAAGACTACACCAAAGAATTCACCAGCGCCAAATTCAACTTACCAAAATTAGTACTGAGGGCAATATTCAGATGCTCCATCGCCATCACCAGCCATTGCACTGAACCTTGAGTGTGGCATTCGTAGTGGTTAAACAAAATCGAAAGGCGTTTCTCTAGGTAGGGTTTTACCTTGCGGCAAATGAGGACTAATTTGAGCAGTAAGCTCGTGGTGCCGATCGGGCCAAGATTCGAGAGCAAATCAACAAAAACAAAATGCTTCGGTTGAGTTGGACTTTGGACAATCAAGAAGTTCAGGAGCTGACTGCAGGTTCGCAGCAGTAAAAATTCATTAAATTCCGCACCATCATTGTCTGGCAAAATTTGTCGCAGCGCCTGATTTAACTGATTATTAAATTGACAGCGACCATATTCTGGCTCCACAGCGTCAATCAGATATTCATACAAATCACCTTTAAATCCCCTAAAGGTCTGCTGCTGATATTGGCTATGAATCATAAAGCGTTCAGCCAAGTCTCGGTGAGTGCAACCATTACTTACTTTCCCTGTAAATTGCTTTAAAGCTTTGTTTAAATCTGAATCAAGCAATAACGTTGGGTTGGCTACAGGATGCAAAACCCGATCGCCCCGTTGATGACTGACCGCCGATCGGCGGACTTGATAGGTGACAAACTTGGAGAGATCTAATTCATAGTTATGCTGCATTTTTTCTTGCAGCGATCGGACTGATTTTTGATCCTCTGGGGTGCTGCCATCGCTGACGAGACAGTGATGATATAGGTAGGGGTAGCGACGAATTAAGCCCCGTAGCGGTTGCTGATTCTCCAGCGTTGTTATATTTTGCTCTAAGACACAAGATAACCGCCGTAAAGATTGAAACTGGTCCGTGTCTCGAAACTGCCGAGTCAAATCGCGTAAGCGTCGATTCGCCTTACTGCGTGTGAGATCGATGCGGGTGGTCGGTGTGGATTCTAGAATAGAAATGAGCCTAGGTACCGCTGATTGACAATGAGGACGACCCTGCCAGCGGTTGGTAATGATGTGAATGCAGCGGTTAAGCACGAATTTAAAATCTTGAAACGCAGAATCTGAAAGTACCAAATGATCGAGACTCCGCAAAATTTCGCGATCGTCATAACTAGATCCTTCAATCAATAACGATCGAACCCGATCAAGAATCTGATCAGAGCTTTCGGATTGGATTGCCTTCAACAAATGATCATAAATCTTCTGTTCTTCCGAGCCAACTAAACGCGTGTAATGCGAAGAAGGCGGCTGACCTAGAGATGGCTGACCCTGACTATTCATGTGTGTGGCATCTCATAGTTTCTGTTAAACAATTTCCGACTCAACCCGGTTAATCATACCTACGGTCCTAGAAACCTACTGAATCGTGATACATCTTCGTATACTTCGCCCAATATGAATAGGCGTGATAACTGTCAGTTAAGGAAAGAGAGGCGCTTTAGAAAACTATTCAGCTACTTCTAAAACTTCAATTTGCGCGATCCTACGGAGATTTAGCACGTCACTCATTTTACGAATCTGGGTAAAGGTCCGCTCCAGTTGCGTATGATCACAGATGTCGAGACCCAGATCAATTACCGCTGTCTGATCAGGATAGGTCTTGACTTGAGCGTTGCGGACATTGATGTTGTCGTCTGTCAGACGAGATAGTAAGTCTTTCAGTACGCCCACCCGATCGATGACCTCAACTTGAACTTCCACTGGATAGGTTGTGGGTCGATCGCGATCGGCAATGGGGTTCCAACTCACGGGCACGAGCCGCGCACATTCAACTTTATCGAGATTTGGACAACCATGACGATGAACCGTGATGCCATTGCCTCGGGTGACAACGCCTGTAATGGATTCTCCCGGTAATGGATTACAGCACTTAGCGGTGTGATGTAACATCCCTTCAATGCCTGCGATCGGCGATTTGGGCGACGCGACGACGGGGGTGATGCGGGGATTAAATGTAATAGGTGCGGGTTCTAGAATAGCGGGCTGGGCTAACTTGACCGTATCTCGAATCCGGTTGATGATGTGGTTGACGGTCATTTCGCCATAGCCGATCGCCGCTAATAAATCATCCACGGTGTGATAATTACAGCGCTCAGCAACGGTTTGCATGGGTTGTGATTTAAGCATGGCTTCAAAGCCCGGTTTCCCCATTGCTTTTTCTAGCATTTCCCGACCACGAGCTAAATTCTCGTCTCGGTGCGATCGTTTATACCACTGTCGAATTTTATTACGTGCGCCGGGTGTGACGACAAAATTAATCCAGTCAAGATTGGGATGAGAATTTTTCTGGGTGATGATTTTAACAATGTCACCACTTTTTAACGCCGTATCCAGCGTCACCATCCGACCATTCACATGGGCACCTGCACAATGGTTGCCCACTTCACTATGAATCCGGTACGCGAAGTCAACTGGGGTGGCCCCGATCGAGAGTGGCACGACTTCACCTTGGGGAGTAAAGGCAAAAATTTCGTTCTCAAACAGGTCATTTTTGATCGTGTCGAGATATTCCTGCGCGTCTTTAAAATCGGTTTGCCAATCGACTAATTGACGTAGCCAAGTGAATTTCTCTTCATTGCTAGAGGCCGGAACTGGATTAGATCCGCCAGACTCTTTGTACATCCAGTGGGCGGCGATCCCATAATCAGCAATGTGGTGCATTTCTAAGGTGCGAATCTGCACTTCTAGGGGCTGACCACCTAGCCCAATCACTCCGGTATGTAGAGATTGATAGCGATTGGCTTTTGGTAGACCTATATAGTCTTTGAACCGTCCCGGAATGGGGCGGAACATGTCATGAACAACGGCTAACGATCGGTAACAATCATCTTTGGATTCGACGATGATCCGAATGGCGGAGATGTCGTAAATTTGTTCATATTCTTTGTGTTGCTCGTGCATCTTTTGATGGATGCCGTATAAATGCTTAGGCCGACCATTGATTTCGATCGCCTTGATGCCCAGTTCTGTTAAGCGCGGCTTCAATAGCTCGGTCACTTCCGTAAGCTGAGATTCCCGATCGCCCCGTCGTTCTGCCACGCGGGTTTTGATTTGGCGGTAGGACTCGGCTTCTAGGTATTTGAATGCTAAGTCTTCTAGCTCCCATTTTATGCTGCCGATCCCCAGACGATTGGCGAGTGGCGCAAAAATTTCGCGGGTTTCACGGGAAATACGCTTCTGTTTCTCAGGTGCGAGATGTTCTAGGGTTCGCATGTTGTGGAGCCGATCGGCCAGCTTCACCACAATCACCCGAATATCCTTAGCCATAGCCAAAAACATCCGTCGAAAATTTTCAGCCTGCTGTTCAGTTTTACTGGAGAATTTAAACTTGGATAACTTAGTGACCCCTTCCACTAATGTCCGAACCTCTGTCCCAAACCGTTCTTCAATTTCATCAAGCGTCACGGGCGTATCTTCCACCACATCATGCAAGAATCCCGCTGCGATCACGGCACTACTTCCACCCAAGTCTCTCAGAATCCCGGCAACAGCGACCGGATGGGCAATGTAGGGTTCTCCAGACGCACGAACCTGTCCTTCATGAAGGCTGTTGGCAAAGTCAAAGGCTCGACAAATTAAGCTATTGCTTTTAGAAGGATCTTCCTTGACCCCAATATAGGCTGAAGAGCTATCAATCATGCAGCTTCCGAGCCAATCAGGGAGATCAAGCGTTGGAGTTGGGAGTGGACGGATGGGGAGATTCATAAGTCATTTCACGCGGCGAGATGGCGGATAGTAAAGCCCGGTCTCAAAATCACTTGACTGGCTTAAAGTCACTATTTAAACTCTAATTTAAGTTCAGATACTATAAAGAAATTCAGCAGATGTATCAAGATCATCTTTTTAGTTGTGGCAAATTATGAGCAGTGCTTCTTTGATAGGTCGTGATTTCGATGCTGTTCTGGACTGCCTCCATCTCCATCAAAAGGCTCTAAAGCTAGTGACTGAGATGCTTTTGGAGCTGGGACTTTTACCTGAAAACCCGATCGTTTGTTCCGATGGGGATCCGATAAATCAGAGTTGGATTCTGGTTAGAACGATGGTCAACGATCGAATAATTCCTTCACTGATGCAATTAATGAATACGTTTGAGCTGGACAACGGTGTTCAAGACGACAAAATCAATGCGTTGACCAATGTGTTGAAAAATCAACTGCGATCGCTTACGCCTGAAGTCACTCGTCTGACTAAATTGCTGCAACTCGATCGACAGTTTTGGCAAGCGGCTCGTCGACCCGATCGGATTTTGCAACGTCAACAACAATTTACGCAACACTTGACACAACTTGCACAGCTTTTAGAGGCGATCGTTCATCACCTAAAATCTGCTACTTGAATTCTGGATAACGCATTTATTTATAGCGATCCTAAGTGATTGAGATTCTGGCGATCTGCCCCCTAGCCCCCAAGTTTGGGGGAGTTAGAGAAACAATCATAGCCCCCAGAATTGGGGGTTTGGGGGCAAGAGCTTAGGATCGTACAAATGATTTCGGACTGCTATGTTCGGACTGCGATATAACGATCGAGTAATTAAATAATTAACGCGATCGTAACCAAGCTTCAATGCCATCTGCCAACGTATCCGCTAATCTATTTTGCTGAACTGGGTCTGTAATCCAAGTATATTCTTCGGGATTAATCATATAACCCAACTCAATCAGGACCGAAGGTGCAACGGTGGGGCGTGCTAATGCGAGATTATTCCAAAACACATTGTCGGACTTGCGATCGAGCTTTTGAATCACATAATCATGTAGAAACTGGGCGAGCGATTGAGACTGGGGATGATACCAAAATGCTGATAACCCCTGGGTTTTCTCTGCATCACCCTCATCAGGTAGCGCGTTGTAATGGATGCTTAGGGCGATCGTAGGTTCAGACTTTGTAATCAGTTGTGCCCGTTCGTTGGGTCCAAGATCATCATCACCTTCGCGGGTCATAATTACCGTGGCACCCCGTTTCGTTAGCCGATCGCGCAATAGTTTAGAGACGACGATCGTTACATCTTTTTCAGGGATGCCACCATTGCCAACCGATCCCAAGTCCTCAGAACTACCATGACCAGGATCCAACAGGATTTTGATGCCTTTTAGATTATTGCTAAGAACAGGTGGATTTCTAAGTGAAAGAACTAACAAATTTCCCTCATATCGTGTCTTGTATCCCCAAGCCTGATTGGTTTTTAAATGCAGTGTGTATTGCATCTGAGTTGGGGTGATTTGTTGCCACGTGACATGGGAAATGGTGGGATTATTCACCAATCGTTGAATTCCTGCTTGGGAAATGGTGTGGTGTAGGGTGAGCTGAACGGTCCGATCGGTTTGATTTACGGTAATGGGCACGGGAGTTTGCAGCGGAATCCGTAGTTCTGTCCAGTCGCTGAGCAATCGCGAGGTCACACCGCTCACCAGAGATTCCACGGGAACGCCGCTGCGGCTGACGAGTTGGGTTTCTGTTTCTTTAATCCATCCGCCATAACTTAGCCGTTGCCAAATGCCATCCTTCCCCGTCACCCGATCGCGCACCCCCTTTGGTAATGGGGTTAGCCGTGCAAATTCACTATCACTGCCTGTTCTCGCAACTCCAGGATTCGCCGTCACTTCCACTGTCGCTAATCGGGCTGGATCTAAAACCTCGATCGTTCCTTTTGCGGGTTCTTGAATCGATCGGCCATCGGGCAGTTGCAACTGATAAATGGGTGTAACTAGAGTCCCAATTTGAGCAACGGGTGGAGATAGCTGCATACATCCCTGATATGTTCCCAGCACTGCTTGCCCATCCAGTTTCCCGGTAAGAACGCTGAGGTTATCGGCCAGTATTGTCGTGCTAGCGTCTGGAACTAGCGGCAGAGATTGTTGACCCAAAAGTGCGGTGACGATCGAGTTGGGCGGTGCAATGGCGCTTAAACAAATTAGTTCTCCCGGCAAACGGGCGATCGGAACCTTGGGATACAGCGAATCTTTAGCAAACCGATCGATCGGGAGTTCAGGCTGAGTTAACGTGCGGATAACGACAACTGTTTTTGACTGTCCAGAATATTCAACGACAAATTTATTTTCACCCACGACCAATGGAAAACTCGGCGAAAAATTTCCCGTCGTGCTGCGTCGAACCCGTTTACCATTTACCAAAACTTCACCCGCCGCCGGAGCCGAACCAATCAAAAAGATTTGAGATGCCGTAGTGCTGTGGGCAACCGGAGGATAAACCACCAACAGACTCGAAGAGGTCGATCGTTGTTGAGGAGCAACAGGGATGGCAGGAGGATTTTGCGAAAGGATAAACATTCCGGTAATTGGGAGATTAATCCATAAACTTCAATCATGGTACTTTGAATCTACAGAATTTGAACCCCATCTCACCGCTTGACCTGCCCTAGAAACTTTGCCGGATCCCGTGAAGACGTGACGGCTTGCCCTACAATATTCGGGGTAATTTGCGATGTTGTGCGATCGAACCCTCCTATGACGAAATTTGTCTTTGTGACTGGCGGCGTAGTTTCTGGAATTGGCAAGGGCATTGTGGCAGCGAGCTTAGGACGGCTTCTGAAGTCACGGGGCTACACGGTTTCTATTCTCAAGCTTGACCCCTATTTAAACGTAGATCCCGGCACCATGAGTCCCTATCAACATGGAGAAGTTTTTGTTACTGAAGACGGGGCAGAGACCGATTTAGATTTGGGCCATTATGAACGATTTACCGACACCTCCATGTCGAGATTGAACAGTGTGACGACAGGTTCTATTTATCAATCGGTGATCAACAAAGAGCGGCGCGGCGACTACAACGGTGGTACGGTTCAGGTCATTCCCCACATTACCAACGAAATTAAAGAACGCATTCATCGCGTCGCTCGCAATACCAATCCTGATGTTGTCATTACTGAAATTGGCGGCACTGTGGGTGATATTGAATCATTACCTTACCTCGAAGCCATTCGACAATTCCGTAAAGACGTTGGTCGAAAAGATGTTCTCTACACCCATGTGACGCTGGTTCCTTTTATTCCCGCATCTGGTGAATTGAAAACCAAACCCACGCAACACTCTGTCAAAGAATTGAGATCGATCGGAATTCAGCCCGATATCTTGGTCTGTCGCTGCGATCGGGAATTAGAAAAAGGTTTAAAAGCAAAACTAGCTGAGTTTTGTGATGTCAATCTTGAATGTGTAATTACTTGTCCCGATGTCCGTAGCATTTACGAAGTGCCGCTGATTATGGAACAAGAAGGGTTAGCCATTCAAGCGATCAATCATCTCAATCTAGAACAGCGCGAACCTAATTTACAAGCTTGGCAAACCTTGGTCGATCGGATGTATAGTCCCGGCGGTGAATTACAAATTGCATTAGTTGGAAAATATGTGCAATTGGGGGATGCCTATTTGTCAGTGGTTGAAGCATTGCGTCATGCTGCGATCGCAACAGGTAGCGGATTGAAATTACATTGGATCAATTCTGAAGATATTGAACTAGACGGTGCAGAAAAGTATCTAAAAGGATTACATGGAATCCTAGTTCCGGGCGGGTTTGGAATTCGGGGTGTAGATGGCAAAATTGAAGCCATTCGCTATGCTCGTGAAAACAATGTGCCCTTTTTAGGACTTTGTTTAGGAATGCAATGCGCGGTGATTGAATGGGGACGCAATGTCGCTAAGCTAGACGACGCTCACAGTGCAGAATTTAAGCGAGATGCCTTGAACGCGGTTATTAATCTACTGCCTGAGCAAGAGGACGTGGTTGATTTAGGGGGAACGATGCGCTTGGGCGTGTACCCATGCAAACTAACAGCGGAGACTAAAACCCTAGGTCTCTACGGCAAGGAAGTAATCTACGAACGCCATCGCCATCGCTATGAATTCAACAATCACTATCGTCCGCAGTTTTTGGAGAGCGGTTACAAAATTAGCGGTACATCGCCCGACGATCGGCTCGTGGAGATCATTGAACTGCCCAGTCATCCCTTTTTCATTGCGAGTCAGTTTCACCCTGAATTTCAATCTCGCCCCAGCAGTTCCCATCCGTTGTTTCATGGCTTTATGAGTGCTGCCGTCGATCGATCGTTGAGCGGTGAGCAAACGTCAGGCACGGAGGAATCTTAGTCATTAGCTAGACCCGATCCCCCTAAATCCCCCTTGAAAAGGGGGACTATGAAATAAGGTTTGCTCTTGTTCCCCCTTTTTAAGGGGGCTAGGGGGATCGGGTCTAGCGGATGACAGGTTTAAGTGTGTGTACACAGCAGCAATATCTAAAGTCCGAAGCCTCCAGAATTGGGGTTGGAGACTCTGATAGGCTTATTGATGGGAATCACCTAAGCTGTAAAAACCTTGTTGGTCCAAACTACTATGCAAATCACTCGCGAGACTCCCTGGGTTTCACTGCTACTACTGCTTGGCGGGTACACCGTATTTGGTCACTTTTTAGCAAATGTAACCAGCCCTCGCCTTGCATTAATCATTGGTGCTGCTACCGCATTGATTGCGTCACTTATTTTTATGCATCCGTTAACTGGATTGGACAAACTCATTCAAAGACGGTTTAGATCAGACACATTGACAGTTTTGAGCCTGTTTTTTTTCGCTGGGTTTATTTCAGTTTTGCTCAACTGGTTTAAATGGTTTATGCCGATCTTCATGATTTTATCCTGTGAAGCCCTAGCCCGAATTGATCTGAAAGTTGCTCGTATTAGTGAATCAGAAAGCTGCTTTTGGTTAACCTTTTCTGCTTGGTTAGGATTGGGATTGGGCTGGATTGTTGGCGTTTGGGAATTAGGCTAGTGGGGTGGCTTTGTCCATGTGAAAACGGTGGGTCGGTTCGTAAACAAAAATGTCACCATAAATAAACTTGATGACACCAATACGATCGCAGGTCCAGAGGGTAGATTCAAATAATAACTAAGATAAATTCCCACCAGACTCGATACAATTCCAATACCGCTACCGAGGAACATCATATGATGTAATTCTTGGGTAACTAAGTAGGCCGTCAATGCAGGACCAATTAATAAGGCAATCACCAATAGGACACCCACAACCTGCATACTTGTGATAATGGTTAGCGTAATTCCTGCCATCAGTCCTAGGTGTAGCCATTTAGTCGGGAGACCAATGGCTTCGGCACCTGTTGCATCAAAGGTGTAATATAAAAGCTCTTTATAGAACAGATAAATTGCGACCAAAACAATCGTTGCGATCGTAGCTGTCGCGTAAATATCATTCAAGGTAACGGTTAGAATATCTCCAAACAAAAAACGATCGAGATCTAACTTGTTTTTTAATAGTGTAATTAACGTAACGCCGATTGCAAAAAAGGTCGAAAAGGTTAAGGCCATAGCCGAATCAACTTTGACACGGGATTGCGATCGAACCCAAGTCACAAAAAATGATCCCAACATCGAAGAAATGAATGCCCCAATAGACCGATCGACCCCAAAAAATGCAGCAATTGATAATCCCGGCAATACACAATGAGCCATCACATCGCCCATTAATGCCATTCGTTGCACAATCAAATAACTCCCCACAACAGGACATAAAATCCCGATCATCATACTCACACCGATCGCATTACGAATAAATTCAGACTGCAACGGTTCTATTAATATTGACCACAGATTCATTGACCACATTCTTCAATTGCTCCTAATTCCTAACAAAACAAATCATCATCTTTACCATCGCCATGAAACGCATGGGTCCACACTCGACCATAGGCAAGGCGAAGATTTTCGCGGGTCATCACCTCGCGGGGCGTTCCCGATGCAATCAATTCACGATTCAGCAACAGCAGCCGATCGAGGTTGGTCAATCCTTCCGCTAAATGGCTACCCCATTCATGGCTACTAATAATCAAAATTTTGCCTTCATTGCGCAACTCGGCAAACACTCGAAACAAAATATCTTCCGTCGTCGCATCAACCCCCGTAAAAGGCTCATCAAATAATAAAATCTCTGCATTCTGTGCCAAGGCTCGCGCCAGAAAAACCCGCTGCTGTTGTCCACCAGATAAGTTGCCGATTCGCCGATCGCGCAGATCCCAAATATTTACCCGTTCCATAGCTTGCTGGATTGCCCCCCGCGTCGCCGCGCTCGATCGGCGAAACCATCCCAACTGCCGGGTCACTGCTAACGACACCACGGTCTGCACGGTCGCCGGATAATCCCAATCAATTTGCGATCGTTGGGGCACATAGGCAACTTTTTCAAGCTGTTGATGCAGCGGACAGGTGCAATAGCGAACTTGACCACTGCTGACGGGCACCAGGCCCAGCAATGCCTTCATCATGGTGCTTTTTCCCGCGCCATTCGGTCCCATTACTCCCACCATTTCTCCCGGCAAAATCTTGAAGCTAACCGGGTTCAATCCTTGACCGGATCCATAGTTGACAGAAACTTTTTGAACCTCTAGCATGAGAAACCACATGATAACGATTATCATTTTAGTCGAGTTCAGCGCCGATCGTTGCACTGAATCGACCTTGTTTTATCCAATTAATTATTTACAGAGAGTCTTATGAATTTCAGATATTTGGGCCTAGGTTTATTGGCATTAGGATTAGTGGGCTGTGGTCCAACGTCCACAACCCCAAACAATATGGCAAGCCCCGGCAGCCCCTCAAGCAATAAGCCCATGGTGGTCGCCAGCTACAGCGTTTTATGCGATCTCACCCAGCAAATTGCTCAAGACACCGTTGATCTTAAGTGCCTTATTCCCGCTGGTCGCGATCCTCATGTCTATCAGCCGACAACGGATGATCGGAAAGCGATTGATACTAGTGCGCTTGTTTTGTATGGTGGCTACGAATTTGACCCCCAAATCATCAAACTAGTCAAGGCTTCAGGTAATTTGGACACGAAGGTTGCGGTCAATGAACTTGCCGTCCCTAACCCTCTTATGGGTGAACATGAACATGCTCTAGGCGATGCGAAATCTGCGAAACCCGCTGAGAAAGAAGCCGATCCGCACGTTTGGCACAGTGCCAAAAATGGGATTGCGATCGTTCAAGTTATTCAAGACAAGTTGACAAAACTAGCCCCACAGAATTCTGCACTCTATGCCAAAAATGCAACGGCTTTGCGCGATCGGCTCACCAAAGTAGATGCCTGGATTCAGACCTCAGTTTCAACTATTCCCGCTGCCTCTAAAAAGCTCGTCACGACCCATGATGCACTTTCTTACTATGGAGCGGCCTATGGATTGCCGATCGAAGGGGCATTACAGGGGATTAGCACCGACGAAAAACCAACGGCTTCGCGGGTCAAAGCCTTAGTGGATGAGATTAAAGCGTCTAAAGTTCCAACAATTTTTGCTGAAATTACCGTCAATCCTAAGCTGATTGAAACCGTGGCGAAAGAAGCAGGCGTTAAATTGGCGAGCAAAGCTCTATTTGCCGATGGATTGGGGGAATCGGGTTCTGGGGCCGATCGCTATGACCAAATGTTAATTTCTAATACCACGACCATTGTCGAAGGTCTGGGTGGGAAGGTGTCAGCCAGCCCCTAGTCACGATCGGAACGGTGGGCATTCTATGGGATAATTTACTAGAACATAGGCTGCATGGGGAGAATCTGAGGGTGTTAGATGCAAAGGATTCAAGGGTTTTTGATGCATTAGTCATTGGATCTGGACCCGCCGGAACAATCATTGCATCAGCATTAGCAGAGCAAGGGTTAACGGTTCAAGGGCTGACGGCAACGCCCCTCGATACTATTTGGCCCAATACCTATGGAATTTGGCGTGATGAACTGGAATCTCTGGATCTGACCCACTTAATTGGACAGTCTTGGAGCAATTGTGCATCCTATTTCTCCAAGGGCGAAGTCAAGCACCAGCGGATCTATAGCTTTTTAGATAAGGCAAAATTTCAAAAGCATTTCTTAGATATTTGTGAAAAGTTTGCTGTTTCTTGGGTCAAAGGAAATGCCCAATCCATTGACCACGGAGCCACACACTCTGCGGTTACTCTAACCTCTGGAGAAATTCTACAGGCTCGGATTGTGGTGGATGCTAGCGGTCATAAACCTGTGTTTACTAAACGCAAAGGAGACCCTACGATCGCCTATCAAGCCGCCTATGGCATTACGGGACGGTTCAGTTCGCCGCCTGTTGATGATCATCAAATGGTATTGATGGATTTCAGGAGCGATCATCTTTCGGACCACGATCGTAGACAGAATTCACCGACTTTTTTGTATGCTATGGGATTTGGTGAGGGGGTTTACTTTGTCGAAGAAACCTCATTATCATCCGCTCCAGCCGTTGGGTTAGATGTCTTGGAACGGCGGCTGCGAACTCGGCTTAAGTCACGGGGAATTGAAGTTCTAGAAGAACACCACATTGAACGCTGTTTGTTTCCCATGAATTTACCAATGCCCAGTTTTGATCAGCCGATCGTGGCGTTTGGTGGCGCGGCGAGTATGGTCCATCCTGCATCGGGGTATTCCATTGGGGCACAGTTGCGGCGGGCACCGGATTTGGCTGTAGCTATTGCGGCTACCATTCGATCGGAAACGGCTTCGCCCTATGACATTGCGCAGGCGGGCTGGAAAGGGCTTTGGCCGGATGATTGTTTACGAAAGTATTATCTTTATCGGTTTGGGTTGGAAAAGTTGATGCGGTTTGATGAGGCACAGCTGAATCACTTTTTTGAGACTTTCTTTGCTTTAAAAACCCCACAGTGGTCAGGGTTTCTATCCGATGGGCTGACGACTACAGAACTAGTTTTTGCGATGCTAAATCTCTTTGCTAAATCTCCTAATGATGTGCGGTGGGGATTAATGCAGTTTCTAGGAACTGAAGGTTCACTTTTTTTGGAGTTTTTGAGAGTTTGAATTCTTGAGGGTTTGAACAATACTGAGGAATTGATCTGTTCCTGTTCGCATTGAAACCCGATCCCCCTAGCCCCCTTGAAAAGGGGGAACCGGAGTAAAACTTGTTTTATTGTCTCTAAATCTCCTTATTGGTGAATAGCAGTGACGTTTTTTCTATGAATCTAGACCAATCTCAAACGCCTCTTGCCGATCGGCTTCGCGCTTCTGCCCAATCTGACCATGTTCCATTTCATACTCCTGGTCATCATAAAGGTCAGGGCATTGATGTTGAGTTACGAGCGTGGTGGGGCGAGGCGATCTTTCGGGCCGATTTGCCTGAATTGCCTGAACTCGACAATCTGTTTGCACCTAATGGCGTAATTGCTGAGGCTGAAGCGTTGGCCGCTGACGCTTGGGGAGCCGATCGGACTTTTTTCTTGACTAATGGTTCAACTGCGGGCGTTATTGCTGCAATTTTGGCGGTGTGTCGTCCGGGTGATTCGGTATTGGTGCCCCGGAATGTGCATCGATCGGTGATTTCAGGATTGATTCTTTCGGGTGCCATTCCTGTGTTTATGATGCCAGAGTATGATGCACAGCTAGGCATTGCCCATGGCGTTACGGCAGAAACGATCGGACATCATCTCGTTAGCAATCCTAAAATCAAAGCTGTTCTGATCGTTAACCCAACCTATTACGGGGTGTCTAGTGATGGGGTTAAGATTGCAAATTTAATTCATTTCTATAATCTCCCGTTAATTGTAGACGAGGCTCACGGCGCACATTTTCAGTTTCATTCAGCGTTTCCCACTGCGGCTCTGACAGCGGGTGCCGATATTGTTATTCAATCTACCCACAAAACACTTTCAGCCCTAACTCAAGCGTCCATGCTACATATCAAGGGCGATCGGGTATCAGCCGATCGAGTTGCTAAGTCATTACAGCTTGTTCAATCGACAAGTCCAAGTTACTTACTACTTGCATCGTTAGATATCGCGCGAAGGCAAATGGCAACTCAAGGTAAATTACTATTGGGAGAAGCGATCGATCGGGTGCAAAGAGTTCGACCGGAGATTAATAAAATAGCCAATATTACAACACTAGAATTTATAGAGAGTCCCGGATTTTATCAACTTGATCCATTACGGCTGACGGTTTTAGTGGCTGGAATGGATGGATTTAGGGCTGATGAAATTCTGCATGGAGAATTGGGAATTACCTGTGAACTGCCGGGACTTCAGGGTTTGACGTTCATTGTGACCCACGGCACTACGGACCTAGATTGCGATCGGCTGATAATAGGATTAAACGAATTGAGCGATCGGATTTTGGCACCCTGTAATAATGCTGTTAGCTGTGAGATTTTCTCAGAAATTCCCACTACTGTTCTATCGCCACGGGATGCTTTTTTTGCAACGTCTAAACTCGTTGCGGTTAAGGATGCGATCGGTCGGGTTTCAGCGGATTTAATTTGTCCCTATCCCCCCGGAATTCCGATCGTGATGCCGGGAGAACGGATTACAGCCAATGCGATCGGCTATTTACAGCAGATTGTGGCAGCGGGGGGGCTGTTGACTGGCGGCACTGATGATGATTTACAGACAATGCGGGTGATTGATGATTGAGAAAACCATTAGTTTGCAACTAAATGGTCTGTCTACATTAAATCTGCAAAGAATGCGATCGTTTCTTTTAATGCTTCAATAAATACGTCAATTTCCTCAGTCGTGTTGTAGAAATAAACACTGGCGCGGGCGGTGGCGGTGACGTTGAGAATGTTATGTAGGGGCTGAGTGCAGTGGTTGCCCGATCGGACTGCGACACCTGCTTGATCCATTAGGGTAGACAAATCATTAGCATGTAGTCCTTTGACTGTAAATGCTGCAAGCGCTCCACGACCGCTGCCGTCTGCGTTGGGCATAGGGCCGTAAATGGTTAGGTTTGGAATGGTGGCGAGTTGTTCAAACAGGTATTTAATCAGTTCTTGTTCATAGTCATGGATTCGATCGAGACCAATGCCCATTAAATAATCAACGGCAGCCCCGATCGCAATGGCTTCGGCAATGGCGGGGGTGCCTGCTTCAAATTTGTGGGGCAAGTCGGCATAGGTTGAATGATCTAGATACACGTCTTGAATCATTTCGCCGCCGCCCATAAATGGTGGCATTTCACGCAGTAGATCAAGTTTTCCATACAGAAACCCAATCCCCGTCGGCGCACACATTTTATGACCTGATGCGACGAACCAATCACAGTCTAGATCCTGAACATCAATTTTCATGTGGGGCGCACTTTGACAACCATCCACTAAAACCTTGGCTCCGATGGCATGGGCTTCGGCGGCGATCGCTTTGATGGGGTTGATGCAGCCTAGGGTGTTGGAAACGTGAACGACGGAGACGAGTTTGGTTTTTGGAGAGAGGAGCGATCGGTAATGGTCAAAGTCAAAGGTTTGTTCTGGGGTAAGTTGCACATGTTTTAATATGGCTCCTGTCCGTTGGGCGACGAGTTGCCAGGGGACCATGTTGCTGTGGTGTTCCATGACGGTGAGAATGATTTCATCTCCCGGTTTGAGAGTGTTCATGCCCCAGGCATAGGCGACTAGGTTGATTGCTTCTGAGGCGTTGCGGGTGTAGACAATTTCGTCTCGCGATTGGGCATTGACAAAAAGTGCGAGTTTATCGCGTGCGCCTTCGTAGGCTTCGGTGGCACGGGCGCTGAGGGCATGGGCACCCCGATGAACATTGGAGTTGTCGTGTTCGTAGTAGTCCTGTAATGCTTTGATGACGGCGATCGGTTTTTGGGAGGTTGCAGCATTATCCAGATAGACCAAGGGTTTGCCGTAGACTTCCTGGTTCAAGATTGGGAAGTCGTTACGGATTTCTAGGGCGAGGGATTTGGTTGCTGTGGGTGTCATGGGGCGATCGCGTGGGTCAGATGTTTATTCAGTGTAGCGAAGATTGGGGGCTGTTGAGTTGAGAATGTCGGGTTGGGGAGGCGGTATCATTTTTGAAACTGTTGCGGGGAGATTGGGGATGAGTGATGGGGATGATACGATCGATCGGGGTTCTCGGCGACGACGTTTGTTTGAGTTGGCGGCGGTTTTCTTGAAGTTGGGGACGATCGGGTTTGGGGGTCCGGCGGCGCATGTGGCGATGATGGAGCAGGAGGCGGTGACGCGGCGATCGTGGATGACGCGGGAGCGGTTGCTGGAGCTGTTTGGGATGACGAATTTGATTCCGGGTCCGAATTCGACGGAGCTGGCGATGCAGATTGGCTACGATCGGGCGGGTTGGCGCGGGTTGGTGGTGGCGGGGGTTTGTTTTATTGCTCCGGCGATGGGGATTGTTTGGGGGTTGGCGATCGGGTATGGGAAGACTCAGACGTTGCCCCAGTTGGCGGGGGTGCTGTATGGGATTAAGCCTGTGATTGTGGTGATTATTCTTCAGGCGTTGGGGAAGTTGGGGAAGACGGCGATCACGGATGGGGTGACGGCGGCGGCGGCGGCGGCGGCGATCGGGGCTTACTTTTTGGGGTGGGATGAGGTAGCGATTTTGTTGGGGTTGGGCGGGTTGGTTTGGGGGGTGAGACGACAAAAGAATGGGTTGCTGGGGTGGGTGCCGATTTCGGGGTTGTGGGTTCAGGCTCAAGAGGTGAATGCGATCGGGACGGCTGGGTCACTTGATTGGAGCCAGGTGTTTGTGATCTTTTTTAAGATGGGGGCGGTGCTGTATGGGAGTGGTTATGTGCTGTTGGCGTTTCTTCAGCGGGAGTTGGTCGATCGGACGGGTTGGTTAACGTCGCAGCAGTTGATTGATGCAGTGGCGATCGGGCAGTTGACTCCGGGTCCGGTGTTGACGACGGCGACATTTGTTGGGTATTTGTTGGCGGGAAATGCTGGGGCGATGGCGGGGACGATCGGAATCTTTTTGCCGTCGTTTTTGTTGGTGATTATGTTAAACCGTTGGGTAATGCTTTGGATCCGATCGGTGGGATTTCAGGCGTTTCTTGCGGGGGTGACGGCGGGGTCGTTGGGGTTGATGGCGGGGGTGACGGTGACGTTGGTTCGATCGAGTGTGGTAGATGGTTGGACTATGGGGATTGCGGGTTTGACGGCGATCGCGCTTTTGAGGTTTGAGACGAGTTCGGTGGTGTTGATTTTGATGGGTGGGGCGATCGGATGGATACTGTCTACAACGTAGGACACGGCAAGCCATGTCCCTACAGATCCGGGTTCCAAGGACCGTAGGGGTATGGCTTGCCGTACCCCTACCAAACGAAGAAATCTAATAATTCTCATAACTTACGTACAAAAAATCATGCAGCGTGTTGTACAACAATCCAAAGTGAAAGTCGTTCACGCTCATCTCAACCCACCAGACCCAATAAAAAAAAGGCTGCAACAACGATCGTCGCAACCCCAAAACCCGAATTAATCAATCTAACGTTTGTAGGGAATATCCGAGAATCCCAATTCCACCAATTGCGCATAGGCTTTCTTGCCTAACTCTCTCGTCGCTTGCTGACTCTTCAACACCTGCACCAGAAGTGGAACCGACATTTCAGGCTGATTCAAAGCTCGATGGACTAACGCCAGTTGAAATGCTGAATCATCACGTTTTTGAGCCGCTTCAACCGCCTTGTCTCGACTGCTATTGGAAATTGGAGTATCAACTCCAGCGAACACCGCCGAGAGATCCTGATAAAAGTTTGATAGTCGATTAAATAAATTTCGCGATTCTTTCAACTTAGTTTGTGCCAAGGCGTAATTTCCCCCAGCGACCGCCTTCTCCGCATCTAGCATCAAGTTTGTTCCACCCGCCAAACTGACCAATGCTAATTCAGGTGTTGGCGTTGTGCTTGTGGCAGGAGGAGTCGCTGTTGTCACAACACTAGGGTTTTTATCAGGATCTCTCTGACCGGAGAACGGCAAATTGACAAAACCAATTTGTAGCAGTTCCGTATAAGCCTTCTGACCTAAGTCTCGTTGAGCCTGTTGGCTTTTAAGCACCTGAACCAGAAGTGGGACCGCCAAATCCGCTTGCTTTGAGGCGCGATAGGATCGGGCGAGATCATAGGTCACTTCATCGCGGGCCTGGGCCGATCGCAGCGCACGATCGCGGGCACTGGCCGAAATTTTGCTGTCTAAGCCAGAAAACGCGGTCACGAGTTCCTGATGAAAATTAGAGAGCTGGTTAAATACCTGACGCGCATCTTGAAATTTTTTGACAGCTAGTAAAAAATTGCCGCTGTTGTAGGCTGCTGTTCCTTCCTGGGCGATTTTTTGGCCCGACTGAAGCGTTAGAACGCTGTTGCCTTGGGTTAACGATCGCATCGAATTGGAGTCGGTCGTTACATCAACTTTTTGCGCCAGCGCCGGGGGAGCTGAAACCGAAAGTGCCGCCGTCGCTAACATCAAGCAAGCTGTGACCGATCGGTCAAAAAAGGATCCAGAAATCATCCCAGGAAAACTCACGAACGAAGTGTGCAGTAAGCCTATCGCGAAAAATCTAACCTAGTATTATCAAAATAGGTAGCATCGAAATAGTTTATGGGTAATCCTACCATCCCCTGAAACTTCACCGATCCCTTTCTATGCCATCTTGTCCATTTGATATTATTTAAACGAGTAGCTCTCCGGCATCCGCATATACAGTCCACGTGGATCATTCAATGTTTTCAACTGATCAAAGTCGGCTTTTAGGCTTTTAAACTCCTGACTGAAGGCATCTTGAGGGACTGCGGCTTTGAGGTATGCGCCTAAGAAATTTTGCAATAGCCGTTCTTCAAAGCTTGCCGATTCAGGAAATTCTTTAATGTGCCAGTCATCCCCCAGTTTTGCCCGCTTAGCCGCATCTTGAATTGCCGCATCTAAGCCACCCATTTCATCCACTAAGCCTAGTTTTTTTGCCTCAGCACCGGACCAAACCCGACCTTGGGCGATCTCATTTACCTTCGATCGGTCTAATTTCCGAGACTCGGCTACTTTGTCTAAAAATTGGTCATAGATTTGTCCAATGACTTGCTGCACTACTGCAATCTCTTCTTTGGTTTTCGGGCGACTCAGAGTTTCTGCATCAGCAAATTTTCCAGTCTTCACCACATCCCAAGTAATGCCGTTGTCATTGGCAAGCTTTTGAATATTCGGCAATAGTCCAAAGACCCCAATTGAGCCTGTAATGGTAGTCGGCTCTGCAAAAATCCGATCGCTATAGGTCGCAATCCAATAACCACCAGAGGCTGCGACTGTCCCCATAGACACCACCAAGGGCTTAGCTTTTTTCGCCAAAATCACTTCGCGCTGAATAACATCTGAAGCAACTGCACTGCCACCGGGACTGTTAATGCGTAAAACAATTGCTTTCACGTTTGGATTGATTCGCAATTTACGCAATTCCTTCGCGAGTGAATCGCCGCCTATGGTTCCAGGACCACCCAAACCATCCACAATTGTCCCTTCCGCATAAAGCACCGCCACGGTGTCGCCTTTGGTTGAGTTCACTCGATCGGCGATCGCTTCGGCATAGCGTGCTAATCCAATGCTGCGATAGGATTTTGTTTTTTTGTCTTCGCCTGTTAGCGTTTTGAGTTCATCTCGAATTTCATCAGGATAGGCAACCCGATCGACCAATTTGCTCTCTTTTGCTTCCTTGGCGGTCAGTAGCCCTTTGGTGTCGGTCAAGGTCTGTAATGTTTGCACCGATATTTTACGGGAGGCGCTGGTTGTTTCTAGAAACTCACTCCAAATCGTACCCAGGAGCAATTTAGTCTGTTCCTTGCTGGCTGGACTGCTGCTCTTTCGCACATAGGGTTCGATCGCAGACTTATACTTTCCTCGCCAAACCGCCTGCACACCAACTCCAAACTTCTCTAGAGCTTGTGAATAGAACATGGTCTGTGAACTTAACCCATTAAGTTCCATAGCACCCATGGGATTGACGGAAATCGTATCCGCCACTGATGCTAGGTAGTATTTTTTTTCGCGCCACTGGGTATCGTGGGCATAGATCTTTTTCCCGGAGGCTTTAAACCGGGTCAAGGCATCCCGAACTTCTTTTAATGTCGCGTAGCCAGAGGTGTTGTCCCCGCCATTGCTTTTGAGATACAAGGCGACAATACGCGGATCTTGGGCGGCTTGTTCGATCGCTGTGGTCACAGTCCGAAGCGTTATGCTGGTCCTGAAGTCTCCTGACAAAGCATCATTGAAGAGTTCCCGTGGAGATTGCTGTGGCTGCGAATCGGTGATGGATTTATCGAGGTCTAGGGTAAGAATGCTGCGATCTTGAACCTCTGGCTTACTGTCTTGATTACTGGCTACTAGCACCACCGTAAACAATCCAACTAAACTAATTCCGGTGAAGAGAGTGAGTCCCAGAAGTGTTGCTAAGGTTGTCTTAAAAAAATCGCGCATGGATTGTGTCTTAAAAAGGACGTGATGATGTTTGATCTGGGTGGGAATTTTTTAACTCTGATCTGTCTACAGTGTACACAGTTGGGCTGACGATCGTCGTTTACTCGCAGAGATGGAGTAATTCGTTGACCTTTGTATTGGCATTGAAACCCGATCCCCCTAGCCCCCTTGAAAAGGGGGAACAAGAGCAAACTTTGTTCCATCGGGCTTCTGGTCTATCGATTCTGAGGAATGGTCTAGGAGAAATTGAGTTAGTTCTCACGAGATCTAATCAAAAGTGACACGATAGAGTTCAAAGCATTCATGGGATTTATGTTGTTTGATCTTTGCTCCACTAGACTTGATTGCAGTCTCCCAGTCACTCAATGCCTCCAAGCCAACTTCTGCTCCAAGATAGGTTTCTAATATTGCCCAATTCTCTGCCCCTTCTGCATCAGGATTTAGGACATCAAATACAAAACTTCCGCCTGGTTTTAGTACTTTTTTCACGCTGCCCAAAACCTGTTTCCAATAATTTAAATCACCATAGCAACTCACTCCCGTTGCGATCGCCCAATCAAAAAAATCATCCTCATAGTTATCAAGCTGATCCGCACTGGCTTGCTTTACGCCTTTAAATGTTTTTGAATTCAACTGTGGCGCACGAGAATTGATCAAATCCTTGGCAACAGTACTAATGTCTTGACCATAAAAATAGGCATCCCACTCACGCCAACAAGGGAAAACCAAAAAACTTAGCCCACAGCCCAAATCTAAACATCGATCGTTCTTTTTCGGTTTCATATAATCCCAAAACGGCGACGCAAGACGGTTTTGCAGCTTGCCTGAAGCCCAGTCTTGAAAAATAGACATCGATTCAACTTCTGGCGGTAAACTCACTGGATCGCGGCGATATTCCCGATCGTAACGGGCAGCCACTTGAGCGAGAGCATCGGTATGGGGCGTAAGCTTAGGAATTTCCACAGAGATATACAGGTAAATGAATGACAGGCTAAAAGTTAATGACTATGAAGATTGAAAAACCAATCGACGTTATCGACCTCGCAATGCTTTTTGAAAATTGCGACGATAGGATGGATTCAGCAGGAAACATACTGGCCAAAACAAAGTCAGGAAAATTCGGCCTGACGTGAAGTTCGTGCGCTGAAACCCTGACCAAAACTTCGAGCCAACGCTGAAATACACCCAAGCCATTGCGATCGGGACCACAATTCTTAAAATAAACAAAAGACCACTCATGGATAAATCTCCTAGGGTTCAGATAATTTAACGACCCATTCAGTTGGAATGCCTTACTTTATCAATTGTGCCGACTCTTTTGGGGCTGTTGAAGGTCAGAGTAGCTTCAGAAATAGACGACTGGGCTGAGTTACCCATTAAAACTTGTCCAAAATCCATTCAGACGCTCGATCGCCTAGATCCAACTGAACATTCACCGCCTTTCCCAGACGAGGCTTATCACGGGTTTTCTCGATCGCGCCTGTCACCTGCTCCACCACGTCCCACGCCACCAAATACCCCGCAACCTGCTCAAAATGGGCCATAAACTGAGCTTCTGAAAGCGGAAACGAAGCTTGCTCTAGATACTTCCACATCACTTGAAAATAGATCTTCCCCTTCACTTTACGAATTTGGACATCATAGGAAAACGTCCACTTGCTCGCAATCAACGATCGTAACTCTGTACCCGTCATCCCGCCCTCTCCAGTAAAATCAGAGTAAAAGTCTGTCATAATAATCCATGAGAAAGGGCACGAATTCTAGTATCCCAGGGACTTTTCTGAGGAACCTGAGGGAATCTAGAACTTGAATTAAACATATCTACATTTTATGAAGAGATGTTAAGACAACCTGTTGATCAAACTTGATTTGTCTTTTAATTGCCTTTTAGTCTCAAAGTCACTCCCGATTCATAATTTAAGTAGTCATGACTCAAGTTTCTAGCTCCGCAGACGTTCCCAGCATGGGCCGTCGCCAATTTATGAATCTGCTTACGTTCGGTACCGTGACTGGAGTTGCGTTGGGGGTCTTGTACCCACTGGTTGACTACTTCATTCCTCCCTCGGCGGGTGGTGGCGGCGGCGGCGTAACGGCCAAAGATGCCCTTGGTAACGACATCGTAGTTAGCGCCTATCTAACGACCCATTTGCCCGGTGACAGAGCCTTGGCGCAGGGTCTCAAAGGGGACCCGACCTATGTGGTTGTTCAAGATGATGGCGCGATCGCAAACTATGGAGTTAATGCGGTGTGTACTCACCTGGGTTGTGTAGTTCCTTGGAACGCCAACGAAAACAAGTTCATGTGCCCTTGTCACGGGTCTCAGTACGATGCCACGGGTAAGGTGGTGAGGGGTCCAGCGCCTCGATCGTTAGCCATTGCCCATGCCACCATTGCTGACGATCGGATTAGCTTCACGCAGTGGACCGAAGAAGATTTCCGCACGGGTGAAGACCCTTGGTGGGCATAATCTTGAGCCTAATCTGTAGCGATCGCGCTTGACTTGTTTCGCTGAACTCGTTTGTTGTCATCACGCTGAACCCACTAGAACCCATGAAAACGGTCAATATTCCCACGACTTGGCTAACCGCCATTTTTCAGAGAGCCGTTCTAGCCGTTGCTGTTGTCGCAACATTTTTAACCGCTAGCCTCTCTGCTCTGCCTGCCCAAGCCTATCCAATTTTTGCTCAGGGTGCCTACGAAAACCCTCGCGAAGCAACGGGTCGTATTGTTTGCGCCAACTGCCATTTGGCAAAGAAAACTACTGAAATCGAAGTGCCTCAGTCGGTCTTACCCGATACCGTGTTTGAAGCGATCGTCAAGCTCCCCTACGACCACACCGTTCAACAAGTAGCCGGAGACGGAAGCAAGGCAGGTCTGAATGTTGGTGCTGTTTTAGTGCTGCCAGAAGGATTCACCTTGGCTCCTGACGATCGGATGACCGACGAGCAACGCGCAGCCATGGCGGACATGTACATTCAGCCCTACAGCGATGCCAAGCCAAACATTTTGGTTGTGGGTCCGTTGTCTGGGGATGACTATGAAGAACTCACTTTCCCGATTTTGTCTCCCGATCCCGCCACTGACTCCAAGGCTAACTTTGGTAAATATCAGATTCACGTCGGCGGCAATCGCGGTCGGGGTCAGGTCTACCCAACGGGCGACAAGAGCAATAATGCGGTTTACAATGCAACCCTAACCGGAAGCATTAGCGCTATTGGACCATCTGAAGAGGGTGCGACCCTTGTAACGATCCAAGGCGAAAACGACAAGACCGTGACGGAAACCATTCCTGCTGGACCCACAATCTTGGTGGCAGTGGGCGATGCGGTTACAGCGGGTCAACCCTTGACGAATAACCCAATGTCGGTGGTTTTGGTCAAGCTGACATCGAAATCGTGCTACAAAACCCCAACCGAGTTCTGGGTCTGATGGCATTCTTCGCCATCACTACCTTGGCTCAAATCATGTTGGTGTTGAAGAAGAAGCAAGTTGAACGGGTTCAAGCCGTTGAAATGAACTTCTAAGTTGTCTTAGATTAAAACTAATTAAGACTCATAGAAATCCCTCAGGTTTTAGGACTTGAGGGATTTTTGTATAGAAATATGGTCGATCGTGTGTTCTCTGAAGCAGATCGATCGAGGAGCAGGATCCCGATACGATGCTTTCGATC
>JAYVUU010000203.1:0-4977 GCA_043787635.1 Synechococcales cyanobacterium | reverse complement strand
CAGCAATCCCACAAACGGCAACACCCGCTCATACAGCGCCCGCTCGTTCTCACAAACCGTCATCAACCGCGCCAAAAACATCTCTGGCAAAGCCTTACTCTCCGGCACGATCGCCAAATCCTTCTTCAACGCCGACTCCGATCGCCCCGTCTGCTCCTTCAACCACTTCAAGGAGTCCGGCTTCCCAATCCACCCTTCGAGCATTGCCAACTCAATCTCCGGCTCATCATACGTCGTCCCCTTCAAGCCCAAAACAGGAGATGACGATCGCACCGCCGTATGGTCCAACAACCCCTCATACACATGCCCAATCTGCTCAATATCCAACGCCCGAAACGACATCCTTCTCGTCTCCACCCCCGCACCCACCACCCGAATCTGCAACAACTGCAACGCCTCCAGCAAATGCAGCACCACTCGATTATTCACCGCCAACGGCTCCCCAAAATCCACCCGCCAATCACTCCCCACCGATCGCCCTTCCAAAAACGGAAACCGATCGGGATCAAACAAACTCCCCCCATATCCCGGCAAATACAGCACATCGTGATCCACGCCCCCATACACCGCCCGGAACGTCGCTAACAGCCGACACCAAGCATCCGATCGCCGCTCCAAGATTTCTTCACCATGGCGATCGGCATAGCCCCGCAAACTTTCCCGCAACGTCGAAACCGCATAATTCCCATTGTAAAACTCCGTCCCCACCGATGGAATCAATCCTCGCTCCTCTGCACAGAACAAAAACACCAGCCGCATCATCACCGTCAAAACCGCCTCATACAGCCGCTCCGGTGCCCCCACTTCTAACGCTGAATTATCACGCTCCAGCTTCGCGATCGCCCCCACCAGCACCTCCACCGCCTGCCGCACCTGATACCCCAACTGGTCCGTCACCTCCTGCTGATCCGTCGCACTCGCCGTCAACAGCGCATCCAAAGTCTCATCCGCCGCCACCGAGAAAAATCGCCCCACCCCCAACAAACTCCGAAACGCCCTCAGCGTCAGCCCTTCCTCCACCCACAACGTCCCATACCAAGAGATCAACCCCGTCGTCTCTCCCTTCGGCGCATTCACCAGCATCCACTGCTCACCATTCGTCAGCAGCCCCAACCGCACCCCCGTCCCATGGAGCAGATCAATCATCCGCGTCGCCGGAGACATCGCCCCCTTGGTCCCTTTAAGCGGCTTCTCCAAACCCTGCTCCCGATTCACCATCTGTACCAACATCCGAGGCGTATTAGGCAAATCCGGCTCCACAATCGCCCAATCCGGTCGCAAAGTTTTCTGTTGAATCGCGATCGTCACCTGCAATCCCGGCGGCAAGTCCTGACCCGATCGCAACACCTCCGACGGTAGCTCCAACACCTCCCGCAACACAAACTCCACCCAAGCCCGATGAATGCCCACATCTTGGCCCGCTTCTTGCCATTCCCCATAGGCCGATCGCACCCGCTTCGCCAACTCCGCATCATGGGGATCCAACCCCGTTGAAAATACCCGCATCAGCACAGGCAAACTCAGAAATGGCCCCGAAATCTCAACTAGGGACAACCATTCAGCATGATGACGGGCGATCGACATAACAAAATCCGGGGTAAGACCAATCTATAGCCCCCTATTCTAGCGACTCTTATAGCTTGCTCAATAAAAATAATTGAATAGCCCTTCTAAAGACTGATTGATGGCTCTTAAGGACTTTTCATTAACTCTTCAACAAGAGATTCAGCGCCTTTGTTCATTTGTTCTTCATCTTGATTTTTGAGTCGTGCATATAGCCAATCTAAAATCAGCGGACTTCGACGACGATGGTCAAATATTTGAGCTTGTAAGCTATATGACTCTTTTTCTAAATCCTGTACGGTGTGTTTGCCACTTACTACTTCATGGACAAGTATCTCTGCTCTCTCACGCAGTCGATTAAGTCTAACGGCTGCTTCATTATGGTCAACATATTGCCGCAATCCACAAATAAAGGCTGGAATCAATGGGGTTAGAACGGCTAATATAAATTTCTCCAAGGTTAAACCGCCAATTAGCCCAATTAGAAGAACGACTGTGGTTAGGACAGCCAAGATGATGATGATCCATTTAGAGTAACGGCGACGTAATTGGGCATCCCACCATACATTCGATCGTTGACAAACAATTCTCGCCTGATGAATTGGTAGTCCTCCGATGCTGGTAGGGTACCAATCTTTAAGACTGGAAAGATTTCCGTTTTTGCGCTTGTACCTGCTAGAGGCATCAATAATCGCTTCTGGCTCAACCTGAATGCCACAATTTAAGTTATTCCATTGAAATTGAAAAACCTCACAATCGAACATCTGTTGAATCTTCGCCGCTTTTTCTTGGGTGCTTTTCTGTAACTGGTAAAATACTAGCAACTCTAAAAAAGTGGCTACAATTCCCCATAGAGCTGCATACACTGCCATAAAAGGAAATATAGCAACTAATATTGATCCTAAAATCACTACAGGAATGATTCCAATAACAGTTGCTATTTGCATCCGTTTTGCGTCAGAGTAAAGCTGGCGTTGTGCTGCTAATTGACTCAACTGACGCGTCTCATTTTGTTTCTGCGGTATTTGATTCATCATGACTCAAAGTGAATGAAAATTTAGTTATCCGTAAGTTGGGAAGTTAAAACCAAATACTTCCCTCCATTTTTCAATTGAAAGACGATGGTCATTTTTCTCCTCTAAAGCTCTTGCTTCTAAAGCTCTTATAAAATCTAAGTTAGCTCTCTTTGAGATTTTTTCTTTATCCTCATCGCTCAAGTGGTTTATGTCACCCTGTATCCTCTTCGGATCGTTTACTGGGTGAAAGATCTCAGACTGGATAAATTGAAGTACTGTCGGCACTTCTAAATCCACATACTTAGAAGCTGTTGTGAGGGGTCGTGAATATAGATTGAGGACTATGTTCTCAAGAAGATATGAGGACATAGACGGCATTGTTGGCCGCTTATTCCAATATTTCATCAACCTAATAATATTCAGAACATTTCCGCTATTGCTTTGGTTGACTTCTTTAACCAGACTGGCATCAATTTGTGGGTCGGTCATCTTCCAGTTACCTTGACCATCTGGAATGACGTAATAATTGCGGTTGCAATAGTCTGTTGTAGTAAAAAAGCATGGCACAATGTCGAATGTCCAAGGGTAACTCTTTAAGCTCAGCGTAGCAGCTTCCATATTTCTCTTCACATGAGCTTCCTTGTACTGTGGAACCTGGTTGAGCATCCCAACAAATTTATTAATAACTTTTCGTGAACTAAGTCGGTTGGTTCCGTCAGAGCAGAGTGCTTGTAGCCTTGAGCTTGTATCCGTAATATAAATTTCAACATGATTGGAGAGTTCTTGATAATATCCACTGTCAGCGGACAACGCTATCATTATGTCGATGTCATCCAATATTCTCTTTTTAGTTCGTCTAGCAAAAGAGCCGAAGAAAATATCTTTTTCAGAATGTCGATGTCATCCAATATTCTCTTTTTAGTTCGTCTAGCAAAAGAGCCGAAGAAAATATCTTTTTCAGAATATAACTTTGGGAAGCTGTTATTTTTGTTGGGGAATATGTCAATTTGGGATAAGAGCCAGTCACGGCTACCCCGCGCTTTTTGGGTTTCATCCGGGTTGAGATTCACATAATCTCTTAGAAAAGCATCGAAGGCTGTATTAACGGTTGTCGGCATATTTTAGTGATAGTGTAAAAGAATAAATGACTAAATCTGGATATCCATGAAGTACCTAGGCACCATATGTAGAGCTTCTACAAAATGCTACCGTTTCACTCCCACATTATGTTCTTTTGATTAGGTGAGTATAACCGTACTATTTCAGTAATGTTTACCGAACGGCTAGTAGAAAATTTTGCCGAAAATAGTTAGCGGCATAGTTTCTCTGGCACTAAATACATCACTGCTAAGGGAAACAGCCTCGCCTGCGGATTCGCAAACCTAGCCCGAATCGCCGCCGTCTCCTGCTCAATCTCCTGTGGAATCTGCTGTAACCTCGCCTTCAAACTACCCATATTCCGTTCAAATTGCTCCTTCTCCGCCGAACTAAACAGCGTTAGCTGCTCCACCTGAGGCTCCTTCAATTCCTGCTCAATACTGGCCTTCAGTTCCAGCAAAATCTTCGTAATATCCTCCACTTCCTGCTCCGCCCGATCGCTCAAATTCTGCTGCAAACTCGTCGATCGCTCTTCCTGTCGCTTCACCAAAGACTTTATCAATGGGTCAGCACATTTATCCCATAAACCCGCCAGCTTCGATCGCATCTCCTCAGGCACGTCCCCCGGCACCACTGCGCCCAAAGCAGCCTGAAGCTGCATCGCTGACGAAAATCGACTAAATCGCCCCTCCTTCAACACCCCACCTGCCGTCATCACTTCCTCATGCAGCCGCTGCTGATCGCCTCCCAAAATTACCAGTCGCCCAAACGCAATCACAGCAGGCGTATCCAACCCTGATTTCGCCGATACCACCCGCGCCGATACCCGATGCAATGACTTTTGGCTCTCTGTCGCCCAGACCTCCGATCGCAACAGCCGCAAACACATCTGCACCAACCGATGATTCAAATGTGCCAGCACTACATCATCTCGTCCCCTGGTTAACTCTGGGTCAAATACGATCGGACGAATCTTCTTAGTATGGGGATGCTCCAACCCCTCCGCACAAACCGCCCAACTTGCTTTTAGTGCAGGCAGATAAAAAGCTTGTCCCACCAGACCTTCAACCGATGCGTTCAATAGCGGGGGCTGGTCTGCCAGGTCTAACCCAATTTGCACTACAGCCTCAACGTTTTCCGGTGAAAGTCTCAGAGTTTGCTGTGTTTCTTTGAGTTGGTCACGTAGTTTACTGATCCGATCGCGCAATTGCTGTTCAAACTTCAACATCTGTCGCACAGGAGCAGACTAGTTTCAAAATGCGCCTCTTTTATAGCCTCTTCGAGGATTTCAGGAGACAGG
>JAYVUU010000202.1:0-6350 GCA_043787635.1 Synechococcales cyanobacterium | reverse complement strand
GGGAGATTGGGTCTCTGGGTTAGGTGCGGGAACGCTCTTAATTTAAGTCCGATCGCTGAACTAAGAATCTCAGTCACTTTAGTGCTGAGAGTGTCAATTCATCAGGTCTTAACGATCGGCCACCCAAAACCATCCAAAGATTACCGTCTGACCTTACCCGCAAAACCCGCCGCCTTAAACTGCTTCAACTGCAACGGTTCCGGCTGACCTTCTGGCACAATAATCCGAATTGCAAAATGACCTTCACCCATCGGAATCTCATCGACCGACCCTAGCCGCCCGCGATTGGCCATAATCGTATCGCCGCTCGCATCAAAAACCCGCCCAAAAATATCACCATTAAATAAATCTTTACCAGAAGTATTGACCGTAGTTCCCTCCACCACAAAACATCTGGCACTGCGACCACTTCCATTGCTCATCACAGTTCCCTCCGCCATCTCCACCGTACAGGCATGGTAAAACACATCTTTTACCGCCACCTGCACCATCGCCTCCGCAGGCATCACCCCGATCGATAGGCAAGCAAAAACAGTCATACAAGCCATCATCAACCAATTTGTAGTCCGCATTTGAAACCATCACTCCTAAAATTGACCGATCGTTCCTGATGGCGTGTCTTAAACCACAATCTCAAAACACGTAGCAACGAATTTACCTAAGTTTACCGTGAATCCCGGTTCCAATTATGGGCATCTGCTGCCGTTGTCCCCTAGGATTAAGCATAGTCATAAACACCTTAAATAAGGAATTCAGAACTTCCTATGTCAGCCACCAGCATTAACTATGGTACGAACCCACCCATTCAGTTTGGCACCGACGGATGGCGTGGCATCATTGCCGACGACTTTACCTTCACCAACGTCTGCAAAGTAACCCGAGCGATCGCAACCTACCTCGAAAAAGCCTATTCCAAAGACCGTCCAGTGCTCGTCAGCTACGACCCACGCTTCCTCGCTGACCAGTTCGCCTACACCGCCGCCAACGTCCTCGCCGACCTCGGTTGGACCGTGAAAATGGTCGATCGCGACTGCCCCACGCCCGTCATTGCCTACAACGCTAAATACCTGAATTCAGCGGGCGCATTAATGTTCACGGCCAGCCACAATCCGGCTCCCTATTGCGGCATCAAATACATTCCTGACTACGCGGGTCCCGCAACCACCGACATCACAGATACCATCGTCGCCGCGCTAGCTACAGCATCCAACCTGCCGCCAGAAAACAAGAATCCCCAGAACATCAGCACCTTTGACCCCAAACCTGAGTATCTGAAGTTTTTGTACAGCATTATTGATGTCGATCGGATCCGCAGCGCTAAACTAAAAGTAAAATTTGACGCACTGTACTCCACTTCTCGCGGCTATTTGGATGAAGTCTTAGTCCATTGCGGTTGCGAGACAGAATCCTTTCATATTCATCGGGATGTGTTATTCGGGGGCGGAATGCCCGAACCCAAACCTGAGCAACTAGTGGAACTGATCGCGGCGGTGAAAGCAGATCATGCCGACATGGGGCTTGCGACCGATGGGGATGCCGATCGGTTTGGGGTGATCGATGAATTGGGAAATTACCTAACGCCCAATACTATTTTGCTTCTGTTGGCTCGTCATTTGCTGAAAAACAAAGGCAAGAAAGGCGCGATCGTTCGGACGGTGGCGACAACACATCTGCTGGATAACCTAGCGGAAAAGTATGACCTAGAGCTGATTGAAACAGCGGTTGGGTTTAAATACGTCGGGCAACAAATGCGGGAGACCACCGTATTAATTGGCGGTGAAGAGTCCGGCGGACTGAGCGTTATTGGTCATATTCCTGAAAAGGATGGAATTTTGGCGGATATGCTGATTGCTGAACTGGTAGCCTACGAAGGCAAACCCTTGAGCCAGCTTGTCTCGGAAGCGATCGCCGATGCCAATGGCCCGCTCTACAATACCCGCCTCGACATGCACTTAACCAACGCCCATAAACAAGCAGTCCTGACGGCTATTCCTAGCAATCCTCCGACGGAAATTGCAGGGATTGGCGTGAAGGAATTGGGGCGCAAAGATGGCATCAAACTTTATCTAGCGGACGGAAGCTGGGTGCTGCTGCGACCATCGGGCACCGAGCCGTTGATTCGGGTTTACATTGAAGCAACAACCCCCGAAAAACTAACTCAGATTTCTAAGTTTATGGAATCACTGATTGATGGTTTGAAATAGAACCTGAGACTCGATCCCCCTAGCCCCCTTAAAAAGGGGGAACAAGAACAAACTCTATTTCATAGTCCTCTTTCATAAGGGGGCTTTGGGGGGATCAGGGTTTTGGCAATAGCGAAAACTCTGTCAAACGCCCGCTGAGATCTTGTAGTTTTGTCTAAGATTTTTAACGAAGGTCTGAGGAGAGGCATGAAAACAACACTTCATTTCATAATTGCCGCCGCCGCCGCCGCTCTGTCGCTATTTTGTGCCGTGTTAGCCTACCAAAATGCCGCACCCGTACAGCTTAGCTTTTTCCTAGCTAAGTCTATTTCACTCCCGTTAGGCTTTGTTCTGGTCAGTGCGATCGCCATTAGCCTCATTTGCGTTCCCATCCTAATTCCAGTGGTTCGACAAATTACTAACCAGCCAATGATCAGTCAGTCCGGACGTAGACCCAAGACCAAGGCGTGACACATGAGTTTTGGAAAACTACCATAGACGCAAAACTAAGCGACTGTGGAAACCTCTCACTAAGCACCATTCACCCAATCGATTTGGGCGATCCAACCGACCATGATTCAACCCGACAACGACCCACAAAATTTAAAAAGTCGTCCCATTCGCCGCAAACAAATTTATCTGGGTTTGACGATCGCGGCTGTCCTTGCGGGTGGTGTTGTCATTTACAAAAATTCAGGAGAGAAGCCCGACGACCCGATCGATTCGGTATTTTATCAAAATACAGCTCAATGCGAAGCGGACATCAAAAGGCAGCAAACTGAATACACCACTTTACAAAAAGACTTCCAAGGGAATGAAGGGGACGAAGCTCCGACCCCACCGCTGATGAAGGTTGAGGATTGCGCGGCTCAGATGCAGGCGGCTCAGCAGGAATATGAAAAAACAGCACCAGTTTATAACACGATTGCCGATTGCTATGCCGAAGGGGTGCAGTGTGAAGCAACTCGTCCCGGTGAAACACCCGCAGGATTTCGCCCTGTGTATGGCGGTGCCTACATTGATCCCTACTCCGATCATTCTAGCTATGTCTATTATGGTGGCGGTTCCCATCGCATCTATGACAATCGCCCGGTGTACCAGAGTAATACTCCTGGTTCCATCGTTACGCCTTATGGGCAGGTGATTCCCCAAGCCAATCCAGGTCGCGTCACTGTGCCCCGTCATACCAGTTTCGCCGCCCCCGATCGGCCCACTGGAACTGCTGCTAAAGGGACAATTACGGGCAGAAGGAGCCAAGGGTTTGGCTCTTCATTTAAGGGAACTGGTCGTGGTGGAAAATAAGTAAGGAAATCAAGATGAAACCGATCGCTATCCTTCGTCGTCCCGATTGGCAACAGCACATCCATGAGAATGCTTACCAAGCCGATGTTTTGAGCGATCCAGCCCAGCAATATTGGGTGGAAGCGCTGCCGCAACCCTTTGCCATTCAATTCACGGGTCAAGAAGAAACGGCGATCGCTCAAGCGACGGAGTCGCTGTGGACCATGGGGATTGAGTTTTTGGACTGGTTTTTTACCGATCGCGAGTCTGGTGAAGTCGATCGGCGATTGGCTCAACTCCAAATCTCGCCGCAATATTGGCAAGCAATCAAAAATAGCTGGGATCGGACGACCCCTGTTGAAGATCTCTCATTGCATACACGATTTGACTTTGCAGTCACCGCAGAAGGTTCGATCAAGCTACTGGAAATTAATGGGGAAACGCCGCTACTGGGAGCAGAGACGATTTATCAATGGAATTGGTATGTAGATTACATGCAGAATCACCAACAGAGTACATTTCCTTTACCGAGTGATGCTACTCAGTTCAATGAATTCTGGGAGCAAATTGCAGCCCAATGGCGACGTATTGCTGCGGCATACAATCTTCAAGAGTGCGGGATTTCCTTTTTGGTAGATGAGAATCTCGAAGAAGATCTCGAAATGGCGATGCAGTTGATTCAAATTCTGATGGATGATGTCGATCGGAATATCTATACCCAAATTGTTTATTTGCGTGGATTGAAAGACGATCGGGGTCGGGAAATTCAGCAGGGGTTAGGGCTAGATGAGGAAGGTTATTTTGTGGATCATGCCAACGATCGAATTCCTGTGTTGTGGAAAATGTATGATTGGTCAGATTTACAGAATGATATGACGAATGATGACAGTACTCAGGTATTTGCCGATCGGTTAGAAGCAGGTGAAGTTAAAATCATTGAACCGTTATGGAAGCAAATACTGTCCAATAAAGGAAAATTAGCGATGATGTGGGCGCAGTTTGGTGATTCGGAATATGGAAAATATCTTTTGCCAACTTATTTTGAAAATTCTATTGAAGTCGAGGCAACGAAGTTACTTTTTGATATGCATGTCCGCAAGCCTTTACTGGGATTTGAAGGTGCGGGAATTTCGATCGAAAGTGGATACGGCGCACTGGAGAAAAAAGAATCGTTTGGCTATGGTTCAGAGGGATTCATCATTCAGGAATATATCGAACTCCCGCAAGCCTTTGGTTATCATTGTGTAGTCGGAAGCTGGGCGATTGATGGGGGCGCTGCCGGGGTTATTATTCGGGGTGATACGTCCAGAATTACGGGCCGACACTGTTTGATTATTCCCCATATTGTCTCGAATGAGGGCTGCATTGCTGATTGAGAAACCCAATGGCAATAATTCATCAATCACGCTTTAGGCAAACTGCCACCCGATCGCGGGTGAATCAAAACCATTGGAACCTCGATTCCATTCTGCCTCTGGGGTACCGGATTGCGCCGGACTACTTCGATCGAGTGGCGGATGAGGTTCACCAGAATTTCTGTCGTCTTTTAAGTCGTGATGTTTACTCTGAGGGCGATTCGCAGTCATTATACGATCACATTATTGACCGATCGAATGAGATGTCCCCAGCATTTCTCGCCATGTTGGATTTATGGTTGACCGATGAGCTGAAGCACTATGAAGCATTGCGCCGCGTCAACCATTGCATTGCAGATATTAGCTTTGAGGAAATGGATCAGCAATTCGCCGACCGGGTACATGAAATTGAACCGATCGCAATGGTGTTAGTGGATGAATTCACGTTTCTAGTAACGCTGATGTTTGATGAGATTGGTTCAGCTTATTCCTACCGTCGAGATCTCTGGGAGTACTATCGACATTATGGACCAGCGATTCAGCGCATCGGTCATTATTTGATTCAGGATGAGGGAATGCACTTCAATAATGCAGCAGTGTTATTGCTTAATCAATACCGCGATCGATTCGACGAAGTGCCGAACTTATTAATGCAGATTGGATGCTTGGAAACCCACTTAAAAAAGTATCATAAGACATTTTTTCTTGACCACGCCCAGGAGCAATATCGGTTTCCGCCATGTTTTAACGCTGTGTTAACTCGATTGATTCTGGCGCGGCTGGGGTTAGGAGAGCGGCCCGATCGATCGGAATTGCTAAATCTTTGGCGGTGGGTGCCCGATGACTGTCGCATAATGCCAATCTTTGCGGACGAGTGAGAGATTTTAGAGAGTTGTTGAAAAGTCGAAGGTTATGACCGTTGAAACCCGATCCCCCTAAATCCCCCTTTTTAAGGGGGACTAAGAGTTGACTTTTAGTCTTCCCTTTTTATTGAATTCTGGTTTCCCCTTTTTAAGAGGGCTAGGGGATCGGGTCTCGATGCCAACGGAAGAACTTTTAAGACAGGCTCTTGGAAGTGCCGCAATCCGACACATTACAAAAACTTCCAAAAAGGGAACAAACCTAGCCGCGAATTCTTCCACAAACCCGTACAATCTAAAGCTAGTTTGAAACTTCGGTTGGTGTTATGGCATCTCGTGCGCTTATTTTTGGTCTCGTCCCTAGCAGTCTAGTCGTATTGCTTTCCAGCACTGCCGTTCAAGCACAAGACGTGGAGTTACAGATTGGTATTATTCAGCGCTATGGCGATCGGCCCAAAGATGTCTTAGTTCTAAAGGCAGTTCCCGGCGACATGCTCACCGTTCGTGTTGCCGAACAAGATGGCAAAATTAAAACCCTCACCACTGAAACTCTAAAACTAGAAACCAATGTTCAGCCCCTGCCCAAACCCCGTATTGAAGAGCGGCTAGTATTTAGTACTCACCGCAGCTTTGAATCCGCCGAAGAACAGGCCCAATACTGGAAATCTCGT
>JAYVUU010000201.1:0-6265 GCA_043787635.1 Synechococcales cyanobacterium | reverse complement strand
TGCGCTGTTGTTCAAGTTGTTTTCTGAAATCTGAGGTGAGAACGCTGAAATCCATGATGATGATCAATTAAAAGAATGACTAGAGTATATCGGGAATTTAGCAAATAAGAACATTTTTAAATGAATTTAAGTTAAATAGTTCTAAAAAGGGGCTGAACTCTAAAGAATCAGCCCCCAATATTGTTATTTACGAGTTATTTGTGGGTTACAGAGATTGAATGAGTCTTAACAATCAACGAATGATAGTTGTAAACCAAACTATGGACCAATCTTACAGACTGACTTGTACACCAATCGGACAAGCCACTCCCGTCCCACCCAAACCACAATAGCCCCCTGGATTTTTGGCTAGATATTGTTGATGGTAATCTTCAGCGTAGTAGTACGTTGGCGCATCCAGAATTTCTGTGGTGATAGCTCCATAGCCGGATTCAGCGAGTTTGACTTGATACCGATCGCGGCTCACTTCAGCAGCTTTTTTGTCGGCCTCGGAATAGGTATAGATCCCCGATCGATACTGGGTGCCACTATCATTGCCCTGACGCATTCCTTGAGTGGGGTTGTGGCTTTCCCAGAATACTTTTAGCAGGGTCTCATAACTGACCACCGACGGGTCATAGACCACTAGCACGACTTCATTATGTCCTGTTGCTCCAGAACAGACTTCTCTGTAGCTTGGGTTGGGCGTGTAACCAGCGGTATAGCCGACGGAAGTACTGTAAACGCCGTCCTGTTGCCAAAACTTACGTTCTGCACCCCAGAAGCACCCTAGACCAAATACGACTTGCTGATAGCCTGCGGGAAAGTCTCCCTTGAGCGGATGCCCATTTACAAAGTGTTTTTCAGGGACAGGCATTTCCTGCGATCGTCCCGGCAATGCATTCTCAGGAGACGGAAGAGACGATTTTTTACCAAATCCAAACAGTGCCATAATCAAGTTCTCTGCTAATGTTTCTAAGCGGGTTACGCCTTTTAGTCTACGTCTTTACTTTATTTCTTGTGAGCTGTGTTTTGTGTTGAATACCGCACCCAAGCGCATTGTTACGGGAGTTGGAATTTTTCTCGTTACTATTATCTTGGCTGTGATTGGCTATCGTTTAAACGGGTGTAGTTGGTTAAATTCACTCTATATGGTCGTGATTACGGTCTTTGGGGTGGGGTATGGTGAGATGTGCCTGATTGATACGGTACAGGTCAAGGTATTTACGATGATGGTCATTGTTGCAGGCACATCGTCGTCGGTGTACATCATCGGGAGCATCATTCAAACTATTGCAGAAGGCGAACTCAAACAAGCATTAGGAGCAAGACGCATGACCCGTGGTATCGAAAATCTGGAGCATCATGCGATCGTTTGTGGCTATGGGCGAATTGGTCAAATTTTGGCAAAAAAGCTAGAAGCAAACGGTATTCCTTTTGTGGTGATTGACTACAATGCTGAGCGGACGGAAGCGGCTGAGTTTCATGGATATTTGGTGAAAACTGGAAATGCGACGGATGAAGAGGTGTTGTTGTCGGTGGGAATTGAGCGAGCGAATGTTTTAGCGACGGTTCTTCCTGATGATGCGGCGAATGTATTTATTACGTTAACAGCGCGAGGGTTAAATTCAAAATTACGGATTTTGGCGCGGGGAGAGTTGCCCTCGACGGAGAAGAAGTTGCGATTAGCTGGGGCAGATCAGGTGATTTTGCCTGCATCGATTAGTGCAACTCGAATTGCCGATATGATTATGCATCCGGTGACGCTAGATTTTTTGGATCAAGAAGATGGTCGGCATACGTTGAATGAATTGCTAGCCCGTGTGGATGTGCAGGTGGATGAAGTTGCGATCGCCCCGAATTCGCCGTTGATCAATGGGACGATCGGGGGTTTGGAAGAACAGGGTAAAGGAACATTTATTGTGGTGGCGCTGCGAAAGGCAAGTGGCGAAATGTATGTCCATCCCGCTCGCCATGAACGACTCGAATCTGACGATATTTTAATTGTGATGGGTCATCGCGGCGATTTGCCAAGGGTTGTTCAGCGTTATATTGTCCGTCGGCAAAGCCTTGATAGATAAACCTTGACAACTAAAACTAATTCAATTAGGTTAAGAATATCCAACTAACTCAATTAGTTTCCTGGGGATACTGTTATGACTCGATCGCGTGATTTGTCGATGCCGAATGAACACAGCGCCGCCTGGATATTTCAAACGTGGGCTTCCTTTTTTATCTCGACTTCAGCAGTCACGATCGGGATATTCTTTTTGCCTGTTGATGGCTGGATGAAAGGCTATTTAGGCGTAGGATTTACATTTTCACTAGCTTCAACGATGAGTTTGTCAAAGACCATTCGAGATGTGGATGAAAGCAAGCGTATGACCGCACGAGTCGATGGGGCGCGGGTGGAGAAATTACTTTCTGATCATCATCCTTTGAAATAGTTGTAATCCGGTTGGACCCGATCGCCCGATCGTTCTCAGTAAGGCTGCTGTTTACACACAGGTTTGAGAACCATAATTAGCTAGACCCGATCCCCCTAAATCCTCCTTAAAAAGGGGGACTATGAACTAAGGCTTGCTCTTGTCCCCCCTTTTTAAGGGGGCTAGGGGGATCGGGTTTCAATGCGAATAGGAATAATCAAATTGTGTGTACACAGCAGCTTAATAAGAGGACATGAGTGGAAGACGGGTTAATTTTAAGTTTCAGCTCATTATTCTTCATTGTTCCCCATGGCTCGACCCAAAGGTTTGACATTAACCCGTGGCGCTATTGTAAAGGCTGCGATCGCGGTGCTGCGATCGGATGGACAATCAGGACTCGGCATTAATCGGGTGGCACGAGAGTTGGGCATTCAACCGCCTTCAATGTACAACCATGTAACGGGGAATGATGATTTACGTAGACTGGTGGCTTTGTATGGTTGGCAACAATTTTTAACCTATGCTGAGACTGCGTTGAAGCCGATGATGACTAGCCGAGAACAGCTAATGGCTGTGGCTTCTAGCTATCGTCATTGTGCGAAAGACTATCCTGAACTTTTGACGATCGCAGCTTCCCATCACATGACTCTAGAGGATGTTGAATTTGCGAAATTGCATCAGGGCATTATGCAAATTTATTCCAATGCCCTCACCCCTTGGGGATTTAGTGAATCTGAGATTGTCCATTCGGCCCGGATGTTCAATGCTGCCTATTGTGGATATGCACAATTAGAGCAAAATCAAATTTTTCAACGATCGCAATCTCTCGACGAAAGTCATGAATGGATGGTGATACGTTTGATTGATGCCCTGGAACAGCAAAAACGTTAAAAATTACTACGACAAGGTGCTTAAGATCTATGGTAATTCTGAGTGATTAATAAGATTCTGGCGAACCGGCCCCCAGCCCCCAAATTTGGGGGAGTAAGAAATTCCGAAGCCCCCAGAATTGGGGGTTGGGGGCTTCGGATTAACCCATTGCTGCATTGTTTTTGGTTTCAAGTTGAATTCCAATAACCTGAGTGTAAGCTCCACGGGCTTGGGTCACTCCGATCGTGCGCTGGGCTGATTCAATCATGGGTCGTCGTAAACTCACCACCATAAATTGAGCTAGTGTGGCTTGATGTTTAATCATGCGGGCTAATTTTTCAACGTTGGCACCATCCAAAAACATATCAACTTCATCAAATGCATAGAAGGGCGAAGGGCGATAGCGTTGTAGTGCAAAGATAAAACTTAGGGCCGTCAGAGATTTCTCACCTCCAGACATTGAGGCAAGACGTTGGACTTGTTTCCCTTTGGGATGGGCAATTAGGTTTAGACCACCATTGAATGGATCTTGTGCGTCCTCAAGCTGTAGACGACCATCGCCTTCCGATAATGTGGCAAAGATTTCTTGGAAATTTACATCGACTACATCATAGGCTTCGCGGAATGCCCGGACACGCAATGTCGTAAAATTCTCAATTCTCAATAGGAGTTCGGTGCGTTCTTCTTCTAGGGTGGTCAATTTGTCGGTTAGTTCTTGTAGACGCTCTTGAGTCCGATCGTATTCTTCTAGGGCCATCATATTAACGGGTTCCATAGATTGCAATCGCTTTTGTAACGATCGAATCTCGTGTTGGAGCGCTGGCAAATCTCGTATTGCATCGTCAGGAATTTCTGGTAATGGCTCAGGCAATTCTTGATTATTCAACGTTTCGCGCAATGTCAAAGCTTCTTGGCGCAATAATATGAGCGCTTCTTGGGTTTTACCCCGCTGCCAATCTGCTTGCTGGTGCTGGGTTTGGAGTTCGCGCAGTTGCCGATCGAGGGCATCGCGGTTGTGGCGTTCTTGGCTGAGGGTTTTGTCGAGTTCGGTCAGGAGTGCTTTGAGTTCGATGAGGGCGGTATTGATTTCGACTTTTTGACGATCGATCGTAGTCACTTGTTGAAGCGCATTGACTTGTTGAGCGCGGAGTTCTTGGAGGCGGATATTCCCTTGATCGAGGCGTTCTTGCGATCGGATTTGCTGATTTCTAAAATCGAGAAGATGTCGCTGAATATCTCGCAATGCGTTCTCTTTGGTCTCAAGTTCAGCTTCTAAATGTCGCAAACTAGACTGAATCTCTTGCCATTCACTATGATTTTGAGACTGCTCTAAAGCTTCAAGCGCGTCACGCAATCCTGCAACTTGGTGTTCTTGTTGGGGTAATTCTACATTGAGAACGATGAGACGTTGTTCAGCGGTTTGACCCTCGATAGTTTGCTGAGCGACTTGGTGCGTCAAAGAATCCACTTGACTGCTCATCCGATCGATTTCTTTGGTCAGTTGAGTATTATTTAGTTCAAACTCACGATAGTTCTGTCGCGCTTCAATCAGTTGTTTTGTCTTGTTCTGATGGGCAACAGTTGCGCTCGCGATCGCCCCTTCACAGCGAAATAACACCGCCTCAATTTCTGCCAATCGTTTCCGAAGACTGGTCACCTCCGCCGATTCTTGCACTTGCCCAGATCCAAAATGCAGCGAAGATTTGCCCATACTTCCCCCCGTCATCGCCCCACTGGATTCTAAGAGTTCACCATCTAATGTCACCATCCGAAATTTGCCCATGTTTTGACGGGCACGGGCGATCGATTCAAAAACGACGGTTCCCCCAAACACATAAGCAAAAACATCCCAATATTGATCATCACAATCAATCAAATCGATCGCATACCCAACACAACCATTCACAGTTTTAAGTTTCGAGGCATCGGGAATTTGAGGCGCACGAATCTTGTTCAGCGGTAAAAAGGTTGCTCGTCCAGCCCGTTGTTGTTTCAGAATTTCGATCGCCGCTGCCGCAATGGAATCATCATCAACCACCATTTGACCGAGGCGTGCCCCGGCGGCAACTTCCAACGCCAATTGATATTTAGGAGTCACGTTTCCAAGTTGCGCGACTAATCCATGAACGCCGGATAGCCCCATCCCTAAAATAACTTGAGTCGCGAAGGTTCCTTGGGCTTCTTGAATAGCGTGCTTTTGGGCTTCGAGTTTGTCGAGTTGGCGCTGCTTTTCTCGCTGTTCATTTTGCAGTCGGGTTTGGGTGTCTCTTTGAATTTGTAATTCTTGGTCGATCGCCCCAATATCTTGAGCCAAGGTTTGCACCAATTGCATCGCCAAGGCAAAATCAGTGGCTAAATTTTTCTGTTCTAATTGCCGATCGCGCAACTGCAACGCTAAGCCATCTCGCGATCGCACCTGATCTTCAAGTTGTTTTCCCAATTGACTCGATCGCTCCAGCAACCGGGCTTGTTCTGTACGCTGCGGCTCTAAGGTTAATAATATAGTGTCGATTTGGTTGCGCAAAGCGGTTTGTTCTTGAACCCAAGCTTCAGCACTCGCAGCAGATTGACTGGCTTCTTCACGGGCATGATTAAGACTATTTTGAGCCGTGGTGCGATCGGTTTGGGCGAGTTGTAAGGTTTGCTCTAGGGATTGCTGAGACTGGGTTGCGCGGGTCAGTCGGTCAGTATGCTCCGCCAGTTCGATTTGAATACGATCGATCGTCGCTTGGGTTTCTTTGTCCGTATTTTGCAAATCTACCGTAGCGCGATCGAGTTGGCGTAATTCAGCTTCACGGGTGGCGAGTTGGGATTGCAGTGCGATTTGTTCAGCTTCACCCAACGATCGGACTTTGGCATTCAATAGATCGAGTTCAGTACTGAGGATTTTAACGCCGGAAGAATTTAAAGTGCTGCGTAATTTCGCTACTGAACCAGCGTTTTGCGGCACGTATGCGGCCGCAAAAAAATACGGTGAAGGCGTGTACCGC